>DASZOG010000001.1:0-10093 GCA_035550895.1 Acidimicrobiales bacterium
CGAGGTTGATCGCCGTGGTCGTCTTACCCACACCGCCTTTCTGGTTGGCGACGGCGAGGATGCGACAGCTCGTCGAGCGGGCCCCGTCCGCGTGAGCCGCTTCGGTCAGCACCGAGGTTCCATCGGCTTCCACGAGCGGGAGCCTACCCAGCGGGATCGTCGCGGTCGCGCATGCTCCGCGTGTTCCACGTGGAACGACTCAGCGTCATGTCGAGTTCCACGTGGAACACTCGTCAGCGCACGCGGTGGCGCGGAAAGCGGCTCGGGCATGGCTTCGCTTGCCTGAAGCAGGCCAGACCCGGAGGACTGGCAACCCGTGCCAGTCCGAGTGCTTCGAGCCAGTCCCGGTCCCAGCGGGCCTCGTCGCGCGTCGGCGGCTCGCTGACGATCAGCGTCCCCCCGACCCGGAGCAGCGGGGCGGCGCACTCGGCCGTCACTGCCGGCGGACCGAAGCCGCGCGCGTACACCGCATCGAACGCGCCCCGACGCGCTGGGTCCCGGCCGAACTCCTCGGCTCGGGAGGCGACGACCTCGACTCGGTTCCCCAGTCCGAGCCGATGCACGGCGCGCCCGAGCCAGGTCGTCCGCCGCTCACTCGCATCGAGGAGCACGAGGCGCATCTCGGGGCACTCGACAGCGACGACGAGACCAGGGAGGCCTCCGCCCGAACCCAGATCCAGTGCCAACTCGGCACCCGCCGGCGTGGCAGCCGCGAAGCGCCGGGCATGCTCGACGGCCGCCGCGATCGGACCCGGGCCGATCAGGCCGAGCCGTTGCGCGTCGGCAAGTACGGAAGCGAGACGGTCGTCCGTCTCCGTCACGCTCGGGAGCAGACGTTCAGCCGGCCGGGGAGATGACCACCCGGCGCTGCGGCTCCTCGCCGTCCGAGCTGGTCACCACACCATCGATCTCGTTCACCGCGTCGTGGACGACCTTGCGGTCCACCGCCGACATCGGCTCGAGCATCCGCGTCTCGCCCGATTCCAGCACCTCGCCGGCGACGCGCTCGGCGAACCGGCGCAACGCCTCGTGGCGTCGCTGGCGGTACGAGCCGACGTCCACCGAGAGGCGCGGCGCATCCGGACCCACTCGTCGCTGCACGGCCATGCGCGTCAGGTCCTGCAGGGCGGCCATCGTCTGCCCGCGGGGGCCGATCAACAGGCCGACGCTCTCCCCCTGCACGTCGAGCTCGACAGCGTCGTCGCGCACCTCGAGCTCTACGTCCGCATCGACCCCGAAGGCGCCCACGACACCTTCGACGAAGGCCACCGCATCGGCGCCGAGCTGGGCCGGGTCGACGGGAGTCCGTTCGCCGGTCGTCTCCGCCCGGTCCGCTGCAGTCGTGCTGTCGTTGTCCACGGTCTCCCCTTTGGCTGACGATCCCCTACGTGGGCGCCGCCTCGTCGACGTGGTGGACGAGGTCGGTGATCCTGATGACGGTGTGGCGCCGGACTGTGCCTCACCGGAACCCGCAGCCGAGCGCGACACGCGTGCCGGAGTGGCACCCTCCGCCGGCTCCGTATGCGCATCCGTGCCATCCCCGGCGTGACCGTCACCCTTGCGCCGGCGACGTTCGCGCCGGTCGACCTTGGGGCGCGGGCGTGTCGGGCGGACCCGCGCCCTGACGCGGGCCTGGCCGCGCAGGCGCCCGAACAGGCCCGGGCGAGGATGCTCGACGATCTCGAACTCGGCTTCCTTCTCGTCCACGCCGAGCTGGTCGAGGGCGCGGTCCTTGGCCTCCTCGAGCGTCCGGCCGGTGGTCTCGACCCACTCCATCTAGGACTTCTTCTTCGGCTGGGGGCGGGGACGGGCGGGCGGCGTCGTGCTGCCCTTCGCCGTGGCCGCCCGCTTGGCCGGCGGCACTGGTCGCGATGGCTTCGGCGTCGGGCGGTTGCCCGAGCGTGCCTTGCTCGAGGGCGTCGGGCGGCCCTTCGGTGCCGTCGGCTGCTTGCCGTCCGTCGAGCCGGTCGACCTCTGGCCGTCCTTGGCAGCGGCCTTCGCGCCCTTGGCGTCCTTCGCGCCATCGGCTGCCGCCTCCTGGCGAACCGCCGCGGCGCGGGCGCCCATGGAGTGCTCGCCACTGTAGAAGCGCCGGGTGATGTAGGCCTGCTGCACGATGCGGTACAGGTTGGAGACGATGAAGTAGAAGATGATCCCCGACGGCAGCGTCAACGAGATGACGGCGAACAACGCGGGGAGCACCCGCATCAGCATCTTCTGTTGCGGGTTGACGACCGTGTGGTCCTTGCTCCGGGCGGTGATCTGCCACTGCTGGATGTAGCTCAGCACCGCGACGAGCAGCACCAGCGCCAGGTAGGGGATGCCCCGGACGAAGCTGTCGCTGATCACGTCGGTGGCCCGCTGCGACAGGTCGATGCCGAACGCGCGCATCTCCTCGGAGTGCCGCAGGTCTTGGTACAGCTGGGTCGAGTGGTCGAGGTAGCTCGGCCGGAAGAAGTTGTCGGGCGGCTGGTCGGCGGCACCGCCGACGAGCTGGTCGAAGAAGTTGGCCCGGGCAGTGAGCCCGATCAGGACGCGGTAGAGGATGAGGAAGATCGGCGCCTGCAGCAGGAGCGGGAGGCAACCCCCGAGCGGGTTCACCTTGTGCTCCTGGTAGAGCTTCATCATCTCTTCGTTGAGCTTCTGGCGGTCCCCGCGGTACTGCTGTTGGAGCCGGCGCACCTCGGGCTGCAGCATCTGCAGCTCGAGCATCCCCTTCGTCCCCTTGAGGGTCAGCGGCGTGACGGCGACCATGATCGTCAGCGTCAACAGGCCGATCGCGATCGCGTAGTTGGGGATCAGGTCGTAGAACCAGGCCAAGAGGGTGGCGAAGAGATCAAACACGGTGGGCAGCGCTTTCTGGGCGGGCCGGCGGGACAGGATCGAGGCCGTGACCACCCCACGGATGGCAGCGGCAGACGCGGCGGACCGACAGCCACGTGCCGCGCCATGCACCATGACGCTCGAGCGCCTCGACGGCGTAGCTCGAGCAGGAGGGCAGGTACCGGCACGGCGACGGCCGGCCGGAGAACAGGCCCTGGTAGAAGAGGATCAGGCGGCGCAGCGCCCGGGCGCACCAACCCATGCCGGGCTCACTCATGCACGTGCCCCGAGATCGCCCAGGATGGCGTCGATATCCATCTCAATTTCCTGAAATGTGGATCGTATGATGCTCGGTGTGGCCCCAACGAGGAACCAGCCTCCCGGGAGGTGGTCCCGGCGGGCAGCGAGTGCGGCCCGGAGCCGGCGACGGGCGCGGTTGCGGGCCGGTGCCGTTCCGAGAGACCGTCCGACGGCGAACGCGACGCGCGGCGGGCCCTCGGGATCTGCGATGAACGACACCCAGACACACCCATGACGCACGCGTCGGCCTTCACGCCGGAACCGGTCGAAGACAGCGCGCTCGCGGATCCGCTGCAGCACTCGTGGTGGCCACTAGGCCGACAGCCGGTGACGTCCCTTGGCGCGGCGCGCCTTGAGGATCGCCCGTCCGGCGCGGTCCGACATGCGGTGGCGGAACCCGTGGCGCTTGGCGCGTCGGCGGTTGTTCGGCTGGTAGGTGCGCTTCACGGCGTGCTCTCCTTCGTCACCGCGGCCTCGCCGCAGCTCGCAACGGCGCCGACGGGCACGGTCAAACCTGCAGCGATCGCGCGACCGCCACACGGGCGGCAAGGCTACGTGCGGGAGGTCCCGGGAGCAACCTGCGTGAGCGCAACGCGGCCGGTCCGCCATGTGCCGCGGCACCGTGATCCGCGCCGCGAGAAAACCACGCGCAACCGCCTGTTCGGCCTTGACAGGGCCACGCGCGGCGCGTGCTACGGTACGCCGCTCACTCATCCGACGGGGTAGTTATCCACAGCGTGTGGACGGCGCTGTGGACTGTGCTGCGCGGCGAAGGAGGTCGTCCCAGGTGAACGAGCCTGATCACCTGTGGACGGCGGCGGCGCAACTCCTCAGGGCCCAGGTTTCCGAGGCCGTGATGCTCTCCACGTTCCAGGACGTGCGCGCCATCGCCTCCAGCGAAGGCGGTCTCGAGCTCCTCGTCCCGTCCGGCGCGATCCGTGAACGGATCGCCACCCGCTACCTGCCGCTCGTCGAAGAAGCGTTTCGCGAGATCGGGTTCGAATCCGAGCTGCGGATCGGTGTCGACCCGGCGCCTCCACCACCGGCCGACCCGTCGCCGCACCACACGCTGATCGGGCCGATGGTCGGCTCGGCCGCGCCGGCGCTCGTGCCCGATGCACACGCCGAGCGCGAACCTGCGTTCGCCGACGGGATGAACCCGCGCTACACGTTCGACGCGTTCGTCAAGGGCGCCTCCAACCAGTTCGCGCTCGCCGCTGCGCTGCGCGTCGCCGAGACGCCTGGGCGGTCGTACAACCCGCTGTTCATCCACGGCGCTGCCGGGCTGGGCAAGACCCACCTGCTCCACGCCATCGGGCATTACGTGCACCAGAACTATGCGCACTATCAAGTGCGCTACGTGTCGACCGAGACGTTCCTCAACGAGTACGTCGACGCGATCCGGACGAACTCGACGGCGATGTTCAAGCGCCGCTACCGCGAGATCGACGTCCTGCTGATCGACGACATCCAGTTCATGGAGAACAAGGAGGGTCTGCAGGAGGAGTTCTTCCACACGTTCAACTCGCTCCACGGCGCGAGCAAGCAGATCGTCATCTCCTCCGATCGCTCGCCCGACAACATCGCCACGCTCGAGGAGCGTCTGCGCAGCCGGTTCAACTGGGGGCTGACGACCGACATCCAGCCACCCGACCTCGAGACCCGCCTGGCGATCCTGCGCAACAAGGCCGAGCGGGATCACACGCAAGTGCCGAACGACGTCGCCGAGTTCATCGCCAGCAACATCACGACGAACATCCGCGAGCTCGAAGGAGCGCTCATCAGAGTGACGGCGTTCGCCAGCCTGAACCACACCGCGATCACGTTGCCTCTCGCCGAGGAGCTCCTCGCGCCGATGCTCCACGACAACTCGCCGCAGATCGTGCATCCGCAGCGGATCATCGAGGTCGTCGCCGAGTACTACAAGTATCCCGTCGAAGCCCTGCGCGGGAAGAGCCGCCAGCGCCCGCTCGTCATCGCCCGCCAGGTGGCGATGTTCGTCATGCGCGAGCTCACGGATCTCTCGTACCCCGCGATCGCCCGCGAGTTCGGCGGACGTGACCACACCACCGTCATCCACGCGGTCGAGAAGGTGCAGCAACTGATGAAGGAACGCCATCAGGTGTACGACCAGGTGACCGCGCTGGTGGCGCGCTTCAAGTCCGGCGTCTGACGGCACACCTTGTGGACCGGGCTGGGGACGGGTGCCCGATCGTCCACAGCACAGTGCGGTCGGAGCCGCTCGGGCGCGGCTGCCTGTGGAACGCGGTGGACACCGAGGTGGACGAAAAATCGCCTCTATGCAGGACCGAATCGGGTTCGTCCCCAATCCACAGCACCTATTACCACTACTAGGGTGAAGACGCGAGCACAGTGATGACGGGGAAGGAAGTGGACACGACGTGAAGTTCCGCTGCGAACGAGACGAGCTCGGCGAGGCGCTGGCGACCGCCGGGCGGGCGGCCAGCGGGCGAACCGGCACGCTGCCGGTCCTGAGTGGGGTCCGCCTGTCGCTGGAGGGCGACCGCCTCGAGCTGACGGGGACCGACCTCGAGCTCACGATCCAGGTCAGCCGCACCGTGCGTGGCGCAGGTGATGGCACCGCGGTGTTGCCGGCGCGGCTCGTCGCAGACATCGTGCGCGCCCTCCCGGCGGGAAGCGTCACCGTCGATGTCGACGGCGACGAAGCGAAGATCAGCGCGGACCGCTCGCAGTTCGCCGTACGACCGCTGGCGCCGGAGGACTACCCGCGGATCACGACGCCGCCCGAAGAGCGTGTGACGCTGCCGGCCGATGCGTTCGGTGACGCGTTGCGGCAGGTGGTCCGGGCCGCGAGCGGCGACGAGAGCCGACCGATCCTCACCGGCGTCCTGTTCACCACGGAAGACGGCGCGCTCCGCCTCGTTGCCACGGACTCGTACCGGCTCGCCGTGCGCGACGTCGTCGGCGTGTCCGTCCTCGCCGCCGATCAGAAGGTGCTCGTCCCGTCGCGCGCGTTGAACGAGCTCGTGCGCGTCCTTCCGGCGAGCGGTGAGATCACGCTCCGTCTCGGTGAGCGCGAAGCGACGTTCGAGGTCGGCGAAGCGCGGCTCTCGACTCGCCTCATCGAGGGTGAGTTCCCGAACTACCGCCAACTGATCCCGTCGTCGTACCCGAACCGCGTGACGGTGGCACGTGAGGCGCTGCTCGACGGCATCCGGCGCGTCAAGCTGCTCGCCCGCGACGCGACACCGATCCGTCTCGGCCTGTCCAAGGAGACGCTCGACCTGACAGCAGTCGCGCAGGACGTGGGCAACGCGGCGGAGACTCTCGACGCAAAGTACGAAGGGGAGGAGATGACGGTCGCGTTCAACCCCGACTATCTGGCGGCCGGGGTCGACGCGGTCGCGGGGGACGAGGTGCAGCTCGAGACGCTCGACGCGTTGAAGCCGGCCGTGCTGCGCGCTCCGGGCGACGCCGCGTTCCTCTACCTGCTGATGCCCGTGCGCGTCCCGTGACATCGTGCGGGTCGCCTCCGTCGAGCTCGTCGACTTCCGGAACTATGAGCACGCCTCGGTCGAGCTCGATCCCGGCCTGACGGTCGTCCGGGGCGCGAACGGACAGGGCAAGACGAACCTCGTCGAGGCGATCGCCTACCTGGCGACGCTGGAGAGCTTCCGCGGCGCGCCAGCGGAGGCGCTGGTGCGCGAAGGCGCCGACGCAGCGGTCGTCCGGGCGGTCGTCGAGCAGCGCGACGGGCGGATGGTGACGATCGACACCGAGCTGGCCTGCAACGGCCGCAGTCGCGTGCTCGTCAACCGGCAGCGTCTGCACCGGAGCAGGGATCTGCTGGGGGTCGTGCGCGTCAGCGTCTTCTCGCCCGACGACCTGGCCCTGCTGAAGGAGGGTCCGGCTGGCCGCCGGCGGTACCTCGACGACCTGCTCGTCGCGCTGCACCGCCGTCACGACCAGCTGCGGCGCGACATCGACCGCGTGTTGCGTCAACGGAACGTGCTGCTCAAGCAAGCCGGTGGGCGGGCCAGTGACGACGTCCTGACGACACTCGAGGTGTGGGACGCGAAGCTGGCGGCGCTGGGGGACGAGCTCGGCGCGGCGCGCGCGGAGGCAGTGGCCCAGCTCGCTCCACGCGTCGCGCAGGCGTACACCGGCGTGGGCGGCGCGGAGGAGGCGGTGGGGCTCTCGTACGCGCCGGCGTGGCGCCGAACGGGGATGGCCACCGCGCTGGCGGATTCACGTGCCGACGACATCCGCCGCCAGGTCACGCTCGTCGGACCGCACCGGGACGAGCTCCACATCTCCCTCGCTGGACTGCCGGCGCGGACGCACGCGTCCCAAGGTGAGCAGCGCAGCCTCGCGCTCGCCCTGCGCCTCGCCGCGCACGCGCTCGTCACGGAACAGTTCGGATCAGCACCTGTGTTGCTGCTCGACGACGTGTTCTCCGAGCTCGACGCGACGCGCTCCGCCGCGCTGCTCCGCCACCTGCCCGCGGGTCAGGTCGTCGTCACGACGGCTGGCAGCCTGCCGCCGGGGGCCCGACCCGACCGGGTGTTCGACGTCTGCGCCGGCGCGATCGTGGCACGCTGACGATCGTGAGCGACGACGAGGCGCGAGTGGCACAGCAAGCCGACGCGCACCGACTCCGGGACAGCCTCGACGCCGTGGTGCGCGCGCTGCACGGCCCGAGCGCCCGGACGGTCGAAGGCGTGTTCGCCCGCTGGGAAGAGGCCGTCGGCGCCGAGATCGCCGCGCACGCCAGGCCGTCCGCGCTGCACGACGGCTGCCTCGTCGTCACGGTGGACCACCCGACCTGGGCCACCCAGCTGCGGTTCCTCGAGGCCGACCTGCTGGCGAAGTTGGCGGAGGTGACGCGCCCCGGAGAGGTGTCCGCGATCCAGCTCCGCGTCGCCGCCGACGGCCGTTCGCGGCAGCGGTGAAGCCGGGGTTCTGTCGCACCCCGCTGGTAGACTGACGAGCATCGTGAGCCAGGTCGCAATCCTCCGTCGGAGGTTGCCCAGCCACCCCGGGCTCGCCAGTTCCACCACCCCCGAAAGGTCGCGCCGTGGCGAAGGACGAGAGCGACATCCGGCCTGCTAGTGGCAGTGCCGGACTCGGTCGAGAGCGGCCCGGTGGCAGCTACGCGGCGAAGGACATCCAGGTCCTCGAAGGCCTCGAACCCGTCCGCAAACGGCCCGGCATGTACGTCGGTTCCACAGGCCTCGCCGGACTCCACCACCTGATCTGGGAAGTCGTCGACAACTCCGTCGACGAAGCGATGGCCGGCTTCTGCACGCGCGTCGTCGTCACCCTCCAGGCCGACGGTGGCTGCCGGGTCGAGGACAACGGGCGCGGCATCCCGGTCGACCCGTACCCCTCCGGCCCGCATAAGGGCAAGAGCGCGGCCGAGGTGGTCCTCACGGTCCTGCACGCCGGCGGCAAGTTCGGCGGCAACGGCTACAAGGTCTCCGGCGGGCTGCACGGCGTCGGCGTGTCCGTCGTCAACGCGCTCTCCGAGCGTCTCGTCCTCGAGGTCGACCGCGAAGGAAAGCGCTACCGGCAGGAGTTCGCCAAGGGCGGCCGTCCGCAGGGCAAGCTCGAAGCGGTGGGGCAGACGCCGGCGCGCGGCCGCAAGTCCGGCACGACAGTGACGTTCTGGCCCGATCCGACCGTCTTCACGTCGGAGGGCACCGAGTTCCACGCCCGCACGGTGCTCGAGCGATTGCAGACGATGGCCTTCCTGAACAGGGGCCTCGAGATCCTGTTCGTCGACGAACGTCCAGGCCGCGAGCAGCAGACGCAGTACATGTACAAGGGCGGCATCGTCGACTTCGTCCGCCACCTCAACGCGTCGAAGGACGCGCTGTTCACGAAGGTCTGCCACTTCGAGGCCGACGAGTCCGAGTCCGAGGGCGGCGATCAGACGGTCGACCTCGCGCTGCAGTGGAACACCGGCTACTACGAGGGGATCCACGGCTACGCCAACGGCATCTCGACAACCGAAGGCGGCATGCACGTCGAGGGCTTCAAGACCGCGCTCACGTCCGTCGTGAACAAGTACGCGCGGTCCCGCGGCGCGTTGAAGGAGAAGGACCCGAACCTCCTCGGTGAGGACATCCGCGAGGGCCTCACGGCGATCATCGCCGTCAAGCTGCGCGATCCGCAGTTCGAGGGACAGACGAAGGCGAAGCTCGGCAACGTCCCGATGCGCTCGTTCGTGCAGAAGGTGACGAACGAGAAGCTGGCGGAGTGGCTCGAAGAGAACCCGACCGAGGCGAATCGGATCGTCAAGAAGGCGATCGAGGCGTCCCGTGCCCGAGCCGCGGCGAAGTCGGCGCGCGATGCGGTGCGGCGGAAGACCGGCCTGTCCGGCGCAGGCATGCCAGACAAGCTCAAGGACTGCTCCACGCGCAACCCGGAGGAGGCCGAGCTACTGATCGTCGAGGGCGACTCTGCTGGCGGTACCGCAGTGGCCGCCCGCGACCCGCGCATCCAGGCGATCCTGCCGATCCGGGGGAAGATCCTCAACGTCGAGCGCGCCCGCCTCGACCGGATGCTGAAGAACAACGAGGTGCAGTCGCTCATCACCGCGATCGGTGGCAACGTCGGCGACGAGTTCGACGTCGACAAAGTGCGCTACCAGAAGGTGATCATCATGGCCGACGCCGACGTCGACGGCAGCCACATCCGCACGCTGCTACTCACGTTCTTCTTCCGCCAGATGCGCCCGTTGCTCGAGCAGGGCCTCGTCTACATCGCCCAGCCGCCGCTGTACTCGACCGAGGTCGGCAAGGAGAAGGTGTACCTGAAGGACGACCACGCCAAGGAGGCGTTCCTCCAGGCGCGGCCCAACCACAAGAAGGACTTCCAGCGGCTCAAGGGCCTCGGCGAGATGGACCACGACGAGCTGCGGGTCACCACGATGGACCCTGAGCGGCGCACGCTGCTGCGCGTCAACGTCGAGCAGGCGGCCCTC
>DASZOG010000002.1:0-2228 GCA_035550895.1 Acidimicrobiales bacterium
AGGTGCTCCTCGCCGCGGATGACCAGCGAGATGCGCATCTCGATGTCGTCGACGACGTTCGCCAGGAGGAAGATCGCCCGGCCGTCGCCGCGGACGACGACGAAGTCCTCGAGCAGCTCGTTCTCGAACTCCGGCGTGCCCCGGATCAGATCGACGACCGTCGTCACACCCGCGTCGGGCGTGCGGAACCGCAGCGCGCGGCCCGGCGCGGCACCGAGGTCACGGCCGCGGCAGTACCCGTCGTACCCGCGGTTCGCGTCGCCGGTCCGGAGGAGCAGGCTGTCCCGCGTGCAGTCGCAGTAGTACGCCTTACCGTCGGCGAGCAGCTTCGCCGCCGCCGCGTCGTACAGGGCCGCTCGCTCGCTCTGGAAGTAGGGACCCTCGTCCCAGGCGGCGCCGATCCAGCGCAACGCCTCGAGGATGCCCGCGGTCCACTCCGGCCGGTTCCGCTCGGTGTCCGTGTCCTCGATGCGCAGGACCAGCGTGCCGCCGCCCTGGTCGGCCACGATCCGGTTGTACAGCGCCGTGCGCGCCCCGCCGACGTGGAAGAACCCGGTCGGCGACGGCGCGAAGCGCAGGCGCAACGGTCGCGCGGACACCCGCGAAGGCTACCGACCACGCCTGACGGCGACGCGGCGCGGGTCCTGGCCCGTCATGCCGGGCCGGTGGCGAGCACGACGTTGCGCAGCTGGCGGAGCGCGACCGACAGCGTCGTCAGGTCGAACGTCCCGCCGGTGCGGATCTCGGCGAACACCCGCAGCACTCGCCGCACGGCGCGCTCGTTGGCCGTGGTCCACGCGCGCACGATCTGACTCGGCGGCGTGAACATGTCTCCGGCGCGCATCGCCTCGCCCGTCAGGTCGCGCAGGCAGGACAGCAGGTCGTCCCGCTGTGCCGCCCGGGCATGGCTCTGCCAGCGGTCGGCTCGCGGCAGCGTCCCGATCCGCTCCCACAGCCACGCGACGTCGAGCACCTCGAACAACCCCCAGTAGATGCCGGCCGTCTCGATCGGCGTCCGCCCCCGCGCCACGGCGATCTCGACGATGTCGAACGCAGTGTGCAGCAGCGGCCACACCGCCGACCTCTCGGCCAGCTCGCGGGGCACGCCGGCGGCGAGTCGGGCCCGGAGCCGTTCCTGGAGCGATGCCCCCATCGCACCCGGCACGTGCGCCGCCATGTCGACCGCCAGCGCGTCGACTCCGGGGCGGAACGCCGCCACCGTGCCTCCCAGGTCGAGCGGCGGACGCCGGTGGCGGAGGAGCCACAACACGCCGCGCTCGACCATCCGCCGCAGGTCGAGGAGCATGTCCAGCTGCACCTGCACGTCGACCGAGGTGCCGAGGTCGTCGATCGCCTCCCACCACAGGTCCAGACCGAACGCATCCCCGGCGACGATGTGCGCGCGCGTGATGTCTGGGACGTTCGCTCCGGTCTCCTCGGTCATCCGGTGGTCGAAGGAGATCCCGGCGCGGTTGACCATCGCGTTCGTCAACTGCGTGGAGATGATCTCGCGGCGCAACCGGTGGTTGGCCATCGCCGCGGCGAACCGTTCGCGCAGGAGCGACGGGAAGTAGTCGACGGCGCGCTGCTGCACGTAGGGCTCGTCGGGGAGGTCGGAACGGAGCAGCTCGGCGACGTTCGTCGTCTTCGTGTACGCCAGCAGCACCGCCAGCTCAGGCGTGGAGAGGCCGAGCCCCGCCGCGGCGCGCTCGCCGAGCTGCTTCTCCGCCGGGAGGAACTCGATCTGGCGATCGATCAGCTGCTCCTGCTCGAGCGAGCGCAGGTAGCGGGTGTGGACGTCGACCATCGGCGCCGCCTGGGCGCGGGCGATGGTCAGCGCCAGCGTCTGGGCCCGGTTGTCCTCCAGGACGAGCTCGCCGACCTCGTCCTCCATCGCCGCCAGCAGCTCGTTGCGTTGCTTGAGGGTCAGATCGCCGGACGCGACGCACGAGTCGAGGAGGATCTTGATGTTCACCTCGTGGTCCGAGCAGTCGACACCGGCGGAGTTGTCGATCGCGTCGGTGAACACCAGCCCGCCGGCGAGCGCGTACTCGACCCGCCCGCGCTGTGTGAGCCCGAGGTTGCCGCCTTCCACGACCATGCGGACGCGCAGCTCGTCCCCGTTGACCCGCAGCGCGTCGTTGGCCCGGTCGCCCACGTCAGCGTGCGTCTCGTGCGCGGACTTGACGTACGTGCCGATGCCGCCGTTCCACAGCAGGTCGACCGGC
>DASZOG010000003.1:0-3145 GCA_035550895.1 Acidimicrobiales bacterium
GCCTGAGCCTGTCTTTGAAGGAGATCCGGGGCCATGGCCCCGAAGATCTTCAAAGACGCGTGTCGTGACGGCTGGCGCCCCTCAGGCGGTGAAGCGGTAGCGGGTCTGGCTGTAGGGCTCGCCCTTGCCGAACGACATCACCTTCGCCGGGGTGACACCGAAGACCAAGGCCACGCCCGGCCCATTGGGCTCCCGGAACGCGCCGTCGGCGACTTCGAAGTCCCAGTCGAGCTTCGACTTCCACATCGCCGCCAGCCGCTCGAGCTGCGCCGTGTCGGTGACACGGGTGGCGGTGCCCTCCACCACGACGTCGAGCCCGGAGCGGAACTGGTTGGTGCCGGTCGTGAGGATGCACCGAGGGTTGGCTTCGAGGTTCTTCGCCTTCTGCTCGGCGGCGCCGGTGCAGAAGTGGAGCGTGCCATCGAGCCAGATTGCCGGCAGCGGCGTGACGTGCGGCCGCCCGTCGCGGCGGACGGTCGACAGCCAGAACATCTCAGAGGTCGACAGCACGTCGACCACCTCGGGCCACGGGGGCGCCGCGGCGCCCGGACTACTGAACTCCTGGTTCAACTCGGGGGCCGGTTCGATGTCGGGCATCTCGATGCGCTCCTGTACGAGGTTCCGTGCAACACCCGCCACAGGTAGGACAGCGCGTCGAGGCGGAACTCATCGGCCCGACGACACTCCAGGTCACTCGCCGGCGGGCCACTGCTTGCAGGTCGAGTGATAGGGCTCGCCGGGCACGTACTGCGCCCACTCGGCGCGGGTCAGGTTGCGGCCCGCGATGTCGCACGCCATTTCCTTCCAGTGGCCCACATCGAGGTCCCAGACGAACAGGGTCCCGCCGCCGGAGCCCATGACGGCCCGGTTGCCCTCGGCGTCGCGGTCGACGTGCCCGGATCCCGACACACCGAGCAGCAGAGGCTCGCCGATCGGCTCGAGCGTCGCCGCGTCCCACAGCTGTGCGCCCGACGATCCGACGGCGCTCCCGAAGCCGGCTTCACCGGCAATCTCGCTGGTGGTGACGAGCGCGTCGCCGCCGCGCAGGAACTCGACGCCGACAGCGCGCGAGCCGGGGATCAGCACAGTGCGCCGCCGATCCCACTCGCCGATCTCCCACAGCGTGAGGATGCTGGACCGCTCTGCGTCCCACGACACGACCGCGAGCGTCTCGCCGTCGGGCGAGAACGCCACTTGACCGACGTCTCCGGCTAGCGCATCGGACCAGATCTCGCGTCCCGAACCGGCGTCGAACACTGTCACCGTGTCCAGCTCGTAGTCCACGACGGCAAGCAGGCGGCCGTCCACACTCCACCACGGATGCACGACGACGTTCGGGAAGCCGAGCGGCTCATCCTCGAGCGCGAGCTCGCGCACGCGGACCGGCCGGCGCGGGTCGGACACATCCCACACCACCACGAAACGCTCGTTGACCGCGTTCGTCGCCACCATGTCTCCCCTCGGACTCCAGAACGCGAGAATCCCGAAGGCCGGGCCATCGTCGAACGTCGCCACGCGTTCGCCCGTCGCCACGTTCCAGATACCGAAGCGGCTGTAGTCGGCGGTCGGCGCCGCAAGGTACTTGCCGTCCGGGCTCACGGAGAACCAGTTGCTCGCCTCGTCGCGGACCGCGGGGCCGTGCATCGCGCCGGAGGAGGCGTCCCAGCGCAGCAGCGGTTCGCCCTCCCATCCCTCCGTGATCACGTCGTCGGTGCCGGCAACGAGCGCACCGCGCACCTGCTGAGTGGGCGGGTAGCCGCCGTGCAACCCCACAGCGAACGGCGGTGCCTTGACACCGACCCGCCAGATGCCGATGGCGCTGCCGCCGCTCGTCAGTAGCCGTCCGTCGGCGAGGAAACCGACGGGGAGGTCGCGCGTGTCGAGGCCGAGCGGCACGCCAACCTGGCTGCGGGTCCCGAGGTCGAACACACGGATGCCGCGATCGCCGTCGGACGCAGCCAGCCGCGCCCCGTCGGCAGTGATGGCTACGGCGCCGCCAACGAGGTCGAACCCCTTCAACGGGGCGCCGTCGGGCAGTCCCGTCGTCGCATCCCGGAGCACGATCTGCCCGGACCCGGTCTCGCTGGTGGCGAGCGTCTGCGTTCCGGGCACGAACTCGCCGGGCGACCCCGGCATCTCACGCAGGCGTGCATGGGTACGCACGTCGAAGATCGCCGTCGACCCGAAGACCGAGCTGCCGGCGGCGAGGACCGAACCATCGCTGCTGATCGTCGCGACAGGACTCGCCTTTCGGTCCACCTCGAAGCGGTACGGCTGGCCCACCGGCACGGGATGTACGGGATCGCGGCGGTCCCAGAGCACGACGGTGCCCTTTACGCCATCTGCCGCAACCGTGAACAGACGAGTCGGGTCGGTGGGATCGAAGAACCCGAACGCGAATCGGCCGTCCGTCTCGATTGGTGCGCCGTCCAGACGACCGGAGGTGACATTCCAGGCGTGCACGGATCCGCCGACACCGCCAACCACGACGCGCTGACCGTCGCCGCTGAACCGTGCGATTCCCGCCGGGCCGTCGCGGCCGCTGAGCACGCCCACCTCGTCCAGGGACGGCACCGACAGCAGGCGCACGGTGCCGTCGGCGCGCGGCACGGCCAGCATGCTGCCATCGGGGGCAATGCCCGGGGAGAGAGCCGGCGAGTCGAGGCGGACGATCCGCTCGAGCCCCGGCGGCGTGCGGGCCAGGGCGGTCTCGAGCGCACCTTCCGTCTCGATCGCAGGCTGGAGCCGGTGGCTCTCCACGCCGAGGAGCAACGCGAGGTCGACCTGGCTCGCTGGGAGGGTGCGAGCGAGCGTGGAAATGTCGCTCACCTGGGCGGCGAGCGCGACCGCGTCCGCCCGATCGGCATGGTCGTCCGCCCGCCGCTGCTCGATCACGGCCAGACCTGCCGCGACGAGCGCGACGACGAGGAGCACCGTGAGGCCGGCGACCTGCATGCGCAGACGCCGTGCAACTCGGCGGTGCCCGCGTACCTCCTCCTCCTGGGCTGCGACGGACGCGTCGAGGAACTCCCGCTCGGCGGGCGGTAGCCGGTCGGCGCTCGACCGCGCCCACTGGAGCGCGCCGTCGAGCCGGGCACCGCCGTACAGCTCGGTCGGGTCGCGGCCGAGCCCATCCCAGTCCTCC
>DASZOG010000004.1:0-8633 GCA_035550895.1 Acidimicrobiales bacterium
GGCGCGTCGGGCGCCGCGGGCGGGAGCGTGCCGGGCGCAAGCGGCAGGGAAGTCGGCACGGGGAAGGCGACCGGCCCGGACGCGGCCTCGATCGCCAGTGGGTTGTGCCGCGTCGCCGCCGGTGCCGCGGCCACGACGGCGAACGCCACGCCGAACGCCACGCCGAGCGCGGGCAGCGCCTGCGCCGGTCGCCGTGGTATGCGGCGCTCGCGGACCGGCTGCTCGAGCAGGTGGTACGAGAGAGCGGCGACGCCTGCGGTGACGAACGCCTGCAGCAGGAACAGCTCGAACCCGTCGACCCCGGTGCGCTGCTCGTCGAGCCAGACGATCACGGGCCAGTGCGCGAGGTACAGGCCGTAGCTGACCCGGCCGACCGCGGCGAGCGGCCCCCAGCCGAGCACGACGGACAGCGGTGACGCCGCGCAGGCCAATACGAGAACGGCCCACAGCCCGCCCAGCGCCGTGAACCCGCCCTGGTACAGCCACCCGTCGCCGAGATCGACGGCGAGGACGAGGGCTGTCGTGGCGGCCAGACCCGCCGCGCCGGCGAGGGTCACCGCCGCCCGCCACCGGCCACCAACGCGCGTTCCCGGGCGGCACGACGTCGCCAGCAGCACGCCGGCGCACAGCTCCGCGGCGCGCACGTGCGTGCCGTAGTAGCCGAGGGCACGATCGTCGGTGAACAGCTGCGCGGCAAGCGAGGCGGCACACCCCGCAGCGGCGAGCGCCGCCAGCCTGCTGCGGGGCGAACCGCCCCGAGCGACGACGGCCGCGACGAGGACCGGGAAGACCAGGTAGAACTGCTCCTCGATCGCCAGCGACCACAGGTGGGCGACGGGTGAGGGCGTGGCGAAGAGATCGGCGTAGTCCAGCCCGGCCCACACCGCGTGCCAGTTGGCGACGTAGCCGAGCGCGGCGAGCGCCTCACCGCGGAACCCGCTCGGCACGGGCAGGCGCGTGGCCAGGAGCGTGACGGCGGCGAGCGTCAGCAGCAGCGCCGGCAGCAGGCGGCGGCCCCGCCGTGCCCAGAAGCGGCCGAGATCGACGCGGCCGGTGCCCTCCACCTCGGCGAGCAGCAACGAGCCGATCAGGTAGCCCGACACCGTGAAGAACAGCGACACGCCGAGGAATCCGCCCGGCGCCGCGGCGGGGGCCGCGTGGTACACGAACACGGCCGCGATCGCGAGCGCCCGCAGGCCATCGAGACCCGCGAGATGGCTCAGCCGGGGGCCGCTCGCCACGGTGACGGAGGGAACAGGCGCGTGCATGCAGGTGTGTGGTCTCCGCCCGATGGCCGCCAGCGGGTCGACCGACCCGCGAAGATACCCGCGTGCCGCCGAACGCGCTCGTCGTCGTCCCCGCGTTCAACGAGCAGGCGGCCCTCCCGGGCACGCTCGCCGAGGTCCTCCGGCACGTGCCCCCGGCGCAGGTCGTGGTCATCGACGACGGCTCACTCGACGACACCGCCGGCGCGGCGCGGGCCGCCGGCGTGCCGGTCGTGCGCCTGCCCTACAACCTGGGGATCGGCGGTGCCCTGCGCACCGGGTTCTCCTACGCCCTCGAGCACGGCTTCGAACGGGCCGTCCAGATCGACGGCGACGGCCAGCACGACCCGACCGAGATGGACGTCCTCCTGGCCGGGCTCGACGACGGGGCGGACCTGGTCATCGGCAGCCGCTTCCTCCGGGGTGGCGGCTATGAGGTGTCGCGCACCCGCGGGGCGGCGATGCGCCTGCTCGGGCGGTTCGTCCATTCGCTCACCGGCCAGCGGTTCACCGACACGTCGTCGGGATTCCGGGCGTTCGGGCCGCGGGCGATGCGCCTGTTCGCTCGCCGCTACCCCGCCGAGTACCTGTCCGACACGGTCGAGGCGATCCTCATCGCCTGCCGGGCCGGCCTCACCGTCCGCGAGGTCCCGGTGCGGATGCGCGTCCGTGCCGAGGGAAGGGCGTCCACCCGCCACTTCCGCCTCGCCTACCACTACGTCCGCCTGCTCGTCGTCATGGCTGCAGGCGCCGGCCGCAAGGAGGAGCTGGCATGAAGTGGGAAGCCCACGTGCTGCTCGTCGTGACCGTGGTGTCGTGCATCGTGTTCATCGTCCGCCTCGTCCGCCGGGGCCAGTTGCGGGCGAAGTACTCGATGCTCTGGCTGAGCATCGGCGTGGTGCTCGTCGTCATTGCCGCGTTCCCGCGCGTCCTCGCCCATCTCGCCGAGCTGGCCGGCGTGCAGTACGCGCCGATCGCGTTCCTCCTCGTGGCGATGGCCTTCCTGCTCGTCGTGGCCGTGCACTTCTCCTGGGAGCTGTCCCGCCTGGAGGAACGGACGCGCACGCTCGCCGAGCGCCTCGCCCTCCTCGAACAACGCCTGGAGGAGCGGACCCCAGCGGACTCGTGAACCACAGGCCCCGGCAGGTGGCCGGAAGATGGTCGGCCCGCCACGGGGAGACCCGCCGTATCGCGGGAGGACCCGTGCGCGGGAGGATCCTCTCCGGCGACAGGACCCGCCCGGGCCGGGACCGCCCACTGGGCGCGCGTCCCTGGGTTCGCCGCCCCCGCGCAGTACCCTGGCCCGGCCTGCACGGGCAGCCGCGCCGCTGATGACCACGACGGACACCGCCCTCTCGAACGCCTCCACCACCGCTCCGGGCGTGACCGACGTCGCCCCGAGCGGCGTCGCGGCGGGCGCCGGCCACGCCGGCGACGCCACCCGGCGCACGCACGTTGCCGCCCTCGACGGTGTCCGGGCGATCGCCGCGCTGCTGGTCCTGCTGCACCACGCCGGCTTCGCCTCCGGGGCCACGTTCGACACGGCGTTCGGGCCGTACCTCGCCCGGATGGACGTCGGCGTGGCGATCTTCTTCGTCCTGTCCGGTTTCCTCCTCTACCGGCCGATGGTCGCCCGCCAGTTCGCCCACCGGCCGCAGAGCGATCCGCGGCCGTTCTGGATCCGCCGGGCGACGCGCATCTTCCCCGCCTACTGGCTGGCGCTCGTCGTGCTGCTCGCCGCCGGGGCGATCGCGGTGCGCGGCGTGGCCGGCTTCTTCTGGTCGGCGACGCTGACGCACATCTACCACCCCGAACGCGGCATCAGCGGGATCACGCAGTCCTGGAGCCTGGCGACGGAGATCAGCTTCTATCTGGTGCTGCCGTTCGTCGCCGCGCTCGGCGTGCGCTGGCTCCGCAAGCGCAGCGTCGCCGATCAGGCGCTGGCGCTGCTCGCCGGATTGGCTGCGGTGTGCGTCGCCAGCGTGCTGTTCCGCATCGCCGTGCACGAGTGGGCGCCCCGCTTCCGCGGTGTGGCGCCGTTCTGGCTGCCCTCCCTGGCGGACATCTTCGCCCTCGGCATGGCCCTCGCGGTCCTGTCGGCCTGGGCCGAGCACCACCCGACCATCCGGGGCCTCTGCCAGCGGGTCGGCGCCCGCGCGGCGTGGTTCGTGGCCGGCTCCGTCGTCGCGTTCTGGTTCGTCTCCACACAGCTCGAGCTCGCCCGTGGCCTGGAACGGGCCAGCCTGGAGCGGGAGATCGTCCGCCAGTGGCTCTACGCGCTCGTCGGCGTGCTCCTCGTGGCGCCGTTCGCGCTCGGACCCGCCGTGCGCAGCCGGACGCACCGCGTCATGGCGTGGGCGCCGCTGGCCTGGGTCGGCCTCGTCTCGTACGGCGTGTACCTGTGGCACCAGGGCTTCCTGACGCTCGCCGAGAAGGCGTTCGACTGGCCGCTGTTCGAGGGCCACTTCTGGGGCCGGACCGCGATCGCGCTGATCGGCAGCCTGATCGCCGCCGCGATCAGCTTCTACGCGCTCGAGCAACCGGTCAGCCGGTGGGTGGCCAAGCGCACGGCGGCGCGCTGGTCGTCCTCCGGAGCGCGGTCGTGAGGCTGTCGCGGGAGGCGTCCGGGCGGATCAACGCGCTGCTCGACGACTGGGTTCCACCGCGCGTCCGCGACAGCCGCGCCTTCGCCGCGCTGGTGCGCCGGATGCACGTGGCCCAGGACATCCCGATCGAGGAGTTCAAGGACCGGGCGTTCCAGCTGTCGAGCAGCGAGTTCCGGGACTTCTACCGCACCCACGACACCCACCTCGACCAGGGCGACACTGACCTGACGCCGGCGTCGGAGGCAGGAGTCGTGGCCGCGGTCGTCGGCTGCTCCGTGCTCGACGTCGCCTGCGGCAAGGGACACCTGGCGACGCGACTCGCCACCGAGCACCGCGTCGTCGGGTGCGACGTCAGCATCCACGAGGGATGGCGGGCACTGAGCCATCCCGGCCTGGTCACCGTCGAGGCGTCGGTCGAGTCGCTGCCGTTCGCCGCCGGCTCGTTCGACACCGTCGTGTCGACCCACACGCTGGAGCACGTGCAGCACCTCGGCGTCGCGCTCGACGAGCTGCGGCGGGTGGCCCGGCAGCGGGTCGTCATCGTCGTCCCCCGCCAGCGGCCGTACCAGGTGACGTTCAACCCGCACATCCACTTCTTCCCGTACCGCTGGTCGCTGCTCGCGTGGACCGGGACGGACCGGCCGTACCACCTCGATCTGGTCGGCGGCGACTGGCTCTACGTCGAGCACCGCGCCGGGGAGGCGGTCGGATGACGGTCGCCGCGGCGGAGCTCACCGCGGGCTCGACGCCGACGGCGGACTCGACGCTCGCTGACGAGCGCGCCGTCGCCGACGCGCGGTGGGCGACCCGCTTCGTGCCGGGCCTCGCTGCCCTCGCCGCCGCTGGCGCGCTGTTCCGCCTGGTCTTCGTGCTGATCGCCCGCGACGACTACTACGTGTGGGGCGACGCGCTCTTCTACCACGGCAGCGCGAACCTCGTCGCCGACGGCATCGGCTGGTTGAACCCGCTCGACTACGAGGCCGGACTGCACGCCGAAGCCGCCGACCACCCGCCGCTGTACATCGCCTATCTCGCCCTGTGGTCGTGGCTCGGCGTGACGAGCCCCCTCGGCCACATCCTCGTGTCGTGCGCCCTCGGGGTGACCACGATCGTCGTGCTCGGCCTCGCCGGGCGGCGCATCGCCGGCCCGCGCGTCGGGCTCGTTGCCGCGGCGTTGGCCCTCGTCTATCCCAACGTCTGGTCGCACGACACGATGATCCTCTCCGAGACCGTCGCCATCCTGACGGTGGCGCTGTTCACGCTCACCGTGTACCGCTTCCGGGACCAGCCGTCGTTCGCGCTCGCCGGGGTGTGCGGCGTGCTGCTCGGGCTGATGGCGATGTCCCGCGCCGAGCTGCTGCTCCTCTCCCTGATCGTGATCGTCCCGGTGATGCTCGGCCGCACGCTCGTGCCGCTCGCGCGGCGCGTGGCGTGGATCGCCGTCGCCGCCGCAGCGGCCGTCGCCACGCTCGCCCCGTGGGTGTTGCACAACCTGAGCCGGTTCGAGGAGCCGGTGTACCTCTCGGCCGGGTTCGAGATCACGCTCTCCACGGCGACGTGCGACCTGACCTACTACGGCGAGTTCACCGGCTACTGGAACATGCAGTGCCCGATCGCCGTCCTCGACGAGAAGGGCTTGACCCGCGCCAACAGCGACCAGTCCGAGCGCTCCGAGGTGCTCCTGGACGAGACGCTGTCCTACATCAGCGAGAACCGCGGCCGCGTCCCCGCGGTCGTCGCGGCGCGCGTCGGGCGCATCGCCGGGCTGTACCGGCCGCTGCAGCAGGCCCGCCTCGACGTCTTCCCCGAGGGCCGCGACAAGTGGATCGCGTACTCGGGCGCAGCGATGTGGTACCCGCTGGCCGGCCTGGCGATCGCCGGCGCGGTGATCCTCCGCCGGCGGCGGATCCCGATCTACCCGCTGGTGGCACCGTTCGCCGTCGTGCTCGTCGTCGTCGTGACCACGTTCGCCACGAATCGCTATCGCGCCTCGGCGGAGGGATCGCTGTGCCTGCTCGCGGCGGTGGCCGTGGTCGCGCTGTCGGACGCCGTGGGTCGCGTCCGGGCGACTCCGGACGCGACCGTCCCGGAGCAGCGCCTGCCGACCACTGCCACGCTCGCCGGCTCCTCCTGAACTGGTGCCGACCTCGGTGGCCGACTCATCGATGGAGGCGACCGCGGCGCGCCGGCGCGTGTCGCGCTGGCACCTCGCGCTCGTCGGCGCGCTCGCCTACGTGCCCCTGCTGCTGACGGAGCCTGGCCGGGTCAGCGCGGATACGAAGTCATACCTCACGCTCGATCCGGGACGATTGATCGAGCGGGCGCGCTCGATGTGGGACCCGCACATCGGCCTCGGCACCGTCACGCACCAGACGCTCGGCTACCTCTTCCCGATGGGTCCGTACTACTGGGTGATGGAGCGCCTCGGAGTGCCGGATTGGCTCGCTCAGCGCCTCTGGCTGGGGACGCTGGTGTTCGCCGCCGGCGCAGGCGTGCTGTGGCTCGCCCGGGTGATCGGCCTGCCGCGCGCTGCCGCGCTGCCGATGGCCGTCGCGTACGCGTTCGGCCCGTACGTGCTCCACTACGCGGCGCGCATCTCGGCGATCCTCCTGCCCTGGGCCGGGCTGCCGTGGATGATCGGCTGCGCCGCGCTCGCGCTGCGTACCCCCGGGTGGCGCGGCGGCGGCTGGAAGTGGCCGGCCCGCTTCGCCCTCGTCGTCGCGCTCGTCGGCTCGGTCAACGCCACGTCGCTGCTCCTCGCCGGTCTCGGTCCCGTGCTGTGGATCGTCGCCGAGGTCGTGGACCGGCGCGTCGGGTGGCGTGCCGCGCTCGGCACGGCAGCACGCATCGGCCTGCTCACCGCCGCCGTGTCCACGTGGTGGATCGCCGGATTGTGGGCGCAGGGGCGGTACGGCGTGCCGATCCTGCGCTACACCGAGACCTACGAAGCCGTCGCCGGCGCGTCGAGCTCGACCGAGCTGTTGCGCGGGCTCGGCTACTGGTTCTTCTACGGCGGCGACCGCGTCAGCCAGTGGGTCGAGCCGTCCGAGCCGTACCTCTCGTCGCTGCCGCTGATCGCGCTCGGCTTCGCCATCGCCGCCGTCGCGCTGACGGGCCTGGCGCGCGGTCCGCTCCCCCGGCGACGCTCGTTCGTGTTGATGCTCGTCGTCGGGCTCGGTGTGGCCGTCGGGGCCCACCCACTCTCGTCGCCGTCGGCGTGGGGGCGGTTCTTCGAGGTGTTCGTCGAGACGACCTCCGGCCAGGCGATGCGCTCCACGCCTCGGGCCGCGCCGCTGTACGCCCTGGCGCTCGCCGCCGGGATCGGCGCCGTGGTGGCGTGGGCCGCAGCGCGGGTGCCCCGCCGGGCAACGATCGTGTCCGCCGGTGCCGTCGTCGTCCTCGCCGCGCAGCTCCCGGCGCTGTTCACCGGCGACGTCCTCACGTCGAGCCTGCTGCGCGACGAGTCCGTGCCGGAGCACTGGCAGCAGGCGACCGCGGCGATGGACGCCGGCGACGACGCGACGCGCGTCTACGAGACGCCGGGCAGCGACTTCGCCTACTACCGCTGGGGCGGCACGGTCGACCCGATCACGCCGGGTTTGATCGAGCGCCCGTACGTCGCCCGCGAGCTCGTCCCCTACGGCGGCGCCGGAACGGCCGATCTGCTCAACGCGCTCGAGGACCAGTTGCAGGTGGGCGTGCTCGATCCAGCCGCGTTGGCGGACCTGGCGCGGTTGCTCGGCGTGGGCACGATCGCGACGCGCAACGACCTCCAGTTCGAGCGCTTCCTGCTCCCGCAGCCGCGGGCGTTCTGGGAGGCGATCCGCTCCGCCGGGCTGGCCGAGCCACAGGCGTTCGGCGCACCGGCGCCGAACGAGCCGGACCCACGCTTCCCGCTCCTCAACGAGCAGGCCTACAACGTCGCCGCCGCGGCGCCGGACCCGCCGCCGGTCGCGCTGCTCGACGTTCCGGAGCCGCGCGCCATCGCCCGTGCCGTCGGGACGCAGCGCCCGGTCGTGCTCGCCGGCAGCGGGGAGGGCATCGTCGATGCGGTGCAGGCCGGCCTGCTCCACCCCGACCGGTTGGTCGCGTACGCCGCGACCGTGCTCGAGGACGTCGACCGGAGCCGGCTCGACGCGCTGCTCGCCGATGGCGCGGAGCTCCTCGTGACGGACTCGAACCGGCGTGCCGGGCGGCGCTGGGGCAGCGTCTCGTCGAACATCGGCTACACCGAGCAGGCCGGCGAGGAGCCGCTGCGGGAGGACCCGCAGGACAACCGGCTCGACCTGTTCCCCGGCGCCGAAGACGACAGCTCGACCGTCGCCGAGCTCACCGGTGTCCGTTCGGTGCAGGCCACGAGCTACGGCAACCCCGTCTCGTACACGCCGGAGGACCGGCCGGCGAACGCGCTCGATGGCGACCCGCTCACCGCATGGCGGGCCGGAGCGTTCGTCGACGTGCGCGGCGAGCGGCTGCGCATCGAGCTCGCAGAACCGGTGACGACCGACCGGATCACGCTGCTCCAGCCGCAGACCGGCAGCGTCGTCCGCTTCGTCACCCAGGCCCGGCTGCGCTTCGACGGTGACGACACGCTCTCGGTGTCACTCGACGACACGTCCCGCACCGCGCCCGGCCAGGTCGTCGAGCTCGGAGAGGCGCGGACCTTCCAGGTGCTCGAGATCGAGGTCGAGCAGTCGAACTACGGCGTCCTCCCGTCGTACTCGGCGCTGCCCGGCGTCGGCTTCGCCGAAGTGGTCATCCC
>DASZOG010000005.1:0-23621 GCA_035550895.1 Acidimicrobiales bacterium
CCGCCGGCGCTGTCGTGTTCGCACCCAACTACCGCACCGACCTGAGCAGCGAGCAGGGAGTCGTCGATCTCGTGCGCGACGCCGAATGCGGATACCGATACGCCCGCACCGTCGCTCCCGACCACGGCGGCGACCTGGACCGCCCGCTGATCTGGGTCGGCTGGTCCCTCGGCGCCGTGTTCGCTGTCCAGGCTGGGCTCGAAGAGTCGCTCGACCCGACCGGTCAGTTCCTGTCGTGCTTCGCGGAGGCCCCCCGTCCCGACATCATCTTCGCCATCTCCGGCTGCTACTACGAGGTCGGACAACCGTTCGACCCCGAGAAGTGGGGCAACCCCGAAGCGCAGATCACGGTCATCGCCGGGCAGGACGACACGGTTTGCCCTGCCTCACAGTCCGAGCAGGCGACGGAGGAGCTGGCGGCGCGCGGCTACGACGTCGACTTCGTCATGCTGGAGGGCGCCGACCACTTCGCGCCCGTGCTGCACCACTCCGTGAACGAGGAGATGGTCGTCGCGCCGGACGAGCCTGCCGGCAACCATGTCCTTCAACTCATCACGGCTGCCCTCGACGGCAGTTGACCGACGCGGGAGAGCCGCTGCGGACCGGCCATGCTGCAGCTGCTACCGCCGTTGAGGTGATCCTCGACGGGAATCGTCGTCGCAGCGAGATCGAACCACGGAGAACCGCACGGGAGGCCGGGTGACTCGGCGCCCGGATCGGGGCGGGGTCGCACGGCGGTCACCGTGAAGCCGTGCGAGCCGACGAGGCGCACCAGCGCCGGCACCGTGTAGCAACACAGGTACGGCACACCCCACAGCGCCTGTTCGAGCGCGACGTGGTGAGCCGGCCCGCCCGCCGGAGAATCGTACGCGGCGCGGATGAATGCCGCGTTCGGCGTTCTGATCACGAGCCGTCCTCCCGGCCGGAGGACCCGCCACGCCGCCGTGAGTACGGCCTGCGGATCGGGTAGCTGGTCGAAGCAGTTCAGGATCCACACTCCATCGAAGCTGCTCGGCGGGAGCTCGTTCTCCTCGATGACGCCGACGCGCGCGTCGAGACGATGCTGCCGGCACCACGCGACCATCTGCGGGTTGGGGTCCAGCCCGACGGCGAGCGCGCCGCGCTCCGCCGCCACGGAGAGGAACCCACCGACGTAGCAGGCCACCTCCAGCAGCCGCGCGCCGGCCGTGACGTCCTGTGCGGTGAGCCACGCGCCATCGGTGCCGAGCCGCGCCACGTCGCCGTCGTGCAGCGCGGCCAACAGGTCGGCGTCGTAGTGGTCAGCGCTGTACGCGGCCACGGCGGACCGCCACAGAGCGGGATCACGGCGCCAGATGGTGCCGCAGGAGCCGCAGCCGTCGAGCGCGACCGCCTCCGTGTGCATCAGCTTGAGCGGCGGGCCCTCGCTGCCGGCATGCCGGGCGAGCGTCTCGGCGAGATCGCGCGCCACGTCCGGCGCGGACCGGAAGGCCGTTCCGGCTCTTCCACAGACTGGGCAACAGGTGGCGAGCGTGTGCGCGCCGTACCCGTTCGACGCCACGATCAAGCCGGCCGCGGCCGTGCGAGCCAGAAGCTGCCGGGGGAGCCCCGCTCACCCTGGTGGCACCTGCGTCGCCGCGAACACGACGTCGCAGCGCAGCTCGTCTCCTGCGGCCACGACACCCTTCCCGACCAGCGTGACGGCAGGGACCTTCCGGCCGAACGCGGGTGAGTACCAACCGAGCGGCGGAGCGTCCTCCCCTCGATGCACCTGCCATGCGAGACGAGGATCGAGCCGGACGGTCGCCGCGCATGGACGGCCCGGCCAGCCCAAGCGCGCCTGCGCACCGTCGAGCTCGCAGCAGACGGTCGGTCCGAGGTGGAAACTCAGGCACACCGGGTGGCGACCGGCGCCGAGGAGCTGATCGACCACGATCAACCGACCGTCGGTGCGGTGCAGGTCCACCGTCCGCCGGTGGACCAGGGGAGCGCCGCGACGCGAGTAGCCGTCGTGCTCCGCGACCCAGCGCGCGACCGGGCCGTCCTGGAGCCCACTCGAGGAGAGGAGACGTGACCCGGCGTGGCGCGTCCACAGGAACGGGCCGCCCGACGTCGACTGGTCGCGCCCGTCCACCTGCAGCGTCGAGTGCCCGGCCGTGCCGCGGAAGTAGCTCCGCCACGGCGGTGCGCCGTGGTAGCAGTACGTGCCCGGGTCGGCGAGCACGTCGACACCGTCCACGCGGAGCTCCAGCGAGAGCGCGTCGGCATGGGCATGCGCGGCGATCGAGGTGAACCCATGTGGTCCGACGTCTCCCCGGCACCAGAGCTCGTCGTCGCCGACCGTGGCCCTGACGACCACCATCCCCGCATCGGCGAGCAGGGACGCGCGCGCCCGCGGCCTGTCCGCCGGGGCCGGGACGTGTCCGAGCAGCGCGGCACGCAGCACGGTGGCGCGAACGTCCGGCTCGGGCAGCGGCGGCCACCACGCGCACGGACCGAACGTTCCAGCGCCGACCGACAGGAGCGACGCCCACCGGCCAGGCCCCAAGGGGTCGACGACAAGGCCGGCACCACCGTCGCTGTCGCCCTGGCGCGGTGGGTGCAGGTGGCAGTCGACGATCATCGCCAGGGTGTCGGTCATCCGCACGATCGGTTCGGCGATGCCCGCCGGCACGTCCGCGCCGCCGAGGGCCACTTCGGCGGCTGCGACGAGGGCCAGCTCCAGGACGAAGCCGTGGTAGTCGGTCGCCAGCTCCCGGTTCAGGCCGGAGGGGAACGTCTGCGCTGCCAGCTCGTCCTGCAGAAGACGCAACGCGTCCGCCCGCCAGCGATCGCTGCGGTCGAACCAGGGAAAGGCGGTCGCCGCGACGAGCTGGCCCACGGCCTCGGCGAGCACGTGGTTGTTCGCCGAGGAGCCGACGGTGACGAACGCGGCGAGGTACCGCTGATGGTCCGCGAGCTGCGTCAGGCATGCGGCGTTGGCTTCGAACAGTTCCTCGACCGGGGGCCACGCGTCGAGGAACCGCCGGATCCAGACCCACGACACGAGCCGGAGGCCGAGCTCGATGCCGCTCGTCCAGTGCACACCGGTGAGGAACGGGTTGGCCGCCCACCACGAACGGAGGTGCTCATCGACGCGGCGCGCATATCGCTCGTCGCCGGTACACCAGTAGGCGGCGGCCAACCCGACGAGGTACTGGTGGCGGGAGAGCTCCCAGACATGCTTGATGGAGCCGACACGCGCCGCGTCACGGGTTGCGATCCGAGATGCGTGCACGTCACGCGGCGCGCCGCGCCCGCTGACCGGGTCGAAGAACCAATCCGGATGCTGCAGGTCGTCTCGCTGGGCGCCGAGAACGTCGATTGAGCCGGCGAGGATCTCGCCGGCTCGGTCGACCAAGCGCTGCACTGCTTGCGGCTCGATGTCGAGCGTGGCGTACGCCGGCAGTCCGGCGAAGAAGTCCCGGGACGAGCGGGCGGCGGGCACTGCGGATCGGGGGCGGACCCGCCAGACGGCGTGGCGCGCCTGCTGGCGCGCCCGGCGGGCCACCTCGGTGGGGGACATCGCGCTCAGCCGTCGCGCGTACCACCCGACGTCCATCGGTCAGCGGGCGGCCAGCTTCACCGCCTCGCCCCTCGCGAGGCTCTCCGACACGGCCAGGGTCGCGTCGGTGACCGAAAGGAGCGTGGCGAGCGGGATCGGCATCGCCGTGCCGGAGTGGACAGCCGCGACGAACGCGTCGAGCTCGCTGCGCTGGCCCTTGTCGACGGACAGTCCGGATCGCCATCGGCGCCGGCGCCGGCCCGACCACAGCGACGTCGAGCGGAAGCCGTCCAGGCGGGCGACCTTGCCGTCCGCGAAGACCTCCAGCGTCTCCTTCGGGTACCGGGCATTTCCGGCGGTGGTGTACGTGATCGCGCCGATCGAACCGTCGTCGAAGCCGACCGCGACCTGGACGTCGTCGCTGCGCACCACGCGGATCGCGTGCACCCACGACGGGTTCGACGCGAACCACCACGCCAGCGTGTCGATGAAGTGCCCCCCCTCGCCCGCGAACCGGGAACCCTCCCGCTCGGCGTCGGCGTACCAACTCGAGCTGCCGAGCACACCGGCGCTGACCAGATAGCGTGCGAAGGCCGGTCCGGACGTGGCTCCGAACCGCTCCCGGAGCGCCACCAGCAGCGGGGCGAAGCGGCGGTTGAAGCCCACCACCAGCCGCTCGTTCCCCGTCTCGGCGATCGTGGCGACGACCGCGTCGAGCTGCTCGGGAGTGATCGCCAGCGGTTTCTCGACGAACACCGCCTTCCCCGCGCGCAGCGCGTCGCACACGATCGCCGCGTGGGAATGATGCCGGGTGACGACGAACACCGCGTCGACCGCCGGGTCGTCCAGGAGGGCCCGGTAGTCGGTACCGGCGTGGCGGAACCCGAACCGGCGTTGTGCGGTCAGGCACGAGAGCGACGTCGCCGTGGCGACGTGGACCAGGTCGACGTCCTCACGGCGGTGGAGGTGAGGAAGCAGCATGGTCGACGCGTAGACGCCGGCGCCGATGAAGCCGATGCCGGGCCGTGCCGTAGCGCCGGCGGCCGTCGTCGGCGCCGCCGGACGCGACACCTGCCGGGACAGCGGAGCGTCCGGCGGGTATTCGAACAGCACGCCGATACCCGTGAGGTCGCCCCGGTGCAGCCGTTCGTAGGTCCGCACGGCGGCGTCGAAGGGCACGACCGCGGAGATGAGCGGCGCCATGTCCACGCGTTCGCGGGCCAGCAGATCCACGAAGCACTCGAGGTGGCGGCCCTCGGTCCAGCGGACGTACCCGATGGGGTAGTCGACACCGCGTTCTTCGTAGACGGGGTCGTACCGGCCCGGCCCGTAGGACCGGGAGAAGCGGACGTCGAGCTCCTTGTCGTAGAACGCGTTCCACGGCAGGTCGAGTGAGCACTTCCCGATGTCCACGACACGGCCGCGGTCGCGGGCCACGTCGGCGGCCAGCTCGATCGGAGCGTTGGTGTCCCCGCTCGCGCTCAGGAAGACCACGTCGGCGCCGAACCCGCCACCGATCTCGCGCACCGCAGTTCTCAGCCCGTCGACGTCGTCCGGGCTGGAGGACGAGGCGAACGCGGCGCCCGACGCTCTCGCCAGTGCGCACCGCTCAGGGAGCGGGTCCACCCCGATGACACGGATCCCGCTCGCGTCGAGGAGCTGTACGAGGAGCTGACCGATCAGGCCGAGACCGACGACGCAGGCCACCTCTCCCAACTGCAGGTCCGCCTGCCGCAGGCCTTGGAGGGCGATCGCGCCGACGGTGGTGAACGCGGCGTGTGCTGGAGGAACGTTCTCCGGAACGGCCGCACAGAGCTTGACCGGTACCCAGTTGACCTCGGCATGCGTCGCGTACTGGTTACCTGCGCAGGCGACACGTTGGCCGACAACGAAGTCCGTGACACCCTCGCCGACCTCGACGACGCGACCGCAGAGGGAGTACCCGAGCGGCGTGTACGTGTCGAGCCTGTTCATCACCTTCCGGTACGTCGCGCCAGGACCGTGCTGGCCGAGGGACTCGAGCACGTGGCGCACCTGGTCGGGCCGGGCCCGGGCCTTCCCGAGCAGTGAGAGCTGCGCCTCCCCGACCTTCATCAGCTCGGTGCCCGGGGACACCAGCGAGTACTCCGTGCGGACGAGGACCCCGCCGGGCCCGCACCGGGGAACGGGAGCGTCGACGAGGTCGAGCTCGCCGGTCCGGTAGTTCTGCGCGATCTGCCTCATGTCAGCTCGGCTCCTGCTGGTTGCCTGGCGCCGGCCTGGCGCACCCACTCCTCCAGCGTGAGCAGGTGCCAGATCTCCTTTGCCCGGTCGGCACGTCCGGCCCGGTCGTCCTGGACCAATCGCGTGACCTCGTCGGCGTGGACGAACCCGCCGCGCACGAGCTCGCCGTCGACCAACAGGTCGTCGACCATCGGCGCCAGATCGCGCCGGATCCATGCCCGCAGCGGTGCCGAGAAGAGCGCTTTCGGCCGGTCGACGATCTGCCTGGGCAGGACCTCCGCGGCCGCCTGCTTGAGGATCGCCTTGCGGTTCCGTCCGCGGATCTTCTGGGCACCGGTGGCGCGGAAGGCAGCCGCGGCGACCTCGACGTCGACGTACGGCACGCGCACTTCGGTCGACGCGGCCATGCTCGCTCGATCGGTATACGCCAGATTGAGCCCGGCGAGGAAGAGCTGGACGTCGGTCATGCACATCTTGTTGACCGGATCGTCGAAGCCGGTCGAGCCGTACACCGCGGCATGCTCCGCGACGACCTGCTCGACGTAGGGCGCCAGCTCCGGCTGTAGCAGGCGCGCCAGCTCGTCCGGGGCGTATTGCGTGTAGCTCCGGCGGTACGCGGCCTCCTCGTCGAGGGAGGCGAACGAGCCGAACCGCTTCGCCCAGCGGGTGAGTCGGAGGCCACGGCCGCCGACGGCGACCGGCACGTGGCTCACCAGTCCCTCCATCGTCGACCGCAACGGAGCGGGGAGGCGCCGGTACCGAGCAGCGGCGCGGCAGGCGTAATGCCTCCGATAGCCACCGAACAGCTCGTCCGCACCCATGCCGGACAGCAGGACCTTCGCGCCGGCGTCACGCGCCGCCTGACAGATGAGGAACGTGTTGATCGCCGCCGGGTCACCGATCGGCTCGTCCAGCGCGGCGACGATCTTGGGCAAGAGGTCGGCCACGTCCGGGGCGATCTCGATCTCGTGCAGGTCGATGCCGTACCGCTGGCTGACGATGCGGGCGTAGCGCAGGTCGTCCGGCATCGCCTCCAGTCGCTGGTCTTCCCGCCGGAACCCGATCGTGTAGGCGTCGATGTTCGGGTGTTCGCGCTGGGCGAGCACGGTGACGAGGCTCGAATCGAGCCCGCCGGACAGGAAGGTGGCCACGGGAACGTCGGCGACGAGGTGCGCCGTGACGGATCTCTCGATGGTCGCCCGCAGCTCCGCAGGGTCGATGCCGGTGTCGTGGCCGGCGAGCTCGGCGACCGGATGGAAGTAGCGCTGCACGCGCAGTGCCTGACCGGGGCGCTTCTCCGCCCAGCACCCCGCGGGCAGCTTGCGCACGCCGGCGATCGGGCAGTGCGTGTCGGGGACCCAGTAGTAGAAGAGCGAAGCGACGATCGCGGCCGGATCGATCCGCGCCTCGCCGAGCAAGGGTCGCAGCGCCTTCAGCTCGGACGCGAATGCGAGGCCCTGCTGCCGTTCGGTGACGTAGAGCGGTTTGATGCCGAACTGATCGCGGGCGAGCACGACGTTCCCGCTGCGCACGTCGACGAGCGCGAACGCGAACATGCCCCGGAAGCGGTGGAGACACTCGGGACCGTGGCGCCGCCACGCCTCGAGCACGACCTCGGTGTCGGAGCGGGTGCGGAAGCCGATCCCCGCTGTCTGGAGCTCGGCGCGCAGCTCCCGATAGTTGTACAGCTCGCCGTTGTAGACGATCACGAGTCCGTCCTTCTCGAACGGCTGGTTCGCCTCGCTGCTCAGATCGATGATCGCCAGCCGCCGGTGCGCGACCGCGAGGCGGGCTGGTCCGTCGAAGAGCCGGATGCCTTCGCCGTCGGGACCGCGATGCGCCACGAGCTCTGACATCGCCCGCGCCTCGCGTTCGAGGTCGTGTGCCGGCCAGTCGACGAGTCCCGCGAGTCCGCACACGTGTCAGCCCTGCCCGACCAGGGACCGTCGGTCCCTCCCGGTGAGCCGGTCGTACAGCTCCACGTATGCAGGACGCTGCAAGGACCAGGACAGGACCTGCTCGACCCGCTCCCGTCCGATGCGTCCCATCTCGGCCCGCGTCGACGGCTCGTCGATCAGACGCGCGATCGACCGCGCGAACGCGGCGACGTCGTTCGGATGGGCGTACATCGCGGCGCCGCTCGCGGAGACGCGGGTCTCGGTCAGATCGAAGGCCACGACCGGCAGCCCGAACGCCATGTACTCCATCGTCTTGTTCATCGTCGACACGTCGTTGAGGGGGCTGAGCGGGTCGGGCGACAGTCCGAGGTCGGCGGTCGACAGGATCTCCGCGACCAGGTCGTCCGGCGCCCTGCCGGTGAAGTGGAGCAGCGTGCCGTCGAGGTCGAGCTCGCTGGCCAACCGGCGCAGGTCGTCGAAGCAGTCACCGGTCCCGATGAGGGTGAAGGCGATGTCCTCGCGGCCCATCGCGTCGCGCAGGTGGGCAGCTGCCCGGATGACCACGTCGACGCCGTCCTGGGGCCCCATCACGCCCAGGTACGCGACGAGGTGCGGGTACCCCCGCCGGTGTCGAGGGCACGGCGGACCGCGCTTCAACACCTCGTGATCGGGCCCGGTGCGCACGATCGTGAGCCGCTGCTCCGGGACCTCGCCTCGCGAGAGCGCCGTCGCGCGGTACGAGCCGTTCGTGACGATGACGTGGTGGGCGGTGCGATACGTCGCGCGCTCGAGCCCGAGCAGCACTCGGTGCACGAGCGCGGAGCCACCCGTGAACCGCGAGCGGTACAGCTCCGGGCACAGGTCGTGCTGGTCGTACACGAACTTCACGCCGAACGGGCGGTACAGCAGGGCGAGCGCCCAGAACGTGTCCGGAGGGTTGCACGCCTGGATCACGTCGAAGCCGTGCCGACGGAACACCCTCATCGAGAGGAGAAGCGTGGCCAGGAAGCTGTAGGCGAACTCGAACGCGAAGCCGGCGAATCCCGACCCTGGCGGAGGCGGGCGGTACTTGTACAGGTGCACACCGTCGATCTGCGCGTGACCAGGATCGCCGGCACCGCGGGGACAGATCACTGCGACGCGATAGCCCGCTCCGACGAGGGCCTGACATTCGAGCCACACGCGCCGGTCGAACGGGACGGGGAGGTTCTGGACGATGATCAGGATCCGCCCTGTCGCGGGCGCGCGCCGCACGTCTACCAACTCCCGCCGCGGTAGCCGGGTAGCGCCTCGATGTCCGCGCCGAGCGTGCCGACGAGGTCGAACACGTGCGCCGGGGGATCGGTCGTGAGCGCATCGCGGATCTCGGGCGTCGACACACCGACGACGACCCCCGCCGCTCCGAGCAGCGCTTCGGCCGCGGAGTCGGCGAGCAGGCGTTGCAGGTGCGGGAGCCGCTCATTGACGAAGCGCCGGTTGGCGCCGACGAGGAGCTCGGGCCGCACGACGGGGTCGTAGATCGTGAGGTCGATCCCCTTGCCGATCAGCGTCTCGGCCAACTCGACGTAGGGGCTTTCGCGCAGGTCGTCGGTCTCGGCCTTGAAACTGAGTCCGAACAGTGCGATGCGCCGCGCCCCGGTGGCCAAGACCTCGTTGACGAGCGACCTGATCGTCAGCTCGTTCGTGCTCAACAGTCCGGACAACATCGGGAGGTCGACGTCGTTGGCGCGCGCCAGGCTGAGCACTGCGCGGAGATCCTTCGGCAGGCACGACCCGCCGAAGGCGAATCCTGGTTGGAGGTACGCCGGCGCGATGTTCAGCCGGGTGTCCTCGACGAAGAGTTCCATCACCGTCCGGCTGTCGACGTCCAGCGTGCGCAGCAACCGGCCGAGCTCGTTGGCGAACCCGATCTTCAGCGCGTGGAACGAATTGCAGGCGTACTTGAGGGCTTCCGCCGACCGGACGTCGGTGACGATGCACTTCGCCGGCAGGTCTTCGAAGAGCCCGCGGACTGCTTCGGTCGCCCGGTCGTCCGTGGAGCCGATGACCGTGAACGGCGGGTTGTGGAAGTCGGCGACGCCGGACCCCTCGCGGAGGAACTCCGGGCACATGCAGACAGCGAACGACTCGCCCGCCGCGGGGCCTGCCACCGCTGCGACGCGCGGGAGGAACACGTCCTCGACGGTTCCCGGAGGCACGGTGGAACGCACGACGATCGTGAGGTGGCCCACACCATCGCTCCGGGCGATGTGCTCGCCCAGCTCGACAGCCGCGCGCTCCACCTGCTGGACGTCGACACGTCCGTTCGGTCTCGACGGGGTTCCGACGCAGACGATCGCCACCTGCGCGCCCTGCAACCCGGTCACGACGTCGCTCGTGGCACGCAATGTCCCCTGGTGGACGACCCGCCGCACGATGACGTCGAGCTCCGGCTCGACCACCGGGCTGGTACCGGATGCCAGCGCGCGCACCTTCGTGCGGTCTGGATCGATACCCACCACGGCGTGTCCCGCGTCGGCGAGGCAGGCCGCCGTGACGGTGCCGACGTAACCGATGCCGAGGACCGCGATCCTCATGAGTGCAACCGCTGCTTCAGCCCGCCCACGCCGCCTGTCATCTGTTCCCCACCCTCGCCGGCGCCGGACAGTACCCGATCCTGTCAGTCGATGCGGCGTACAGAGGCTCTACAACCTGCGCAACGTGCCGCGCTCGTCGTCGTGCGCCTCTGGCGCTGCGGCCGACTCCGTGGGCGGCACGGGTTCTCCGCCGGCTTCCGGAGGCAGCTGTCCCGTCGAGCTGTCGAAGCGGTCCGGGTCCACGACGACCAGCCCGAGCGGTGGCGCGCCGGCGCGCCGCAACGCCGCCGCGCTCTCCTGCACGTTCGCGGAGGTGACATACCCCGCCCGCACGACGACGAGGCTCGCCTCAGCTTCCAACGCGCGCAGGTGCTGCGCGCGCGCCGCAGCCGAACGCCAGTCGCCGGCGAACGCGATGAAGACGTCCGCTCGTGCGACGGTGTCCGGAGGGACGCCCACCGGCGCCCACTCGACGGCTGCGTCGGCCGAGCGCGTGACGCGGAACGTGCGCGCGGTCTCCCACGCGCCGGCGTCGGCGCCGGACATACCGGTCATCGCCCGGAGGACACGACCGGCTCCTGAGGAGTCGTCCGTGGACACGTCGGTGACGAGGACGCCGCGGCCCCGCTCCGCCGGTGCGCCGGCGACGGACGATCGCGGCCGGCGGCGGATGTCCCGCCGTTGGCTCGGGACCGGGACCTCGCCAGCAAGGTCCGAAGCGAGGCGCAACACCACCGCCAACGCCTCCTCGTCGGCCGCCATCGACACAACGACCAGGCGTGGGCTCCGCGGAGTCTGGCCCGATCGCCACACGGACAGGATTGCCGCCGCGGCGGCGGAGAGCTCGCTCGTCGGCGAGGCCATGAGGCGCGCCAGTCGCCGTGGACGCACCCGCCGCCCGAACGCGCCGCGGACGCGTAACGCCGGGCTGGCGACGACGCTCACCCCGGCAGCCCGCGCCAGATCTTCGCGACGGAACAGGCGGTGGCTGAGCACGTCGCGAGCGAGCACGGCGCCCACCGCCAGCATCGTGCCGGCGAGCAATCCGATGCCGAGGAACTCCCGTGGCCGCGGGCTGGTCGGCCGCTTCGGTGGGAGGGGCGGCGCGACCAGCTTGTCCCGATCGAGCGCCAGGCGCTCGTCGGCTCGGGCCTGGTTGAGCGTGGCCTCGGCGGTCGCCAGCTCGGCTGCCACCGCAGCCCGCTGGTCGAGCAACAGCTCCTGCTCAGGGGTTAGCACGTCCCCTGTCGGACCGAGGCCCGCGATCTGCACATCGAGTTGGGCGAGGCGGGCCTCGAGGGCCGTCGTGCGCGGCTGCACAGTTCGCTCGATCGAGGCCCGCTCCTCCGCCGCCTCGGCGGCGAGGTAGTCGAGGTAGGCCTCGGCGACCGCGGAGACGCGGCGCACTGCGAGGTCAGCCGACGACGCCCGCGCCTCGATCCGCAGGAGCTGGTTCGTCAGGCGCGACGCGCTGTACTGCCTGAGGAACCGCTCGGGATCATCGCCGCTGCCCAGCACCTGTAGCGCCTGTTCTGCCACCGGGATGCTGTGAGCCAGCTCCGCGGCGGTGTCCATCCGGCTGACCTGCTCGGAGTTGTCACCGTCGATGGGGTGGAGCAGGACTTCGCCGGTCGCCGTGTACCGCTTCGGGAGCGCCACCACCAGCGCACCCGCCAGCACGGCACCGCCGACGGCACCGGCGACCAACCACGTCCACCGCCGGGCCAGCGCGTGGAAGACCCCCTTGCCGTCTGGTTCGTCGTTGTCCACGCCGCCTCAGTCCCCTCGCGCCGGCACGCTGGCCGCGAGCGCTGGTCCACCGGATCGTGCGACCCCACCTCCCGCCCGCAACGTCGCGAGTCTACCGACGCGGCGCGGCTGTGCTCGTCCACCTCCGTCGGACGCGTCGGCCCACTACGCTGCCGGCGAACCCGGCTGCGCGCCGCAGGGCGCGCCGCCGCGAGCGTGGGCGGTGGAACGTTGGTGAGGTGGGGCACATGCCGGCGATGACGGCCGAGATCGACGTCGCGCCGTCGCGCAGCATGGTGGCGACGCCACTGACGCGCACCGAACGACGCCGCGTGACGGCCGTGTGGATCCTGCTGTTCTGCTCGAGCCTCAGCTGGAGCATCGACCAACCTGCCTATGTCGTACCGATCCCGACGCGCGCCGAGCAGGTCGGGACCGGACTTGCTCTGCTGGCCGCGGGCTATCTGGCCTATCGCTCGAATCCTCGCCTCCGGTTGCAGGGTGCTTGGCCTGCCGTCATCTACGCCGTCGTGCCCGTCGTCGCTTTGTGCGCGCCGCTGGCCGGCGTTGCCGGCCTCGGCAGCATGTTCCGCGCCGGCCGCTTCCTTGCCGCGTTGGGGGTGCTCGCGCTCCTCGCGCCGACGTGGCGGCGCGATGCCTGGGTCTTGGCGAACGCGCACGCGCGCGTCCTTCGGCTGATGATCGGCATCGCGTTGGCCTGGTTCGTCGTGGGCAAAGGCGTCAATCTGGAGGGGCGCCTGATCGCCCAGGTGCCAGCGCTCTACGCACCCCAGGTGGGACAGTTCGCTGCCGTCCTCATCGGCGTCACGATCCTGCAGGCGCTGAGTGGGGCGCCGCGGCTGCCCCGCGGCGGGCTGTGGATCGCGCTCGGCATCATCGCCCTGCTCCTGAGCAAGACGCGCACTCCGCTCGTCGCCGGTGCGGTCGCTCTCGGTCTCGCCGCCTTGTCGCTCTGCCTCACGCACGCGCGGGCTCGGCGTGTCCTCGCCGGCCTGCTGATCGCCGGCCCACTGCTCTACGTGGCGCTCGCGCCATTCGTCCGGTCGTTCCTCCGCCGCGACCAGACCGAGGACGTGCTCTCCACGTTGACCGGTCGGACGACGGCCTGGGCGAAGGTCCACGCGTTCCCGCGGACGGGCTTCCAGGAGTTGTTCGGCGTGGGGTACGCGGACAAGTCGATCGATGGCGTCCCGATCGACAACGGCTACATCGCGACGTATCACGAGATCGGCAAGATCGGCCTCCTCGCCGTCATCGTGGTACTCGGAGTGCTCGCCGTGCGGGCGTTCGTCCACACCGCATCCGCCCGCCGCGCGGTCGCCGTGTTCCTCGTGATCTTCGTCGCCATCGCGTCGTACACGGAGACCGGGATCGGCGACATGTCGGCATACGTCATGCACCTCGTGCTCGCCGGCGCGATGGTCACGTCCGTCGCGGACCGCCACCCACCGGACCGCGCGGGGCCGCGCGACCGCGCGTGGTCAACACCGTGACGAGGCTGCTCCTCGTCCACAACGCGTATCGCAGCGTGGAGCCCTCCGGCGAGAACCAGGTGGTGCGCCAAGAAGCGGACGGCTTGTCCGACCGGGGTCACGACGTGGTGGTCTGGGGTCCCACCTCGGACGAGATCTCCGGGTTCACCGCGCGGCAGCGGCTCGCGCTCCCCGGGCGCGTCGTGTGGTCGCGGACGGCGGCGAGGGATCTGGCGCGGGCGATCGCGGACCATCGCCCCGAGCTGGTCCACATCCACAACACGTTCCCGCTGATCAGCGGCTCGATCCTTGGCGTGCTCCGCGAACGCGGGCTCCCGGCGGTGGCGACGCTGCACAACTACCGTCTGCTCTGCGCCGGCGGATCCCTGTTCCGGTCCGGCCGACCCTGCCACGACTGCCTCCCGTCGTCGCACGTCCCTGGGGTGCGTCACGGCTGCTACCGCGACTCGCGGGTGGCGACCGCGCCGATCGCGCTGGCGAACGCGCTCCACCGCCGGCGGTGGGAGGAGCTCGACGCGCTCGTGGTGCTCTCCGACGCTCAACGCCGCGTGTTCGTCGAGGCAGGCTTCGATCCGCGACGCGTCGTGGTCAAGCCCAACTTCGTACCGGAACCGACCGACATCGGCCAGGTCCCGCCTCCCGGCGACGGATTCGTCTATGCCGGACGGCTCGCCGAGGCGAAGGGTGTGCTGGTCATCCTCGCGGCGTGGGAGATCCTGGCCGCGAGAGGGATCCGGCCACAGCTGACGATCGTCGGCAGCGGGCCGCTCGAGGCCGACGTCCAGCGCTTCGCCGCTGCCCACCCCGAGGTCACGGCGATCGGGCAGGTCGGCCGGACCGAATGCTATGCGCACATCCGGCGCTGCCGCGGCGTGCTCGCGCCCTCGACGTGGGAGGAGACCTTCGGTCTCGCGGTCGTCGAGGGCATGATGCTCGAGCGCCCTGCGATCGCCGCCGCGTTCGGATCCTTTCCCGAACTGATCGTCGACGGCGTCGACGGGTTGCTCGTCGAACCAAGGGATCCCGGTGCGCTCGCGGACGCGGTGACGACGCTGCACGAGTGCCCGGAGACCGCCTGTCGGCTGGGTGCCGCGGCGCGCCTCACGTACGAACGCCGTTTCCGGCCGACGCCGAACCTGGATCGGCTCGAGTCGATCTACGACGGTGTGCTGCGGCGGACACGCGCATGAGCACCTGCAGTTCGACGGAGTGCCAGGGATGAGCGGTCGCGCGCTCCGGATCCCGCCGGCCGCAGCGAGCGTCGCCGACCAGATGGTCTCGTCGGGATCGAACGTCCTCGTCAGCGTGGCGATCGGACGCTTCGCCGGCGCCACCGAGCTCGGCAGCTACGCCCTCGCGTTGTTGGTGTGGCTGGCGATCATCGGCGTCCAGCGAGCCGTCCTGTCGGAGCCGTTGATCATCCTCGAGGCCGACCCGGCGAACCCGGTGGTGATCCGCCGGGCGCTGGGTTCCGCGTTCGCCTTGGCACTCCTGCTCGCCGTTCCCGTCGGTGTGGTCGGTGTCGTGCTGCTCGCTGCAAGCGCCGACGCGTTGGGTGGGCCGCTCGCCGCGTTCGCGTGCGTCGTCCCGGTGCTCCTCGGCCAGGACCTCTGGCGGGCGATCGCGTTCGGTGTGCACCGCCCGGAGAGGGCGTTGGCGAACGACGTGGTCTTCGCCGCCGTCCAGGTGACCCTGATGGTCGTCCTCCTGGTGAACGACTGGACGAGCGCGCCATGGTTCGTGCTCGCCTGGGGGGCCGGCGCTGCGGCCGGGTGGGCGTACGGATTCGTCCAGTTCCGCGTCCTGCCCGTGGCCGGGCCGAACCTCGACGTGCTCCGCCGGCTGTGGCCCACCTCGCGCTGGCTGCTCTGGGACTTCCTGACGCTGTTCGGAGCGGGCGAGGCCTACCTGGCGGTCGTCGCCACGATCGTGACCGCAGCCGAATTCGGCGGCCTGCGCGCCGCCGAGAGCCTGCTCGGTCCGTCGGCCGTGATCCTCCTGTCGGGCGGCAACGTCGGCCTGCCGGGCTCGGCTCGCGCCGTCCGCCACGGAGGACACGCCGCGCTGGCCCGCTACTCGCGCTCGCTGACGCTCGCCGTCGGCGCGGCGCAGTGGACCTTCTGCGCTGTGATGGCCGCGATCGGCCCATGGCTCCTCGGCGAGATCTATGGACCGGAGTTCGAGCGCTTCGGCTACCTCGTGCCGATCCTCGCCCTCCGCCACGCGATCTCCGTCACCGCGTTCGGCCCGTCCATCGGCATCAAGGTCGCCGGCATCGTACGCGAGACGTTCCGCGCACGGCTCGCCCTGACCGCCGTCGCACTTCCCGCAACTGCCGTCGCCACAGCGCGGTTCGGGCTGGCCGGTGCGGCTTGGGCCAGCGTCGTGTCCGCGCTCGTGCTCGCGTTCGTGCTGTACCTCGTCTTCGTCCCAGGCGTTGCCCGCGCCGCCGCGGCGACCGCGGCTACGTGAGCGTGCTGCCCACGTCCTGCCCGTACGGGTCCGCCTGCCAGCTGTCGAAGTCGAGCACGGTGCTCAGGTCGTGGGCGACGAACACCCACGGCCCGATGTACCGGTTGCGCGCCCAGACGTTGCCCTGCCGGAACGTGATCGCATCCTGGATCACCGCACCTTGGTACGGACTGTCGGGCGGCCACGTGCCGTGGTTGGACAGGAGCGACTGGCGCGCGCACAGAAGTGCCTCGCAGGCGATGTTCGCCGGCGTCACGCGGAACTCGTTGTCGTAGATCTTCACGTTCCGGGACTTCCACCGACAGTCGTCGTACAACGGCTTCTGGGAGATGCCCGGTTGGACGCACGAGCTCTCCGTCGCGGTGGTGTTCAACGTGCACCCGGGGGTGGCGCCGTTGCCGCAGTACCGGTCGGCGTTCTCCCACACGGTGATGCCGGACCAGTTGTCGTGGAACACGTTGCCGAACACCTCGATCGCGGGCGGTCCCGCCACGCGGGAGTCACCGCCCGACTCGGAGATGTAGACCGCAGCGACGGGGAACAGGTCACCGGCCTCGGCGAAGCGTTGACCCTTGCCGATCGCGTTGCGCCGAAACGTGTTGTGCCTGATCACCGCGTTGTACGAGACCTCGTAGAACAGGGCCTCGTCGGCGTTGCCCTCGAAGTAGTTGCGCTCGAAGACGAAGTCGCGGTTGTTGTAGTCCGCCCACAGACCAGGACCGTGGTTGTCGTGCACCCAGTTGCCGGCGACCACCGCCCCCTCCGTATCCCAGAACTTCGCACCGCCGGAGCAGCCGCAGTCCTCGATGCGCGTCTCCCAGTCGTCGCGGTTGTTACCCACGATCTCGTTGCCCTCGACGCTGACATCGCGAACACCATCCGGTTCGTACGCGGAGAAGCCGTACTGGCCGTTGTCCTGCAGGCAGTTGCTGCGCAGGACATTGCCGTCACCGAGGAACACGCCCGCGCCGTCGTTGTCGGCAATCGTGTTGTGCTCGACGATCCAGTCGTCCCCGGCGTCGTGGTTGACCACAGCCTCGTTGTGGTTGTCGGCGCCGCGACCGAAGCCGCGGATGGTCAGGTAGGCGATGCGGACGTCGGGCGCCTGCTGGGTGAAGGCGTACCGGTTCATTCGTCGACCGTCGAGGACGGCCCCCGGACCGCCGATGAAGGTCGCGCCGCGACCGGGGATGATCTGGTCGAACTCGCCGCCGCCGAGGGTGTGGACGCCCGGTGCCAGCCAGTAGGTGGTACCGGCCTGCGTCCAATCGATGCGGCTGTTGTCGCCCGGCGGGACGACGATCGCACCTGGGGGAGGGCTGTCCGGACCCAGCAGCAGGTCCGCGTTCCCGCAGACTCGTACCGGGGGCTGTGTCGGCGCCCGCGAGGTGGGCGGGGCCGGTGCCGTGGATGGCGCGGACGTTCCCGCGGCGGGCTCGTGCGCGTCGTCGTCCGCGCACGCGACGAGCAACACGATCGATGCGATCGCAGCCCGTATGGACCACGCGGAGTGTTCGGGCATTTCGACCAGTCCTCCCGCACTCCTGTGGTTCCATCGGCTGCCGACCGCGTGCCGATGCTAGCGATCGGCTCGCCCGCGTGCCCGCGCTCGGTTACCATCCCGCCTGATCACTCCGAGCGGGTCGGGGAATCTCCACGGCGGATCGGTCGCCGGACCTCGCAGGTGATCAGCGGGAGGCGGGCGTGGGAGGCGAGCGGGGGTTCGGTGCGGTGGACAACGGCCGGATCGCGGACGCCCAGTCCAACGGGTCGTCGCGCCCGGTCACGCGCGCCGATGTCACGGCTTCCGCACCCCCTGACGCGCGGCCGACGATCTCCGTCGTCGTGCCCTGCTTCGACGAAGCGCTCGTCATCATGCGGTCGCTCGACGCGCTCTACGCGTACCTCGACGGACTCTCCTGCCGGTACCGCTTCGAGCTGATCGTCGTCGACGACGGCTCGACGGACGAGACGGCCGAGATCGCCGACGCGTTCGCGCGGTCTCGCGCGGAGGTGCGCGTGCTGCGCCAGCACGCGAACACGGGTGTCGGTCAGGCGCTGCGCCGGGGCATCGCCGAGAGCACGGGCGAGTACGTCGTCACCCTCGATTGCGATCTCAGTTACTCGCCGGACCACATCGGCCGGCTCGTCGACGCGCTCCGTGAGGACCACGCACGGATCAGCATCGCCTCCCCGTACATGAGGGGTGGCCGGTATTCCGGCGTGCCGTGGCGGCGGAAGGTGATGAGCCGGTGCGCGAACCGGCTGCTGGCAGCGAGTTCCAAGCTCGACATCTCCACCGTGACGAGCCTCGTCCGCGCCTACGACGGCGAGTTCATCCGGTCGCTCGACCTGAGCTCGGATGGCCCGGAGGTGAACACGGAGATCATCTACAAGGCGCAGATCCTCGACGCCCGTGTCGTGGAGGTGCCAGCGCACCTCGACTGGACAGGGCAGGCCGAGCGGACGGAGCACCGCCGGGTCGCCCTCCGTGTGCGACGGACGTCGAAGGTGCTGATGTTCTCCAGCTTCCTGTTCCGGCCGATCGCGTTCTTCGTCGTGCCCGGCGTGCTGCTCCTGCTGATCGCCATCTCCACGCTCTGCGCGCTCGGTGTGACCGTCGCGCGGGAGTACTCGGACGCCGCCGGCAACCCCGACAACCGGCTGTTCGACGCGTTCGCCACGGCGTGGCAGCTGCGCCCGCAGACGTTCATCATCGGCGGTATCTCGTTCGTGATCGCCGTGCAGCTGATCAGTCTCGGTGTGCTCGCCGGCCAGTCCAAGCGCTACTTCGAGGAGCTCTTCCACATCGAGACGCGCCTGCTCCGGCACGTGACACGCCTCGACGCGCGCATCGACGCCACGCCCGAGCCAGCGCCCCCCGCACTTCCCGAGCCAGCGCCCGGCGCACTTCCGGAGCCGGTGGACCGGTGAGCGACACCGTCGCCCGCGTCGCCGCGCCGAAGGAACAACCCCGCCCCGACGTGCCGGCACGCGCCGGCAACGCCGGCGCGATCGCCGCGATCGCCGGTCTCACGGTGGCCGGCGGCATCCTGTGGTTCTGGCGCATCGGCTCCAAGAGCCTGTTCCTCGACGAGGGATTCACGGCGTCGACGGTGCTGCGCTCGTGGCGTTCCCTCCTCGAGCTCACCGTCGTCCACGAGACGAGCGGCGCGCTCCATGCCGTCCTGCTGCGGCCACTGACCGAGTTCGGCCAGTCGGAGGCCGTGCTCAGGTCGCTGTCGGCGATGTGTCTGATCGCGCTCGTGCCGGTCGTCGGCGCGCTCGGCTGGCGGCTCGTCTCGCCGCGGGTCGGGGTCCTCGCCAGCTTGCTCCTCGTCGTCAATGGCACGGTCGCCAACTTCGCGCAGTACGACCGCACGTACGCCCTCTCCATGCTGCTCGCCGGTGTGGCGACGCTGATCTTCACCCTCGAGGTCGAGCGGCCCCGGCGGGCGACGCTGCTCGGATGGTCTGCCTGCTGCGTCCTGCTGGCCTATTCGCACATCTACGGCATCCTGCTCGTCGCCTGCCACCTCGGGTCGCTGTGGTTCCTGCCGACCCAACAGCGCCTGGTCCGCCGACGCGGCATCGCGGCGGCGATCGCGACGCTGCTGACGATCCCTGTCGTGGTGGCGCTCCTCACCCACAACGAGGGCCAGGAGGGGATCTCCAGAATCCGTCCCGGTGTCTACCGCGATCTGCTGTTCACGTTCAGCGGCCGTGGCGGGCTGCTCGGCTTGGCCGCCTTCGGGCTGATGGCGATCCTCTCCATGCGGGTCACGGTCCGCACCTGGCGAGCGCAGCGCCACGGCCGCCAGGCGTGGGCGCAGGCGCTTCTCGTGCTCTGGGCCGGGCTGCCGGTGGTCACGCTCGTGATCCTGAGCCCGATCATCCCAGTCATCGGTCGCTACCTGATGTTCAGCGTGGTCGGCGCGTTGCTGTACGGCGCGGTCGGCCTCGACGACGCGATCCGCGGTACATCCGGGTGGTCCCTGCTGCGGGGCTGGCGGCGGTTCGCTCCTCTGGTGCTCGTGCTCGCCGCCGGCGCGTACGGCCTCCGTTACTGGTACACCGACGGCGACGCGGAGGATTGGCGCGGGGCCAGCCGCCACGTGTTCGCGGAGTCCGAACCTGGCGATCGGATCATCTTCGCCAACGATTCGATCCGCCTCTACTTCGAGTACTACCTCCGTTTCGCCGGCTCCGCGACGCCGCCCCAGCCGGTCTACCCCGACGACCCGTGGGGCGGCTACGAGACCGGTGACCAGACGTACATCTCGTTCGACGATGCCACGATCAGAGGACTGACGGCCGACCCGTCCGAGCGGGTGTGGGTGGTGATCGGTCGGGACCATGTCAACACGGAACACGTGCCCGAGGTGCTGCGGGGGATGGGCACCGCGTACGACGAGGTCGAGCGGAGGGTCTTTGATGGTGACGTCGAGGTCATCCTCTTCACTCCCCGCTGACACGACAGGGCTGCGCCTCGTCCCGTTCGGGTTGCCTGATCTCCCGCCACCGCACGCTTCCTCGGCCGTGCTCGCGGAGCTGCACACCGAGCTCTTGCCGACCAGTCCGGTGGTCGCCATGGGTCCGCACTTCCTGCGCGACTTCTACTACGGGGTGCTGCCGGAGGAGGGGCTCGTGCTCGGGTACCTCGCCTACGTCGACGACGTTCCGGTCGGGTTCCAGGCGACGACGCGTGACGCGTACGGGTTCCTCAGCGCGGGGGTGCGCCGGCGCTGGCGCAGCCTGGTCCCGCTGTTGGTGCGCCACCCTCCCGCCCCGCGCGCCGTGCGGCGAGCGATCGAGGTCGGTGGCGACCGGCACCGGCGCCGCCACCAGCAGGCCAGCGAGCTCCTCTCGATGGGCGTGCGGCCGACGCGCCCGCCCGGGGCGACCACCGGAGTGTCCAGACGTCAGGTTGCGCTCACGCTGATCGAGGCCGCCAGCCAGCACCTGTCGCGTCCATTGATCACTCTCGTCGACGAGACGAACGTCCCGTCGCGGCGCCTGTTCGACGACATGGGCTGGACGGTGGTCGACCGGCACACCGTGGGGTGGCCAGTGCCTCAGCTCGTCTACCGCTGGGACGGCGAGGGCATCAGCGTGTGACCCGGTTGCCGTCCGCCCCAGGGCCCGGCCCGCGGAAGCCGGCGAGGCCGGCTTCGTCGCCAGGTCGGTGCGCGACGCGCCGGGGGTCAATCGGCCAGATGCCGCGGACCGCGAGCCCGAGGTGCTCCGGGGATGAGCTCCGCGAACGACGAGGTCGAACGGAGAGTCTTTGATGGTGATGTCGAGGTCATCCTCTACGCACCCGGATGAGGCCGAGGCCATCCGTCTCGTCCCGTTCGGGTTGCCCCTGCCGCGGCCGCACGCGTCGGCCGACGTTCTGGCAGAGCTCCATGCCGAGCTCCTGCCGACCAGTCCCGCGGTGAAGCTCGGTCCGCGCTTCCTGCGTGACTTCTACTACCGCGTGCTGCCGGAGGAAGGGCTCGTCGTCGGCTACGTCGCGTACGCCGGCGACTCACCTGCTGGGTTCCTCGTCGCCACGGACGATGCCAACGGGTTCCTCGCGACAGCCGTGCGCCGGCGATGGCGCAACCTGCTCGCGGTGCTGCTGCGTCACCCGCCATCGCCTCGGGCGGTCCGGCGGGCGATGCAGGTCGGCGGCGATCGCCGCCGCCATCGTGGCGAACGGCGCAGCGAATTCCTGTCGCTCGGGGTACGGCCGGTCGAGACGCGACGCATGGCGCCGGGCCCGTCGAGACGGCAGGTGGCCCTGATGCTGATGCGCGCCGTGGAGCAACACCTGCCGCGACCACTGGTCGCGCTCGTCGACGAGACGAACGCGCCGGCTCGACGGCTGTACGACGACTTGGGCTGGACGGTGAGCGAGAAGCTCACGGCAGGGTGGCCGGTGACCCAGCTGGTGTACCGCTGGGACGGCGAGGGCATCACCGCCTGAGGGGGACGACCTCCGCGGTGGCCTGCCCGTCGGGCGATGCCGCCGACGACGGCTTCGTCGCCAGCTCGCCGCGTGATGCAAGAACCCGTGCGTGCTCACGCATCGGCACGACCCGGTATCGGCCGGCGAACCGTTCGAGGCAGGCACGGAGCACTGCCCGCTTGTCCTTCCCCGGCATCGTCATGCCCGGGAAGAACCCGAGCTCGCGCACGTCTTCTGCCCCGAGCAGGTCGAGCGGATGCACGAGCAGGCTCGGCTCGACCCCTGCCAGCTGACAGGCGCGCAGGCCGGCGGCGAAGTACCGCTCCGCCAGTGCAGGTGAGTGCCCGGCGAGGTAGAGCACGTAGCTGATGTGGAACGGCACCCGTGTCACCGGCATCACCGAAACGGGGATCTCGAGCAGGCGCCGGGGACCGACCTGCCACCAGTACGGCTTCAGCGGTCGCAGCCCGTCACGCCAGGTGCCGAACAGGAAGCGGCGCTCCGCCCGCTGTTCGGCGTCGAACGACGCGGTCCGGAAGTAGTAGCGGCGGGCCAGCGGCCCGATGAAGGTGGGCAGCGTCGAGCAGTCGTACTCGTAGCCGCGCTCGGCCAGCAGGCGCAGCACCGTGGGCGAGAGGCTGTAGCCCGGGCCGCGGAAGCCGACCGGGCGCTGCCCGGTCGCCCCTTCGATCGCCGCTTCGGCACGGGCGAGCTCGCCGGCCAGCCGCTCGACCGAGTAGCGGTGCAGCCAGGGTTCGTGGTGGAACGAGTGGTTGCCGATCTCGTGACCCGCGTGGGCGAGGGCAGCGAGCGGCTCGGCGTGCGCGGCTACGGCGGCGTCCTGACCGACGACGAAGACCGTAATCGTCAACCCGAGGCGCTCCATCTCGTCCAGGATCAGGGGGACCACGACGTCGAGATAGCTCCCGTGGCGCCGCCACGCCTCGTCGCCGTGCGCCATCTGATACGCCCACAGGTTGTCCAGGTCGAGCGAGAGCGAGGCGACCGGCGTATTCATCCGAGCTCCTCGACGAGCGACAGGGTGTCGTTCACGTTCAGCGTTGCGAAGGGCAGGTTCGCCGAGCCGATCAGCCGGAGCCCGGGAACGGACGTGATCGTGGACGGCATCGTGCGGGAGTAGCCGAGGCTCGGCACGGCGAAGACGTGACGGGCACGGGACACCTTGAACGCGGCGACGTCCGACAGACGGAGGTGTGGATGCATCCGGCGCAGGTGAGTCAGGAAGAGCTCGCGGATCTCCTCGTCGCCGGCGTCGAACAGCGCATCGTCAGGCGCCGCGTACTTGGGGAGGTACACGAGCGTCCAGCCGCCGAGCAGCGCCGGATCGACGAAGGCCGTCATCTCGACCACCGCGGTGAACGGCGAGGCCGGATCGGTGAGGTACGTCAAGTAGTACGGCGAGAGCTTCTGGGGGAGCAGCAGCGAGGCGCACACCACGCCCATGTAGCGGACAGCTCGCAGGCGCTCCTGCTCGGCATCGGTGAGCTCGGGGCACAGGTCCGCGGACAGGTGCGACGCGGTGGTCACCACGACGTTGTCGAAGGTCGCGGACCCGTCGCTCATCAGGAGCTCCAGACCGCCGCCTTCCGCCTGGCGCACTTGCCGCACCGGGACGCCGGCGTTGATCTTGACGCCGGCCGAGCTCAGGTGGCGCTCGAAGACGTCGAAGATGCGGGCGTAGCCGCCGCCCTG
>DASZOG010000006.1:0-5194 GCA_035550895.1 Acidimicrobiales bacterium
GACCTTGATCGCCGGTGCGTCGGCCACCACTGCGGCCCGGTTCGACGGTGACCGCCTCGTGGCGGTCACGAACCTCGGCGCGGTCCGCGGCCGGCTCGTCGCCATCCCCCTGACCGATCCGGTGGCGCCAGGGGACTGGACGACGCTGCTCCCCGAGTCCGACGTGGTGCTCGAAGCGGTGCGCCCGATGGAGAGCGTGCTGCTGCTCGCCGGCACGCGCCGCGGGGCGGCGGTGCTCGCCTGCCTCGAACGCGACGGGCGGACGTGCACCGAGGTCGAGCTGCCGGAGCCGGGGACGGTCGTCGGCCTCGACGCCGAGCCGTCCGGCGAGGACGCGTTCGTCCAGCTCGAAGGGTTCACGCGTCCTGCGGCGCTCTTCCGCTGGTCGGTGGAGGACGGGCTGCGCTCGTTCGGCAACTTCGCCGGAGGACACGTCGGGCTGCCGCGGTTCACCGTCCGCCATGAGAAGTTCGCGTCCCCCGACGGCACGGCGATCGGGTTGTTCACGATCCATCGCGCCGACGCGCCGCCGGCGGTCGACACGCCGGCGATCCTCACCGGCTACGGCGGGTTCGCCATCTCGGAGTCGCCGGCCTGGTCGCCGCTGATCGCAGCGTGGTGCGAAGCGGGCGGGTTGGTCGCAGTCGCCGGGCTGCGCGGCGGCTACGAGGAGGGTGAGGCGTGGCACGAGGCGGGTCGCCGCGAGCACAAGCAGAACGCGTTCGACGACTTCCATGCCGCGGCCGACCACCTCGTGGCGACCGGGCGCACGGCGCGCGACCGGCTCGCTCTGCGCGGCGGCTCGAACGGCGGGCTGTTGATGGGCGCCGCGTTGACGCAGCGGCCGGATCTCGCCCGCGCCGTGCATTGCGCAGTGCCGCTGCTCGACATGGTCCGCTTCCCGCGGTTCCTCATCGCCCGGCTGTGGGTCGACGAGTACGGCGACCCGGAGGTGGCCGAGGAGCTCGCGTGGCTGCACGCCTACTCGCCGTACCACCACGTCCGTCACGGCGTGTGCTACCCGGCGGTGTTGCTGACCACCGCGGAGGGGGACAGCCGGGTCGATCCGCTGCACGCCCGCAAGATGGCGGCCGCGCTGCAGGCCGCCACGTCCTGCCCGCACGAGCGTCCGATCCTGCTGCACCAGGAGGAGCGGGCCGGGCACGGTGTGGGCAAGCCCTTGCGCAAGCAGGCCGACGAGGCCGCCGACGTCCTCGCCTTCTTCTCCTGGCAGCTCGGCGCGCCTCGCCCGTAGGGTCACGACGCAATGACCGCGATCGCCGAACTGCTTGTCGCCGCGGACCCGCCCGCGTGGCGCGACGCGGGGTTCGTGGTCGATGCCGACGGTGTGTGCCGCATCGGGTCGGTGCGCGTCCGCCTCGACCCCGAGGCAGGCAGGGGCGGTGTGCGCGCGTGGGTGCTCGCCGGCGCCCCGGACGAGTCCGTCGACGAGGTGGACGGCGTACCGACCTCCCATGGCGAGCCCAGCAGCGGCCCGCCGCCGGCGCACCCGAACGGCGCGCTGGTCATCGACCACCTCGTGCTGCTGACCCCGGACCTCGACCGGACGCTCTCCGCCATCGAGCAGCGTCTCGGCGTGCGGCTGAAGCGCACCCGCGACACCGACACGTACGGCGCGCCGATGCGCCAGGCGTTCTTCCGTCTCGGCGACGTGATCCTCGAGGTGATCGGCCCCCAGGAGCCGGACCCGTCCGGGCGGCCGGCGCGGTTCTACGGCCTGGCCTTGACGGTCGCCGACCTGGACGCGACGAAGGAGCAGCTCGGTGAGCGGATGGGCACGCCGAAGCCGGCGGTGCAGGAGGGTCGCGCGATCACCACGATCAGGGAGGCCGCCGGCCTGCGCGTCACCGTCGCCCTGATGAGCCCCGAACGGTCGGCGCGCGCATCCGACTGAGTCCGGCTACCACGCGTCGGCCTCGACACGAAGATCCGTGTCTGCGGCATCGTCGTCGGCGCGGGCCCGCTCGGCCTGGCCCTCGGTGCAGCTCGCCAGGATCGGACACCATCGGCAGACCGGCCCCACTCGCTTGCGCGGCTGCCGGCCGGCCCGCAGCTCGATGATGGCGGCGATCCCCTCGATCGTGCGCCGCAGCGCGGCGTACAACGTGGTGTCCTTGACGTCCTCGACCAGCAGGCGCGCCGAGTCGAGCTCGTACGAGGCCAGCTTGCGCGGCGGCGCGAGGCGGATCGTCTCCACGAGCGCGTAGAACCGCAGGTCGTCGCCGTGCTGGGCGTGGACGCGCCCCGACTTGAAGTCGACGATCACCTTCTCGCCTGGCCGGCCAAGCGTCAGGTCGGTCTTCGCCGCGAGGACGAGCGCGCCGTCGAACAGCTCGACGCGGGCCTTGCTCTCCGTCACCGGGATCCACGCCGCCTTCAGCGGTGGGAAGCACTCCTGGAACTTCGACACCCGCTCGACGGCGATCGCCCGCAACTCGGCGACATCCGCGGCACCGAGCCCGGCCACGAACTGGCCCAATCCGTCCTCCTGGTCCACGAGCCGGGCCAGCGCCTCGTCGACGAGATCACCGGGCACCGGTTCGCCCTTCCAGTGGACGGCGAGCTCGATCGCCTTGTGGGCGACCGTGCCCCGCGCCGTCGGCACGGTCCAGACGAACTCGGCGGCATCCAGGGCCTGGTGGTGCGCTTCGCAGGTGTGCACCGTGGCCAGCGCGTGCTTGCTGATCCACAGCGGGCGGGACGGATCGAGCGCGGCCGCCACACCAGCGAGCCCGTCGGTGAGGCCGAGACGGAGCCGATCGCCGAAGTCGTCCGCCAGCGCGGCCCGGTCGCCGCTGCGGCCGAGCGCCTCGATGACCCGCTGCTGCGCCGGGTTGAGCACGACTGGCGTCTCCACCGCTCGCCAGGGTAGGGGCAGCGGTTGTGACGCCGGCGGAACCCTCGCCCACCCCTCCGTCATGATCGTGACGATGGAACGGGCGAGTGTCCCCGGGCACGTGCAGGCGGCCTCGATGGTCCGCTTCACGGCCGCGGCGCGTCTGCTCGGCCACGCGGCGCGCCAGCTCGGGATGGTCGGTCCCGGGTTCCGCAGCCCGCCCCGGCTGGTCGGGGCCGACCGCACGTTGCGCCGCCGGCGCGACGGGTGCACCGTCGCCGTGCGGGTCCGGGGGCGGATGTGGGTCGCCGTGCTGGCGGACATGGTCGAGGGCGTCGTCGTCGCCAACCGTCTCCGTGGCCCGACTGCGGACCGGGCGCGCGAGGCGCTCTGGGCTGCGGTCGCGGCCGAGCTCGAGGGGGAAGGTGCCCGCGCCGAGGTGGCATGACCCGCGTCCCGATGGAAGGCTGCTGCGATGGCGATCACCGAACCGGATGTCCTGTTCCTCCCGCGCCCGGTCATGCTCGCTGTCGAGCGCGGAGAGGGCGTCGAGCTCGTCGCGCGTGACGGTCGCCGTGTGCTCGACATGGCGGGTGGGGCGATCGTGGCGAACGTCGGCTACGGCCGGGCCGAGGTCGCCGAGGCGGCGGCGCGCTCGCTCGAACGGATCGGCTACGTCGTGCCGCCGTTCGCCACGCCGGAGCGGGAGGCGCTCATCTCCCGGTTGCGCGAGCGGTGGCTGCCCGACGGTCTGCGCCACGTGCTCCTGGTCAGCGGCGGGTCCGAGTCGACCGATTCGGCGATCCGCATCGCCCGTCTGCACCATGCATCTGCCGGCCGTCCCGAACGGTCGAAGGTCGTCAGCCTCTCGCCGTCGTACCACGGCATGACGGTCGCTGCGATCTCGGCCAGTGGCCATCCGAAACGGCAGGCAGGGTTCGGCCCGTTGCTCATCGACTGGCCGAAGGTGTCGCTCCAGCTGGATCCTGACCGGCCGGCCCTCGGCTACGACCAGGGCGACGCGAGGGCGCACTCCGCGGCCCTCGACGAGGTGATCGAGCGCGCCGGCCCCGAGACCGTGGCGGCGTTCATCGCCGAGCCGGTCGGCGGCGCGGCGACGGGTGCGGCCACGCCACCGCCGGGGTACTGGGCGGCAGTTGCCGAAGTCTGCCGGCGCCACGACGTGCTGCTGATCGCGGACGAGGTGATGGGCGGCTTCGGGCGCACCGGGACCCGGTTCGCCGTCGAGGCCGAGGGCGTCGTGCCCGACATCCTCATCGGCGGCAAGGGCCTCGGTGGCGGGTACGCGCCGCTCGGCGGCGTGTACGCCTCCGATCACGTCGTCGACCCGATCGCCGCGTCCGGGCTCGACGTGATGTTCTTCACGTTCTCGTCGAGCAACGTCGCCTGCGCCGTGGGCGACGCCGTGCTCGACATCCTGGAGCGGGAGTCTCTCGTCGCGGCGGCGGCCGCGCGTGGCGTGCACCTGGCGCGCCGCCTGCACGAGGCGTTCGACGATCACCCGCACGTCGCCCAGGTGCGCGGCCGGGGCCTCTTGCAGGGCATCGAGCTCGTCCGCGACCGGGAGACGTTGACGCCGTTCGACGCCGACCAGCAGGTGGCGATGGAGGTCGTCCTCGCCGCGCTCCGGCGGGACGTCTGGGTCTACCCGGCGGGCTCCGGGCGCCCGCAGGACTGCATCCTGCTCGGTCCGGCGTTCGTGGTCACCGACGAACAGATCGACCATGGGGTCGGGGTGCTCGCAGAGGCGGTCGACGAGGTCACGGCCCGCACCGCGTGAACGAGGGAGGACGCGATGAGCGACGAGTTGGACGACTACGAGACGTCAGCCGAACGCGCCGAGGCCGTGGAGGAGGAGCTGGCCACGGAAACGGAGCTGGCCGACGCCGACGAGATCGCCGACGTCTTTGAGGAACCGGACGAGACGCCGTTCGACAGGACCCGGCTGGCCTACTCGGGCGTCGAGGAGGGCGATGCCGACGTCGACGTCGAGGAGTTGGAGGAAGCCGGCGCACTCCTCGACGACCCGGAGCGCGAGGTCCTGCTGGAGGGCGGGATGGACGACCCCGACGGCAGCGCCGGCTGGACCTGACCCACGCCGAGGGCCGTGTCCGTGGCTAGCGTTGCCGGGCTGGCCCGGGTGGCGTAATTGGCAGGCGCGGAGGGCTTAAACCCCTCCGGGGCTCCGGCCCCGTGTGGGTTCGACTCCCACCCCGGGCACTCTCGCTGCGCACCCTGCACTCGAGGCCCGCCGGCGTCCCGGAGGACTCTGCCTAAATTCTGTCTAAGGACTGTATAGTGTCATGCGATGGAGCG
>DASZOG010000007.1:0-19801 GCA_035550895.1 Acidimicrobiales bacterium
CCAACGCGTCGAGCCCGCGCCTGCCTGCACCGATCCCGTGCCATGCCGGCAGGAAGCGGGCCAACGCCGCCGGTTCGACGGGTTCGACCTCGCGGCGCAGCACCGCCAGCGAGCGCCGGCGCAGCTGGCGGAGCACTTCGACGTCACACCACTCCCGGGTGACACCGTCCGGGCGGAACTCGCCGATCACGACGCGGCCGGCCTCTTCGAGGGCGCGCAGTGCTCCCTGGATCCGCTCGAGCGGCGTGGCGAAGCGGCGGGCGACGTCCTCGGTGTGGAACGGACCGTGCGTGCGAGCGAAGCGCCCGACCAGATCCTCGAGCGGCCGCGGCACCGGCTCGGTGAACGCCGCCGGGAGACCCAATGGCAGCGCGCAGCCGAGCCCGTCGCGGTAGCGCGCCGCGTCCTCGCCGACCACGTACCGTTCGTCGCCGGCGATGCGCAGGACGACCGCGCGTCGTTCCTGGACGAGCTGTTCGAGCCATGCCTCGGTCTCGCCACCCTCGGTCCGCAGATCGGCTTCGGCGACGGACACGTCGCCGACGCGGCGCAGCACGTCGTGCAGCTCGTCCGCCGAACGGGCCCGCCGGCCGTCGGTGAGGCACTGCAGCTCGAGCTCGACGTCGGCGAGAACACCCGGGTCGAGCAGCTCCCGGAGCTCCTCCGCGCCGAGCAGGTCGCGCAACAGGTCGCGGTCGAGCGCCAAGGCAGCTGCCCGCCGTTCGGCCAGCGGTGCGTCACCTTCGTACATGTACGCGGCGATCCAGTTGAACAGCAGGCTCTGGCTGAACGGCGAGGCGCGCTGGGTGTCGACGGGCACGGCACGGATCGCCCGGCTGCGCAACTGGCCGAGCACCTCCTTCAGCGCCGGGACGTCGAACACGTCCTGCAGGCACTCCCGGCTCGCCTCGAGGAGGATCGGGAAGCTGGGGTACTTGGCGGCGACGGCGAGGAGGTCGGCGGCGCGTTGGCGCTGCTGCCACAGCGGCGTGCGGGAGTCGGGTCGCCGCCGGGGGAGCAACAGCGCACGTGCGGCGCACTCCCGGAAGCGTGACGAGAACAAGGAGGTCGACGGCAGCGTGGAGACGACGAGCTCCTCGATGTCGTCCGGATCAATGAGCAGGTCGTCGAGCGGCAGGTCGTCGGCGGCCTCGGGCAAGCGGATGACGATGCCGTCGTCGCTCCACATCGTCTCGACCGGGAGGTCGTACCGGTCGAGGAGGCGGCGTTCGATCGCCATCGCCCATGGGGCGTGGACGGGAGTGCCGAACGGGGACAGCAGGCAGACCCGCCAGTCGCCGATCTCGTCGCGGAAGCGCTCGACGACGACGGTGCGATCGTCGGGTACCACCCCGGTCGCCTCCACCTGCTCGCCGACGTAGAGCAGCACGTTTGCCGCGGCCAGCTCGTCGAGCCCGTAGTCCGCGACGAGCTTCGCTCGCGCCTGCTCCGCGGGCTGCTCGCGCACCTCCCGGAGGAACGCGCCGAGCGCTCGACCCAGCTCCAGCGGGCGGCCGGGGCGGTCGCCGTGCCAGAAGGGCATCTTCCCCGGCTCGCCCGGCGCCGGCGACACCGTGACCCGCTCGAAGGAGATGTCCTCGATCCGCCAGGTGCTGGCCCCGAGGACGAACGTCTCCCCCGGTCGGGACTCGTACACCATCTCCTCGTCGAGCTCGCCGACGCGGGTGCCGTCGGGCAGGAACACCCCGAACAGGCCACGGTCGGGGATCGTGCCGCCGCTCGTGACTGCGAGGCGGCGGGCGCCCTCCCGCGCCCGCACCCGGTCGGCGACGCGGTCCCACACGAGGCGCGGTCGCAGCTCGCTGAACTCGTCGCTCGGGTAGCGGCCGGCAAGGAGGTCGAGCACGTTGCGCAGCACCTCGTCGGACAGGTCGGCGAACGACGCGCTGCGCCGGACGAGCGCGGCGAGGTCTGCGACCGACCACTCGTCCATGGCCACCGCGGCGACGACGTGCTGGGCGAGCACGTCGAGCGGGTTGCGCAGGTAGCGGGTCGACTCGATCAGCCCCTCGCGCATGCGGCGGGTCACCACTGCCGCCTCGATCAGATCGCCGCGGTGCTTGGGGAACACCTTGCCCCGGCTCGGTTCGCCCACGGAGTGCCCGGCACGGCCGATGCGCTGCAGGCCCCGGCTCACCGCGCCGGGGGACTCGACTTGCACGACGAGGTCGACGGCACCCATGTCGATGCCCAGCTCCAGGCTGGAGGTCGCCACGAGCCCGCGGAGCACGCCCCGCTTGAGCTGGTCCTCGATGACGACACGCTGCTCACGGGCCAGCGAGCCGTGGTGGGCGCGGACGAGCTCTCCCGCTTCTCCGGCGTCGACGCCCTCAGCCTCGGCCAGCTCGTTCAGCCGCGCGGCGACGCGCTCCGCGAGCCGGCGCGCGTTGCAGAAGATGATCGTCGACCGGTGGGTGAGCACGAGCTCGAGCAGGCGGGGGTAGATCGACGGCCAGATGCTCGTCCGGGCGGGGGCGAGCGCCGCCGCAGCGGGCCCGCTGCGCAGCAGCTCGTCGGGCGGTCCCGTGACCGGCTGGCCGAGCTCGCCCATGTCCTCGATCGGTACGACCACCTCGACCTCGAGCGGCTTGCGGATCCCGGCGTCGACGATCGCGACCGGTCGCGGGGTGGCCGGAACCTGGTAGCCGCCCAGGAACCGGGCCACCTCCTCCAGCGGCCGCTGCGTGGCCGACAACCCGATGCGCTGGAACGGGCGGCCGGTGTCCTGCTCCAGCCGCTCGAGGGACAGCGCGAGGTGGGCGCCGCGCTTCGTGGGCGCGAGCGCGTGGATCTCGTCGACGATCACCGCTTCGACGCCGTGCAGCACGTCGCGCGCCGACGAGGTGAGCATGAGGTACAGCGACTCCGGCGTGGTGATCAGCAGATCCGGTGGGTTGCGGATCAGGCGTTGCCGGTCGGACGCGCTCGTGTCACCGGTGCGCATCCCGACGACCGGCTCGGTGAACGGCAGCGACAACCGCTCGGCGGCAAGCCGGATGCCCGCGAGCGGGGCGCGCAGGTTCTTCTCGACGTCGAAGGCGAGGGCGCGCAGCGGGCTGAGGTAGACGATCCGCGTCCTGTGGGTGCGGTCCTCCGGCCGCGACCCGGTGACCAGGCGGTCGACGCCCCACAGGAATGCGGCGAGCGTCTTGCCGCTGCCCGTAGGCGCGCAGATCAGCGTGTGCTGCCCGGCAGCGACCGCCGGCCAGCCCTGGAGCTGGGCGGCGGTCGGTTCGGGGAACGTCGACCCGAACCAGGCCCGCACCGCCGGCGAGAAGCGCTCCAGCGCCGGATGCACCTGGTCCTCGGCCACGCGCCCAACCTACCGAGGGGGTGGGACACGGTTCCCCGGCGGTTCGCCGCCGCGCCGAGACGCGGCTACGCGCGCGAGCCCTTGGAGCGCCAGAAGTCGTTCAACGCGGGCTGCACCTTCACGTACCAGATGATGTTGCCGATCAGGGGCAGCAGGACCCACAGACCCCACAGGGCGCTGACTGGGCTCTGGCGGCCTTCCCGGGTGTACATGTTCTTGATCTCGTTCGGGATCGTGAACATCAGGATCGGGCTGAACACGAGGTAGATCAGCACGCCGATGACTCCGCCGAGGCCGTCGCCGTTGTACTTCTTCAGGTCCTCGGACGTGCGGTACGTCCAGAAGAAGCCCCAGATCCCGAGCGTGACGATCATCAGCAGGATCGTCAGGCCGATGTTGTAGAAGACGCCGCTCGTGTCGGGCGGGACAACGCCGCGCTGCAGGTCGGCGCCCCCGGAGCCGGGCGGCGGAGCGGGCGGCATCGCGCCCGGGGCGGAAGGTGCCGGAGGAGGCGGGGGCGGAGGAGGCGGGTTCTGGTCGCTCACGCCGGCGGACCGTACACGCCAGCTGTCGCGCCAGCCGTCATCCCCGGCCGAGCCGCTCCCGATCCGACTCGGCGAGGATGCGCGAGGCGCGGTCGTAGGTGAGGTAGTTCCACGCCCAGTTGACCAGCACGTTGGCACGGTTGCGGAAGCCCATCAGGTAGACGAGGTGCAGACCGAGCCAGGCCAGCCAGCCGACCGGCCCCCAGAACCGCCATCCGTTCGGCAGCTCGGTGACCGCGTCATGGCGACCGATCGTCGCCATCGACCCTTTGTCCTTGTATCGGAACGGCTCGGTTTGCTGCCCGGCGCGGCGGCGCAGGATCTGCCTGGCCACGTGCCGCCCACCCTGGATGGCCACCTGCGCCACCTGCGGCAGGGGGCGGCCGTCGGGACCCGGACTGGCGGCGATGTCGCCGACGGCGAAGACCTCCGGATGACCCGCGAGCGAGAGGTCCGCCTCCACGACGAGCCGCCCACCGCGAGTCGTCTCGACGCCGAGGCTGCCGGCGAGCGGGCTGGCCTCGACGCCCGCCGCCCAGACGAGCGTGTGCGCGAGGATGCTCCGGCCGTCCGCGAGATGCACCGACGTCGCGTCGACCTTCTCCACCCCGACGCCGAGGATCACCCGGACACCGCGGGCGACGAGCGTGCGGTAGGCCCGGTCCGACGATTTCGGCGTGAACGACCCGAGCAGCCGGTCGGCGGCCTCCACGAGCACCACCTGCGCCTGGCGGATGTCGAGGTCGCGGAAGTCACGGGCGAACACCTTCTGGAACAGCTCGGCGAGCGAGCCGGACAGCTCCACCCCCGTCGCGCCTCCGCCGCAGACCACGACGGTCAGCGCGCCGTCCTCGACGATCTCCGGGCGGACCGCCGCCTCCTCGAAGCGCTCGATGATGTGGGAGCGGAGGGCGATCGCGTCGTCGAGCGACTTCAACCCGAAGGCGTGCTCCTCGACCCCCTCGACGCCGTACGTCGCGGTGACGGCGCCGGCGGCGAGCACGAGGTGGTCGTACTCGAGCGGCGCACCACGGCTGAGGTGGACGACGCGCCGCTCGAGGTCGACGGAGGCGACGCGCGCCATCCGCACGTCGACGTTGCGCTGCCGCCGGAAGATGCCGCGTGCCGGGTAGGCGATGTCGTCTGCGTCGAGACCGGCGCTGGCGACCTGGTACAGCAGCGGCTGGAACGTGTGGAAGTTGTTCGCGTCGACGACGACGACGTCCACCGGCTCGCCCTTCAGCGCGCGGGCGACGGCGAGCCCGCCGAACCCGGCGCCGACGACGACGATCCGCTCTTCGTGGTCCACCAACCTCAGGCTAGAGACGGCCATCGGCAGCCCGGTCGCCCGTCGCACCCCCTCGGTAGACTGCGGTCCATGCCAGCGCCGTCCGAGCATCGTCCTGCGTTCGAGGAGTACTGCGAATGCATCTACGAGCTGAAGGAGGACGACGTCGACGTCATCCAGGCGCGCATCGCGGAGCGTCTGCAGGTCTCCCGCCCGGCTGTGTCCGAGATGATCAAGCGCATGGAGCACGAGGGGCTGGTGCACATCGAGGGCGGGCGCGTCCGCCTCACCTCGACCGGCGAGGTGCTCGCCGAGACCGTCGTGCGCCGCCACCGTCTGGCCGAGCGGTTCCTGACCGACGTGCTCGGGCTGTCCTGGGCGGAGGCGCATTCCGAGGCCGGTCGGTGGGAGCACGTCATGTCCGACTCCGTCGAGGACGCCATGAACCGGCTGCTCGGCGACCCGACCACCTGCCCGCACGGCAACCCGATCCCCGGATCCCGCTACGAGGCGCCCGACGCGGTGCGCCTCGTCGACGTCGGTGTCGGGAACTCGTTCACCGTCTCCCGCATTCCTGAGGAGCTCGAGTTCACCCCCGGTCTGCTCGAGTACCTCGAAGCATCGGCGATCCAGCCTGGGCGTTCCGGCACGATCACCGCCGCGTCACCCGACGGGACGATGACGATCGAGATCGACGGCCGCCACGTCGGCGTCGGATCGTTCGCCTCGAACCGGATCCTCGTCACCGCGTAAGCCACGAGCCAACGGCGCCGCCGCCCGCCGGACCCAACCGCGTCGCGCAGGGGGGGCAACCGCGCACGTCGCGCAACGCCCCGTGTGGCGTCACGACACGAGGCGCAGGTGCTCGGCGTCACCGGCGGAGGAGGCAGCCCGGCGCACGACGTCGAGCACGTCCGTGGTGGGCACGAAGCCGAACGTCGCCGCTCCCCGCCGCGTGTCGGCGAGCGTCTCGTCGGGCTCGCTGACCGGTAGCGGCACGACCTCGACCGTCACGGGCGCGACGACGTCGCCGACCGCGGCAGCGATCTCCGCCAGCGAGTGGCCGACGCCGGAACCGACGTTGACCGTCGTGCGCGCTCCCCGGTCGAGCAGCGCCAGCACGGCGCGCACGACGTCGCGGACATCGGTGAGGTCGCGCCGGCGAGCCAGCCCGCCGTAGACGACGAGCGGGCGGCCGGCGCGGGCATCGACGATCCACCGCGCCAACGCCATGTCCGCACGCTGCCCGTCACCCACGACCGTGAACGGGCGCACGACGGTGACAGCGCCGCCAGCCGCGGCACGCGCTGCGCAGCGCTGCTCCGCGGCCACCTTGGACCGGGCGTATCCGCCGCGGGGACGGAGCCGGTCATCCTCGCGGCTGGGCCGGCCGCGCCGGGATCCTCCGTAGACCGACGACGACGAGGCGACGACGACCGGGACCGGCAGCGGCACCGCGGCGAGGACCTGCGCAGTGGCGACGACGTTGTCCATGTGGCGGCGGAGCTCGATGCGCGGGCTGCAGTCGCGAACGCCCGGACGGGCCGCGAGGTGCACGACCGCGTCGGCCGCACGCAACGCATCGAAGGCCTCGGCATGCGGCGCGGCGAGGTCGACGTGCAGGGTTTCGAACCCGTCGCCGGCCACGGTCGGAGGGACCCGGTCGAGCCCGACGACCCGCTCGCCCCGGGCCAGCAGCGCTTGCGTGACCTGGGTGCCGATGAACCCGCTCGCACCGGTGACAACGACCGTCACTGGTCCACCCTTCGGGTGGAGGGGTGACCGTGTCGCCACTTCGTGGCGACAGACGACCGTACTTGTCGGACCTCGCTGCGCTCGGTCATGGCCCGACCGCCACCGCCCGTGCCGGCGCGCGGCGACGGCGGATGGCTGGCCGGACCGCGAGCAGCACGGTCGCCACGAGAACCACGATCCACGCCGTCAACTGCAGGTCGGTGGCGATCCCGTCGGCGCGCAGATCAGGGAACAGCGGGCGGAGGAGCCACAGCACCGGGTTCGGCGTCCGGTCGAAGTCGACGATCAGCGTGTGCCATCCGGCCGTTGCTCCCCAGGCGACGACGGCGTACGCGAGCACACCGAGCGCCGCGACGCCGGCGAGCAGCCGCTGTGCGAGCGGGGCCAAGCCGTCGGCCCACGAGGCAATGGCCACGACCAGCAGCGGCACGACGACGACGGTCTGGCGTCCGGGCCACCACCAGCCGTGCATCGTCAGCGCGATCCACGTGGCCGTCGCCCATCCTGCGACCACAACGGCGACGAGGAGCACCCGGCGGAGCCGGTCACCGGCGGGAACACCAGGCGCGGACGGCGTGGCTCGGCGGAGGCTCGTCCACAGCAGCCACCCGAGCGCGACGGGCGCGGCGAGGAATGCCGGCTGCCAGGGCACGAGCCCGAAGTGCCGGTCGACGAGAAGCCCCGCGAGGCGCACGCTGCGCGCCACGTAGTCGGGGTCGTTTCCGACCACCGTCAGCTCGCCCGCGGCGAAGTGGGAGCCGGCGGCGTACGCGGTCAGGCCCCCGTACAGGACGACGTGGCCGACGACATACACCGCCGCGCTCGCGACGAGCGCGGCGGTCGTCCCGAGCACGAGCCGGGGGCGGCGCGCGGTCCACTGCTGCAGCAGCACGCCGGCAGCGAGCACTGCCGCGACGAGCACGTACTTCACGGACAACCACGGCAGTGCGGACACGCACACCACGGCCGCGAGCGCAGTCCGCGGACCGGCCCGGGCCGTTGCAGCGAGGTAGCCGAGAAGCGCCACCAGCGCCGCGACCAGCTCCGGGTACACCTGCGTGCCGTAGATCGCCAGCGGCGGGCTGGCCCCGGCGAGCAGCGCGGCGACGGCCGCCACGAGCGGGCGGACAGCGAAGCGGTGGATCGCCGTCCATGCCATGACAGCGGCGAGAACGCCGGCGATCGCCGCGAGCGCGAGCTTCGCCCCGATCCAACCCGCCGCGCCCACCGGCACGGCGAGCAGCACCGGCAGGAGTGGATCGTGCGGCGCGACCTGCCGGCCGCGGTCCTGCACCTCTGCCTGTTGTGGCAGCGGCGCAGCGTGGAAGGCGACGTACCGCAGATCCGCACGTTCGTCGGCCACGTCGAGGTCACGGTCCTCGGCCAGGCTGATCGCAGTGAGCAGGTAGTGCGGCTCGTCGGCCGTGGTCCGCGCGCCGTAGGTGGCGCGCGACCACGTACCCGCGGCGACGGCGACCGCGACGATCACCCCGACCAGCACGCACAGCCGCGTCGCCGGCAGCGAGGCGAACCGGTCCTGCACCGGACGACGCTCCTTCACCGGACGACGTGCTCCATCCGCCGGATCACCAGCCACCAGGTCAGGACGGCGGAGCAGGCGATCAGTACCAGCGACGTCGTCGCGACGTCGTACCGGTACACCTGCTCGGCGGTCTGCCAGATCCGTCCGGACAGCGACTCGTGCCCGATCGGGGCGAGCAGCAGCGTCGCCGGCAGCTCCTTCATCGTGTTCAGCAGCACCAGCCCGGCGCCCGCCGCCAGCCCGGGGAGCATCATCGGCACCTCGACCGTGCGCAGGCGCCGCCACCGCGAGGCACCGAGCAGGCGCGCCGCCTCCTCCATCCGCTCCGGCACCGCCGCGACCGCGACCTGCGAGGCGCGCAGCGCCTGGCCGCCGAAGTGGATCACGTACGCCGCGAGCAGCACCACGTACGTCTGGTACAGGGGCGTGGCGACGAACAGGTTGACGAGCGAGAGCGCGATCACGATCCCCGGCAGGGCGAAACCGCTGACGACGAAGGTCGATGCGACGCCGCCGGCGCGGCTGCGGTGGCGCACGGTGAGCCGCGCGATCGGCAACACGACTGCGACCGCGATCAGCGCCGCGGCGATGCTGACCCACGTCGAGCCGAGCAGCGGCGGGATCAACCCGTCGTCCGGGAAGCGCGGCGTGTCGTTGACGAGGCCCTGCCACACCCACCAGCCGAGGACGACCAATGGCGCGACGAGCGAGGCGAGCACGACGAACGCCACGGCGGCCAGCGCCGGGGCCCGCCACCGACCGAGCGGGACGGTCACCGCGCGGCGCAGCGTCATCGCCGGTGCCTGCGGCACGCGCCGGGCGACGCCGCGCTCGACGAGCGTCAGCGCGATCGCCAGGACGGCGAGGAGCAGGCTGAACGCCACCGCCGCCGTCCGGTCGAAGCGGGCGCCGTAGATCTGGCGGGTGAGCGTGTCGTACCCGACGAACTGGACGGCACCGAAGTCGCTGATCGTGTACAGGGCGACGAGCAATGCGCCGGCACCGATCGCCAGGGCGCACTGCGGTAAGGCGACCGTGAAGAAGACCGCCAGCGGGCGGCGGCCGAGCAGGCGGGCGCTCTCCTCCAAGGACGGCGAGAGGCCGCTGAGACGTGCCGCGACCGGCAGGTAGACGTACGGGTAGCTCAGCGTCGTCAGCACCCAGGCCGCTGCCGGCAGCCCGCGCACGTCGGTCACCGGCTCGACACCGAAGAGCTCGGCCACCAGCCCGCCCGGCGCGAACGCGGACACGAAGGCATGCGCGCCGACGTAGGACGGGATGACGAGCGGCAGCACGGCCGCGACCTGCCAGAACCGCCGCGCCGGCAGATCGCCGCGCACCGTGAGCCACGCCATCCCGGTGCCGACCACGACCGACGCGCACGTGACGATGACCGCCAGCTGCACGGTGCGCCACAGCGGCTCGGCGGTGCGCGACGAGGCGAGCACGTCCAAGATCGCCGCCGGCTCGCGCAACGCGTCGACGACGAGATCGGCGAACGGCACCGCGAACGGGACGGCGCAGGCGAGGCCGCCGAGCACGACCCAGCGGGCCTTGAGCGCGCCGCGCCGGACGGGAGCAGGTGGGAGGTCGCGCGCGACGTCAGCCGGCGGCGAGGCCACTGGCATCGACCATCTCGCGGGTCGTGGCGAGCTCAGCACCGAGGCGGGAGAGGTTCTCCTCCGGCGAGGGGATCGACTCGAGGGGCGGCTGGCCGCCGACCGGGTCGATGCCGTCGACCAACGGGTACTCGAACGTCTCCTCGGCGAAGTAGTGCTGCGCCGTGTCGGAGAGGAGGTACTCGACGAAGTCGGCGGCAGTCGCGTCGTCGTCCGCCGTGTCCAGGATGCCGGCGCCGGTGACGAGGATCAGCCCGCCGAGATCGCGGTCGGGGAAGAAGTAGTTCTCCGACGGGACCGACGGGTCCTCCTGCTTCGCCCGCTCGTTGTAGTAGTGGTTGACCAGCCCGTAGCGGATCTCGCCGCGACCGACCGCCTCGACGATCGAGACGTTGTTCGGATACGTGCGCGCCCCGCCGTCGGCCAGCCCCGACAACCAGGCGCTGGTCTTGTCGTCACCGACCTGCTCGCGCATCGCCGTGACGAAGTCCTGGAACGACCCGTTCGTCGGCGCCACGCCGACCTCGTCGGCGAACTGCGGATCGGTGAGGTCGAAGACCGACGCCGGGAGGTCGGATTCGTCGACGAGCTCAGTGTTGTACACGAGCACGCGCACGCGCCCGGAGAGGCCGACCCAGTCACCGGCGTCGCTCTCGAACCGCTCGGGGACGAGGCCGAGGACATCCTCCGGCAGCGGTTGGAGCCGTCCGCCACCGGCGAGATAGCCGAGCGCGCCGGGAGACTGCGAGACGAAGACGTCCGCCGGTGAGCGTCCTCCTTCCTGGTCGATGAGCAGCGCGAGGTCTGCGGAGTCGCCGTATCGGACGTCGATGCCGGTGCCGGTGTCCTCGGCGTACTGCTCGAGGAGGGGACCGATGAGATCCTCGGTGCGCCCGGAGTAGATCGTGAGCCGCTGACCGTCGTCGGAGCAGGCGGTGACGGTGAGCGCCACCGTGGCCGCGACCATGCACAGCACAACGCGCCGCCAGGTACGGGGCAGATCAGCCGGCATGCCGAGCGACGCTATCCATGCTGCCGCGCACTTGTAAAGTAGACCTAACGCTGCGACGATGAGTCGGTGCCAGCGCACGCGAGCCGCCGCCGTGCGCCGTGGATCCTCGGGGCAGTTGCCGGGCTCGTCGCGCTCGGTGCCGTCGCCTGGACGGTCGACGCCGCCGTGCTGGGTCGCATCGCGCGCGATGCGGCGGGCGATCCCGTGGGCCTCGCCGTGGCGACAGCCGCATTCGCCCTCGCGTTCGTCGTGCGCTCGTGGGCGTGGCATCGCGTACATCCCCAGTTGCCGATCGCCCATGCGTGGGCCGGGATCCACCTCGCGCTGGCGGCAAACCATCTCCTGCCGCTACGCCTGGGAGAGGTGGTCCGCCCGCTGTCGACAACACGGCGGACGGGGCTCCCACTCGACGCCCTGACGGCCTCCACCGTCGCGCTGCGCTCCGGCGACCTGCTCGCCTTGGCCGCCGTCGCCGGGATCACCGGCCCGACCGTGGCGCGGGAGCTCCTCGGCTCGTGGGTGTGGGTCGCGGCTGGTGTTCTCGTCGTGGCCGGCGCCGGCGGCGTGATCTGGCTGCGGTCGGTGCGGCGGCGCGGCGTGAACATCCGCGTGCCGGGCGTCGAGGTCGCGCTCGCGTGCGCCGCGGCATGGCCGCTGGAGGCCGCCGTCGTCCACTCGGCTGCGGGCTGGGCCGGGCACCCGCTGGCATGGAGCGACGCCGTGCTGGTGACGGCGGTCGCCGTCCTGGCCCAGGTCGTGGCCATCGCGCCCGGCGGCTTCGGCACCTACGAAGCCGCGGCGACCGCCGCGCTCGTCGCCGTCGGTGTACCCGCCGGCCCCGGCCTCGCGATCGCGCTGGCCGCCCACGCGTTGAAGACGGCGTACTCGCTCGGCGCCGGGGCCGTCGCGCTGTGGTATCCCGACCCCGCGCTCGCCGGCCGGCTGCGGCTCCCCCGCCGGAGCATCCCTCGCGCCGCGGGGCCGGTCGGTGACGGCCCCATCGTGCTGGTGCTGCCGGCCCACGACGAGGCGGCACGCGTTGCCGCCGTCGTCCGCCGCCTTCCCGCAACGGTTGCCACGCGGCCGACGCGTTGCATCGTCGTCGACGACGGTTCGTCCGATGACACCGCGCGCGAAGCGGAAGCCGCCGGGGCGACCGTCGTCCGCCACGCCAACAATCGCGGCCTGGGCGCGGCGGTCCGCACGGGCTTCACCGCGGCGCTCGATGCGGGTGCGGCCGTCGTCGCCTTCTGCGACGCCGACGGGGAGTACGCCCCCGAGGAGCTCGAGCGTGTCGTGACGCCGATCATCGACGGGTCGGCCGACTACGTGGTCGGCTCGCGCTTCCGCGGGACGATCGAGCACATGCGGCCCCATCGCCGGCTCGGGAACCTCGTGCTGACCGGCGCGCTGCGCTGGTCGGCGCGCGCCCCGATCACCGACGGGCAGTCCGGCTACCGGGCGCTGAGCCGCGAGGCCGGTGCCGCGGCCGAGATCGCCCACGACTACAACTACGCCCAGGTGCTCACGCTCGACCTCCTCGGCAAAGGTTTCCGCTACGCCGAGGTCCCGATCACGTACCGGTTCCGCGAGTCGGGGCGGTCGTTCGTGCGTCTCGGCCGGTACCTGGTGCAGGTCGTCTCCGTTGTGTGGCGGGTGCTCAACCCGTCCGCGCCTCAGTCCTCGACGACGTGGTCGCGGAACGTGGCCCGCGCCGCCGCCCAGTAGGCGCTGTCGATCGTCGCGTCGGGGCGCAGCGCGGCACCGGCCGTCCAGCCCATCGTGATCGCATGGTGGGTGTTGTCGTGGGCGAACAGGGCCTGGCGGCCGACGAGCAGCAGCCCGGGACGCTCGCCGATCCACGACTCGACCATGGCCTGGTCGGCTTCGTGGCCGAGGCGGTACACGGGGTACACGTGCGGGAGGCGGACGACGTGCACCTCCACCGGGTCCAGCGGGGGCAGGCCACTGCGGGCAGCGCTCTCGGCGACCGTCGCGGCGAGCTCGACGTCCGGCAGCGCCCAGCGCGCGTCGCCCGGCGTTGCGGGGACCTCGGCGCAGAGGACCGTGCGGTCCGGCGGGTCGGGCCCGTCCCGGTAGTTCTTCGGCTCCGACAGCCGGGCCACCGGGATCACGGGATCCGGGAGGTAGTGGGCGTCGAACGGCGTGTACCGCGCCACGGGCAGGGTGAGGTACACGAGCAGCGCACCGCGATGCACCAGGCGGCTCGCCGCCGCCCCGACGCCGGGCGGCGGCGCCGGGTCCAGCACCGGCGCAAGGACCGACGCGGGCAGCGTCGACACGACGGCGCGGGCCACGACGGAGGGACCGCCGCGTGTGCCGATCCGCCACTGCCCCGCGCCCTCGGCGACGGAGCACACGGTCGCGCCGAGGCGGATGTCGGCGCCGGCCGCGACCGCGTCGGCGGCGAGCCGCTCGCTGAGCTCGCCGAACCCGAGGCGGGGATAGAGGAACGTCCGCGACCCGGGGTGCGCGCCGCGGACGACCTTGCGCAGCAGGCGGCCGGTCGATCCGCTACTGACCCGGCGGCGGTACAGCTCGGCGGACAGCTGCTCCGGCTCGACGTCCCACAGCTTGCGGGCGTACGGCAGGTAGAAGCGCTCGGCGATCGTCGGGCCCAGCCCAGTGCGCACCGCCGACGCGAACGAGTCCTGGCAGCTCAGCCGCAGCGGCGCGGTCAGCGTGTCCCGCGCCGCGCCGGCGAGCAGCTGCGGTGGCGCGTGGCGGAGGAGGTCGAGCGGCCGCAGGGGGAACGCGAGCCAGCGACCGTCGAGCCGGATCCGGCCGCGACGTGGTCGTACCTGCAGGTCGCCGCCGAGCAACCGGTCGAGCTCCGCCCGCACGGGAGCGGGCATCGCCGGGTGCAGCCGGTGACTGCCGAGATCGACGCGCTGGCCGGCGACCTCGATGCTCGCCGCGAGCCCGCCCACACGTGGGGCCCGTTCGACGACCACGACCTGGAGGCGGTGGCGGGCCGCCACGAGCGCCGTCGCCAGGCCAGCGGGCCCCGCCCCGAGCACGACGACGTCAGCGTCGAGGGTGTCGGTGTCGACGGCGTCAGCCAACGGCACTGGCGACAGGGACCGGTTCCCCGGCGCACGGGTAGGCCACCGCGGGCGGCCCGCCGTACTGCAGCTCGACGCGGTCCCCGCGATGCGCCCGGGGATGGACGACCCGGGCCTTGATCACGGCGCCGCCGTCCAAGCGGAGGACGACCACGGCGTCGTGCCCGTAGTACTCGACGAGCTCGACCGTGGCCCGCGCGTCGGCCGCGGCGTTGCCCGCTGGCCCGAGGACGAGTTGCTCCGGCCGCACGAGGACCTCCACCGGACCGTGGCACTCGGTGGCCAACGGCAGGACGCCGAGCGGGGTGTGGGCGACCGACCCCGCCCCCGCGCCGCCGACGAGGTTCGCATCGCCGACGAAGCGGGCCACCCACGCGTCGGCGGGCTGGCGGTAGAGCTCGGCCGGAGTCGCCCGCTGGACGATGCGGCCGTCGCGCATCACGGCCACCTCGTCGCCGAGCACGAACGCCTCCTCCTGGTCGTGGGTGACGAACACTGCGGTCACACCGGACGCGGCGAGGACGGCGTGGACGTCGGACCGGACCTGGGCGCGTAGAGCGGCGTCGAGATTGGAGAACGGCTCGTCGAGCAGGATCACCGCCGGCCGGGGAGCGAGGGCTCTGGCCAGCGCGACCCGTTGCTGCTGGCCGCCGGACAGCGTGCCGGGCAGCCGGTCGGCGAACCCGCCCAATCCGACCATCGCCAGCGCCTCCGCGACGCGCAAGCCCTTGCGCTCGGCGCGCGGCAACCCGTAACCGACGTTCTCGGCGACCGTCAGGTGGGGAAACAGCGCGCAGTCCTGGAAGACCATGCCGATCTGGCGCCGCTCGGGAGCGACGAACGTTCCCGGTCCGCACAGCAACCGCTCGCCGAGATGGACGGTGCCGGCGTCCGGGCGCTCCAGACCGGCGATCGTGCGCAGCAACGTGGTCTTGCCGGACCCGCTCGGCCCGAGCAGCGCGCACACAGCGCCGGCCGGCACGGCGAGATCGACGCCAGCGAGCACCGTCGTCGTCGCGAACCGCTTGGTCAGCCCTTCGACGTGCACCGACGCGGCGGCCTTCGTCACGGATGTGAGGCTAACCGAACATCTGCTCCCCGAACCCGCCGGCGTCGAGCGCCACCGCCGAGTCGATGATCCCCAGATGGGAGTACGCCTGGGGGATGTTGCCCAGCGCCCGCTTGCCGATCGGGTCCCACATCTCGCTCGCCGTCCCCGTCGGGCCGAAGGTGGCCGCGATCTGGTCGAACAGCGCGATCGCGTCGTCGGGCCGGTGGAGGAGCAGGTACGACTGGAGCAGCCACGCCGCGCAGAGCAGGAACCCGCCCTCGCTGCCCGACAGGCCGTCGTCGAAGCGGTAGCGGTACAGCGTGTGACCGGCGCGGAGCTCGGCCTCGATCGCCTCGACGGTCTGCGCGAAGCGCGGGTCGTCGGGCGGTAGGAGCCCGGCGAGGCCGACGTGCAGCGCCGCGGCGTCGAGCTCGGTGCCTCCGTACCAGCAGGTGAACGCGCCGACCGCCTCGTTCCACCCGTTCTCCAGGACGTCGTCCCCGATCGCATCGCGGGCGAAGCTCCACCAGTCCTGCCCCGGGGCGCCGAGCATCTCGTGGACCTTGACGGCGCGGTCGAGCGTCACCCAGCACATCACCTTCGAGTGGACGTAGTGGCGCGGCGCGAGGCGGACCTCCCAGATCCCGTGGTCGGCCTCGTTCCACCGGCGCCCGACGGCCTCGGCGCACCAGTTGACCAGCGGGAGGTGCTTCTCCATCCCCGGCACGCCGGCGGACGTGAGCTGGTGGACGAGCTCCGCCAGGGGGCCGAGAACGTCGAGTTGCAGCTGGTGCTCGGCCGCGTTGCCGACGCGCACCGGCCGGCTACCGGCATACCCGGCGAGCTGCGGGATGACCGCCTCCGGCGGCAGGTCGTGGCCCTCGACCGTGTAGACGGGCCGGAGGAACCCTCCCTCGGGTGCCCGCTCGAGCAGCGCTGCCGTCCACTCCAGGAACGACTGCGCCTCGCTCGTGCTACCGAGCCGGGCGAGCGAGGCCACCGTGAGCGCCGCGTCGCGCAGCCAGCAGTAGCGGTAGTCCCAGTTGCGCGAGCCGCCGAGCTCCTCCGGCAGGCTTGTCGTCGCCGCGGCGACGACGGAGCCGGATGGGTGGCACAACCCCTTCAGGATCAGGGCACTGCGCACGACGAGGTCAGCGCCCGTGCGTGGCACGTGGAGACCGTCGACCCAGCTCTTCCACGCGCTGAGCACCTGGTGGCGCCGCTCGGGCTCGGGCTCGGCCGGCGGGTCGCTGCTGCCGTGCAGCGTGAGCACGAGCCCCTCGCCCGGCTCGACGACGGCCGTGGCCATCTGGTGCGGGCCGTCCTCGACGATGTCCCATTCGACGCCGGGCGCGTGGAGCACGAGAACGTCGGCCGGACCGGCGACGCGCAGCGCGTCGTTCTCGACGACGAGCCGGGTCGGGGCGCGACCGAAGTCCAGTCGGGGTGCGAACTCGATGCGTGCCGGTCCCTTGCCGGACAGCACGCGGACGAGCGACGTGGTGCCCGCCGCCGCGTCGTGGTCGAGGTAGTCGAGGACCGTCAGGCCCGGCCACCGGGTGCGCAGCACGAGCGAGCCGTCCACGTAGCGCTGGCTCAATGGCGACCGGCCGGGGATCGGCCCGATCGAGAAGTGCCCGGCGCTGACGCCGCCGACCAGTTCGGCGAACACCGCCGACGCGTCGAGCCGTGGATGGCAGTACCACACGACCCGTCCCGACGGGTCGAGGATCGCGTGGCTGCGGTGGTCGGACAGCAACGTGTGCTGCTCGATCGGCACGGCGTCGGCGCCGAACAGCCAGCGCAGGCGGAGCTCCAGCAGCAGTGCCAGGACCTGCGAGGCCTCGTCCGGTCCGCCGATGCGGAAGCGGGCGAGGGTCCCGCCCGGCCCGACCTTCACGGTCACGTCGCCGGCCCCCGTGACGGCGAACGCCTTCTCGTCCGTCCGGTCGTCGCCCATGACGAGCACCGCGGTCGCGCCGAGGCTGCGCCGCAGCCGGGTGAGCGCCACGCCCTTGTCGAGCTCGACGGCCGACGCGTCGAGCACCATGTGGCCTTCCATCAGCGAGACGCCGGCGATCTTCGCCAGGCGCTTGCGCAGCCGCGTGAGCGCCTTGCGCGCCGCGGCCGGGTCGGCCGTGCGGTAGTGGAACGCGCCGCCGGTCGGCTTGCGCTCGACGCGGGCGCCGGGCGCGCCGTCGCCGGCCAGCGCCATCTCGTGCTGCACGAGCGCGATCCGGGCACGGGTGTGCTCGTCGATCGCGGTGACGAACCCAACGTCGAACTCGCTGCCGTGGCTGCCGACGAGATGGATCTCAGCGGGGAACCGGCTCAGCGCCGAGAGATCGCGCAGCGCGCGACCGGAGATGACGGCGACGTGGGTGTCCGGCAGTTCGGCGAGCCCGCGCAAGGCGACCGCGGTCTCGCGTTTGGGGTGCGCCTCGTTCGGGTCCGTGACGATCGGCGCGATCACGCCGTCGTAGTCCGAGGCGACGAGCAGGACCGGCGTGCGCGAGAGCTCGAGGAGCGCATCCGTCAGGTCGTCAGGCAGCATCGTGCTCGAGGAGGGTGAGGAACCGGTCGGACCAGGTGTACACGGTATTCGTCGCGACCGTCCGGCGCAGGGACCGCATCCGCCGGCGCATGTCGGCAGGCGGCATCTCCAGCGCGCGGACGATCACGTCCTGGAGGCCGTCGAGGTCGTAGGGATTGACGAGCAGCGCGGACCGCATCTCGTGTGCCGCGCCGGCGAACTCGCTGAGCACGAGCACACCCGGGTCGGCGACGCGGCAGGCGACGTACTCCTTGGCAACGAGGTTCATCCCGTCCTGCAGCGAAGTCACGAGCATCACGTCGGCGGCGCGATACAGCGCGGCGAGGTCCGCGGGCGAGAACGACTGGTGGACGTAATGCACCGCCGGTGCACCGACTTCGCCGTACTCGCCGTTGATCCGCCCGACGAGCTGCTCGACCATGTCGCGCTGCCGGCGGTACGCCTGACTGCGGTCGCGGCTCGGCACGGCGACCTGGACGAGCACCGTCTCCGGGGCCTTCACGCGACCGGTCGAGAGCAGCTCCTCGAACGCCCGGAGCCGCTCGCCGATGCCCTTCGTCGAGTCGAGCCGGTCGATGCCGAGGAGGACCGAGCGCGGCTCTCCGAGCCGGGCGCGCAGCGCCCGCGCCCGCTCTTCGGTGCCCGGCGAAGCGCCGAGCTCGTTCCACGCCTGGCTGTCGATCGAGATCGGGAACGCGCCGAGCCGTACGGCGCGGCCCTCGTGGACGACGGCGCCGGGTACCGGGCGGGCGCCGCAGAGCCGCACCGCGAGCCGGCTGAAGTTGCGCGCCCCGTCCGGCACCTGGAAGCCGACGACGTCCGCCCCGAGCATCCCGGACAGGATCTGGCGCCGCCACGGGAGCTGGAGGAACAGCTCCCCGGGGGGAAACGGGATGTGCAGGTAGAAGCCGATGCGCACGTCCGGGCGGGCTTCGCGCAGCATCGCCGGGACCAGCTGGAGGTGGTAGTCGTGGATCCACACGGTCGCCCGGCGCGGGGCGAGATCGCTGACGACCCGGGCGAAGCGGGCGTTCACCCGCTGGTAGGCGGCCCACCAGTGGCGGTGGAACTCCGCCGGCTCGACGCCCGCGTGGTAGAGCGGCCACAACGTGGCGTTGGCGAAGCCGTCGTAGTACCCGTCGACCTCCGTCTCCTCCAGGTCGACGAGATGCAGATCGAAGCCGGTGTCACGCGGCAGCGACCCCGCGTCGTCGCCCGAGCCGGCCCACCCGACCCAGGACCCGTGCCGGCCGCCCATCACCGTCGCCAGCGCGCTGACCAGCCCCCCGGGAGTCCTCGACCAGGCCTGGCCGCCTGGGGTCGACGGCTCCACCGGCAACCGGTTCGCCACGATGACCAACGGCGCCGCCACGGTCGTTCGCGGACTAGTGCCGTGGCCATGAACGGTCGCCCCGTTCACGCCGAGTCAGGGGCGTCGCGCGCAAGGCGCGAGGGCGAAGGAATAGCCGTGCGCCCTTTCGAGGACGAGCAACGCTGCGAGCGGCGCCATCTGGCCGGCGTGGCAGGCGAGCGTTTGTGGCCACGGCACTAGCTGGCGGCGGCCGACGGGGTGTCGGCGCGGCCGTTGAGCAGCGCCTCGGGCAGCGGCTCGGCGTGGACGACGACGAGGCGGCGCGTCGCGCGGGTCAACGCGACGTAGAGCGCGCGCAGCCCCTGTGCCTCCTCGCGCACGATGCGTGCCGGTTCGACCAGCACCACGCCGTCGAGCTCGAGCCCCTTCGCCAGACCGATCGGCACGATCGTGACGTCCGCCTCGAGGGCGGTGCGGCTCGCCTCGCCGTGCTCGATGCCGGCCGCGGTGAGCGCCGCGCTGATCACCGGCGCCAGTGACGCGGGTACGACCACGCCGACGCTCGCGTCGTCGAGCTCCGCGCGCATCGCCCACACAGCGGCGACGACGCCGTTGCCGACCGGCTCGTCCACCCGCTGCACGGACGGCGGCAGCTCGCCTTCACGCACCGAGACGGGCGCAGCCAGCCGCGGCGCGGGGGGG
>DASZOG010000008.1:0-4841 GCA_035550895.1 Acidimicrobiales bacterium
CGTAGGATCGGGCCTGCCCGAAACGAGAGCTTCCCGGGAGGCCTGACATGGCAGGACGATCCGTGCTCGCCGTCGTCGTCGGTCTGGCGGTCCTCGGTCTGGTCGGGGTGTCCTACATGAGCGCCCAGCAGCCGGCGCCGCCCGTGAACGACAAGCCAATCACCGAGAAGTGGGCGCCGACCGAGTGGGGCCCGAATGACAGGGCGGGCGCGGTCAATCGCACGACGCCGGCCATGGTCATGAAGGCGATGCGCACCGTCAAGCAGGGCAAGACGGCGACGCTCGGCAAGCTCTATCACTCCAGCATCCCGGCCTTCGGCGCCCGTAGCTGGAACCTGGCGATCCCCGGCACCCCGACCGGGGGGCCCTTCGGCCAGAACGCGCTCGTCTACCACGACGAGCTGATCACGACGGAGATCGGCCAGATCGGGACCCAGTTCGACGGGCCCGGCCACATCGGCGTGCGGACGTCGAAAGGGGATTTCTTCTACAACGGCCGCTGGCGGGAACAGACCTACGAGCGCGGCGGCGGCGGCCGGGTGGTCGGCATGGGCGACCTGGGCGTCGAGTGGGTGGCCGAGAAGGGTTTCGTGTGCCGGGCGGTGCTGCTCGATGCGCCCGCGCACCGCGGGATGAAGCGACTGCCGATCCCGAAGGACACGAAGAGCCCCGGCATCGTGACCGCGGCCGACGTGCGGGCGATGGTGCAGAAGCAGGGCCTCGCCGAGATCGGAGAGGGCGACTGCGTCTTCCTCTATACCGGACACGGGGACCTTTGGCTCAACGCGGAGTGGAAGGGACTGCCGCCGGAGGAGAAGGCCCGCCGCCGCGCCGAGTTCACGTCCGGCGAGCCGGGCTTCGGGGTGAGCGCCTGTCAGTACCTGGCCGAGCGGAAGGTCATCCTCATCGGCGGCGACACCTCGGCCAACGATGCCCAGCCGACCGGCGAGCAGGACGACTTCGCGGTGCCGTGCCACACGGAGCTCCAGACGCGGCGGGGCATCTGGAACATCGAGAATCTGGAGTTCACGCCGCTGCTGCGCGACAAGGTCTACGAGTTCGCCTTCGTCTGGGCACCACTCAAGATCGTCGGGGGAACGGGCTCCCCGGGCAACCCGGTCGCTCTATACTGAGCTCCGGACGATCGAGGCGCGACTGGCCCCGGCACCCGGGCGGGAGGCAGACATGACTCTCTTCAGGCAGTTCACGCACGTCAGCGTGACGGTCACCGACGTCGCCAAGGCGCGGGAGTTCTATTCCCACACCCTGGGGTTCGAGGAGATCCCCCGCCCGGCCTTCGACTTCCCCGGTATCTGGTACAGCCTCGGGGGCGACCTCCAGCTGCACATCATCCTGAACGACACGCTCGTCCGCCCGGCCGTCGAGCGGGAGCGGATCGAGGCGCGGTACCCGCACTTCGCGCTCTGGACCGACGACTGCGACGCGACGGCGGCGCGGATCGAGGCGCTCGGCCTCGTCTGCCGGGACGTCATCTCCGGTCCCACCGGCCTGCGCCAGGTCTTCGTCAAGGACCCCGACGGCAACATGGTGGAGTTCATCGGGCCGTCGCGGCGGGCCGGCGAGCGCGTGATGCAGGCCGCCGGGACCCACCGCTAGCTCCGTGGCGACGCCCGCGCTCTACCTGGTCCGGATGGACGTGGCCCACGACCACGAGGCGACGTTCAACGAGGTCTACGACACCGAGCACCTCGGGCACCTGCGCACGGTACCGGGCGTGCAGCGGGCGAGCCGTTACCGCCAGCCGTCGCCGACCGACCCGCGCTACCTCGCCGCCTACGAGCTGGACTCGGCGGCGGTGATCGACAGCCCGGCGTGGAGGGCGGCCGGCGAGGCGGGGCGGTGGAACACGGTCGTGCGACCGCACACGATGAACCGCCGCCTCGCGCTGTACGAGCGGGTGGGCGGCGGCGCGGCGCTCGCCGGCACGACCCCGTACGTCTTCTGGGTCATGATGGACGTCGAGCCGCACCGCGAAGCGCTCTTCAACGAGCTGTACGACACCGAGCACGTGCCGCTGCTGCTGAAGCTCCCCGGGTGCGTCAACGCCGTGCGCTACCGGACGTCGGCCGCCGGCGAGCCACGGTACCTCTGCGCCTACGAGGTGGAGCGCGCCGACCTGCCGATGTCGAAGCTCTGGAACGACACGTCGGACGTCGGTCGCTGGAAGCCCGAGGTCCGGCCCTACACGTTCAACAAGCGGTTCATCGTGAGCGAGCGGATCCGGTCCACCTGAAACGCGCCGGCTCGAGAGGTCCAGCGATGTCGTCTCCCACCAAGGCCCAGCTCGCCGCCCGGGTCGCTCAGCTCGAGGCGGGCCTGGCCGAGGCCCTCGAGCAGCAGCGCGCGACCGGCGAGATCCTGCGCGTCATCTCGGGCTCGCGCGGCGCGGTGCAGACGGTGTTCGACATGATCGTGGCCGGCGCGGCGCGCCTGTGCGACGCGGCGTTCAGCGCCGTCGCCCGGTACGACAGCGGGCTGCTCCATCTCGTGGCCGTCAACAACATGTCGCCGGAGGAGACCGCCGCCTACCACAGCCTGTTCCCCCGGCCGGCCACGCGTCACTTCGCCATCGGCCGGGCCTTCGTGGACGCCCGCCCGGTGCACATCGACGACATCGAGACCGACCCCGACTACGACCCGCACACGCTCCTCGTGCTGAAAGGCGCCGCCCCCTACCGCACGTATCTCGGCATTCCGATCATCCGTGACGGCGTGCCGATCGGCGCCATCGGCTGCGGGCGGCGCGAGGTCAGACCGTTCAGCGCGGCCGAGATCGAGCTCGTGAAGACGTTCGCCGACCAGGCGGTGATCGCGATCCAGAACGCCGAGCTCCTCAAGGAGCTCACCGACACGCTGGATCGCCAGACGGCCACCGCCGAGATTCTCCGCACGATCAGCCAGGCACGGGCGTACGTCCAGCCGGTGTTCGATGTGATCGCCGACAGTGCGATGCGACTGTTCGGCGCCTGGTCGGTGGCGGTCTTCCGGCGCGAGGAAGGGCAGATCCGGCCCGCCGCGGCGCGAGGCGGCCTCCCCGGGAGCACGGAGTTGCTGGTCGATCAGCGGGGGCTGGAGACGCGGCGGTCGGCCCTGGACTGGCCGGACATCCGCGCCGTCGTGAGCCGGAGCGTGCAGCACGTCGTCGACGTGACGACGGATCCCTCGTGCGGACCCGATTTCCGGGAGCATGCGCGCCGGCGCGGCTTCCGATCGGTCGTCGCGGTACCGATGCTCCGGGGAGACGATGTCGTCGGGGTCATCGCCATCACGCGTGACCGGGTGGGGGGCTTCGCGGCCGGGGAGATCGCGCTGCTCCAGACCTTCGCCGACCAGGCCGTGATCGCCGTCGAGAACGCACGCCTGCTCAACGAGCTGCAGGTCAAGAACGCCGACCTCACCGAGGCGCTCGAGCAGCAGACGGCCACCAGCACGATCCTGCGCGTCATCAGCCAGTCGCCGACGGACGTGCAGCCCGTCTTCGCGGCGATCGTGGCGAGCGCGCGCGCGCTCACCGGCGCGGCGTTCGGCGCCATCTTCGTGCGTGAGGGCGACGTGCTGACGCTCCCCGTGGCCGACGGCCTCACCGGCGACAAGCTCGCGGACTTCCGCGCACAGTATCCCCGTCCGCTCCTTCCGGACACCATCAACGGTCGCGCGGTTCTCGAGTCCCGCGTGGTCCACGTGCCCGACCTTCCTACCGACCCGGACTACCCGGCCGCGCCCGGTCTGCGTCTGGGCTTCCGCACGGTGCTGAGCGTGCCGATGCTCCGTGACGGCCAGCCCATCGGCACCATCTGCGTCTGGCGCAACGAGGTCCAGCCGTTCACCAACACGCAGATCGCGCTGCTGGAGACGTTCGCCGCCCAGGCCGTCATCGCCATCGACAACGTGCGCCTCTTCGAGGCGCTGGAGACGCGCAACCGCGATCTCCGGGTGGCGCTCGAGCAGCAGACGGCGACCGCGGAGATCCTGCGCGTGATCTCGCGCTCGCCGACCGATGTCCAGCCCGTCTTCGACACGATCGCGAGCAGCACGCCACGCCTCTGCGGCACGAACTTCTGTGCCCTGTTCAGGTACGACGGCGAGCTGCTGCATCTGGTCGCCCACCACAATCTGACCGGCGGCACCCTCGCGGCGCTGCAGCGTCTCTATCCGATGCGGCCGAACCGCCAGCAGGCGTCGGGGCGCGCGATCCTGAACGGTACAGTGACCGCGATCACCGACGTGCAGAGCGATCCCGAGTACGACCACGACGTGGCCGCCGCGAGCGGGTTCGGCAGCATGCTCGCCGTCCCCATGCTGCGGGACGGCGTCCCCATCGGAGCCATCGTCACCCAGCGCTTCGAGGCGGGTCCGTTCCCGGCGAATCAGATCGAGCTGCTGAAGACGTTCGCCGACCAGGCGGTCATCGCCGTGGAGAACGTGCGGCTGTTCAAGGAGCTGGAGGCGAGCAACGGCGAGCTGCGCGTGGCGCTGGAGCAGCAGACGGCCACCAGCGAGCTGCTGAAGGTCATCGGCCGCTCGACGTTCGACCTGCAGCCGGTCTTCGAGACGCTGGCCGAGAACGCGATCCGGCTCTGCGAGGCGGAGCGGGCGGTGATCTTCCGCTTCCAGGGCGAGGTCCTGCGCATGGTCGCGAGCCACAACGTCACTGACGAGCTCAGGGCGTTCATCGAGCAGCATCCCATCGCACCCGGCCGCCACAGCGGCGCCGCGCGGGCTGCGCTCGAGCGTCGCACCATTCACATCCACGACATCCAGGCCGACCCCGAGTACACGTTCGGGGCACGAGTGATGGAACCGACGCGGACCATGCTGGG
>DASZOG010000009.1:0-3713 GCA_035550895.1 Acidimicrobiales bacterium
GCGTCGCCGAGGAGCTGGCGGATCGACTGCTTGTCGTCCTTGGCGTACGGCTGCTCGAGGAGCGTGACGTCCTTGAAGAAGCCGTTGAGGCGACCTTCGACGATCTTCGGGATGGCCTGCTCGGGCTTGCCCTCGTTGCGCGTCAGCGCTTCCAGGGTGGAGCGCTCGCGGGCGACTTCGTCGGCCGGGACGTCTTCGCGGTGGAGGTACTTCGGCCGGGCGAACGCGATGTGCACGGCGATGTCGTGGGCCAGCTCCGGCGAGCCGCCGGCGAGCTCGACGAGGACGGCGTTCACGCCACGGCCACCCTGCACGTGCACGTAGGAATCGAGGACGTTGCCTTCGGCGGCCTCGATGCGGAACACGTCGCCGACCTCGATGTTCTCTCTCAGCGTCAGCTTCAGGTCCTCGACGTCCTTCGCCCGATCAGCGACGGCTGCCTCGCCCTTGGCAGCGACGAGCGCGGCCAGGTCGGAGGCGAGGTTCTTGAACTGGTCGCTCGACGCGACGAAGTCGGTCTCGCACTTGAGCTGGACGATGGCGCCGACGTCGCCGTCGACGAACACGGACACCGTGCCCTGCCGGTTCTCGCGGTCGGCCCGCTTGGCGGAAGCGGCCAGACCCTGCTCGCGCAGCCACTGCGTCGCCGCCTCGAGGTCGCCGTCGTTCGCCTCGAGTGCGCGCTTGCAATCCATCATCCCGGCGCCGGTGGCCTGGCGCAGCGCTTGCACATCCTTGGCAGTGAACGACATGGGTCAGGACTCCGTGGTCTCTGCCGGCGCCGCGCCGGTCGAGGCGGGCTCGGGCTCGTCGGCAGCGCCGGTTGACTCGTCCGCGGCAGCGTTGGCGTCGGCCGTGGCCGCGGACTCGGCAGTAGCGGCGGCCGCGGCAACCGGCTCGGCGGCAGGGTTACCGGCGGTCTCACGAGCGCCGGCAGCGGGCGCCGCAGATTCGGCCGACCCGGCGGGCCCGGCCGTGTCGGCGGCAGGCGCCGAGGGCTCAGCTTCGGCGACGGGCCCGGCGGTGCCGGTGGCGGACGCCGCAGACTCGGCGGAGTCGGTGGTGGGCTCCGCATCCGGCGCGGACTCGGCCCCGGCGGCGGCCGGCGCGGGGCCGCGGCGCGTGGCGAGGCGGGCCTCCCGCTCGGCCTGCGCGGCGGCGGCCTGGCGGCGGGCGTCGGCCTGGCGGGCCTGGAACGCGGCCTCCTCCTCGGGCGAGCGCACCGCGGTCTCAGGAGCAGCCTTCGGAGCGCCGCCGCCCCGCTTGGAGGCGATGTAGCGGCCCTCGACCACCGCGTCGGAGACCACCCGGCAGACGAGCTGGCTGGCGCGGATCGCGTCGTCGTTGCCGGGGATCACGAACTGGATCAGGTCGGGGTCGCAGTTCGTGTCGACCACGGCGACAACCGGGATGCCGAGTTTGTTCGCTTCGGTGACGGCGATGTGCTCCTTCTTCGTGTCGAGCACGAAGATCGCGTCGGGACGGCGGGCCATCGAGCGGATCCCGCCCAGGTTGCGGTCGAGCTTCTCCAGCTCGCGGCTGAGCTGCAGCGCTTCCTTCTTCGGCATCGCGTCGAACTCGCCGATGTCGCGCATCCGCTCGTACTCCTGCATCTTGCCCACGCGCTTGGCCATCGTCTCGAAGTTCGTCAGCATCCCGCCGAGCCAACGCTGGTTGACGTACGGCATGCCGGAGCGCTCGGCAGCGTCGCGCACGGCGTCCTGCGCCTGCTTCTTCGTGCCGACGAACAGGATCGTGCCGCCGCCGGCGACCAGGTCGCGGATGTAGGCGTACGCCTGCTCGAGGCGCGGCAGCGTCTGTTGCAGGTCGATGATGTAGATCCCCGACCGTTCACCCCAGATGAAGCGCTTCATCTTCGGGTTCCACCGGCGGGTCTGGTGCCCGAAGTGGACACCGGCTTCCAGTAGCTGGCGCATCGTGACGACGGCCATCGACGTTCTCCTCTCCTGCGGTTGGTCACACCGCGGACCGTGGCGCTCCGTCGAGCGACCGCAGGTGGCCCGGATGCCTGGGATGTCGGGGTACTCCGGTCACCTGAGGGCCAGGCGACCAGCGGGCCATCCTAGCGGAGCGCCGTTCGTGAACGGCTGGGAGGTGTGCAGCTCGGGAGGGGTCGCGGCGGGGCGGCGCCGTGGAGCGGGACGAGGCGCGGTCGCAGTCGCACCGCCGCCCCGAGCACCGTCTCGGGATCGACGTACACGTCACCTCGACGGACGCCGAAGTGCAGCGGCCCGGCGGCGCGCCCGAGGGCCTGGCCGGACGTGACGTCGGCACCGGCGCGGACGGCGACCGCGGCGAGCGGACCGTAGGACGTGCGCAGGCCGTCCCGGTGGGCGATGGTCACCCAGCGCCGGCCGGCGACAAGCCCGGCGAACGTGACGCGCCCGGACGCCGCAGCGCGCACGGGCTCACCCGGGCGGGTCGCGTAGTCGAGCCCGCGGTTGCCAGGGCACCAGCGGCATACAGGTGCCTCGAAGTGCTCGACGATCGGCGCCATGACCGGAGGTCGGTAGCAATCGGTCGACGGGACGAGAGCGGCCGCGGCCGCCAGGAAGACGAGCGGGAACACGTCGGTGAGACCTCCGGGAACCACTCCGGTGACGTCGGATGGCCGCCCATGGCGGCAAGGGCGGGGTCAGGCTCGGGGGTGGGTCTGGTCGTAGACCTGGCGCAGCCGCTCCCGGCTGACGTGCGTGTACACCTGCGTCGTGGCGACGTCGGCGTGCCCGAGCAGCTCCTGGACGACACGCAGGTCGGCGCCGCCGTCGAGGAGGTGGGTGGCGTACGTGTGCCGCAGGGCGTGAGGGTGGGTCGGGGCGGCGGCACGCCGGTCGACGATCCGGCGAACGTCGCGGGGCGTGAGCCGCCTTCGCCGCTGGTTGAGGAAGACGGCATCGGCCGCCGCCGGGTCGACGTCGTCGAGGGCTGGCCGGCCTGCGCGCAACCAGCCGTGCAGCGCTTCGAGTGCCGGTGCACCGAGTGGGACGACCCGTTCCTTCGACCCCTTGCCGAGCACGACCAGAGCGCGCTCGCCGAGGCGGACCTGCGAGAGGCGCAGGGCGCACAACTCGGCCACGCGGAGACCGCCGCCGTAGAGCAGTTCGAGGATCGCGTCGTCGCGTAGGCGGACCCACTCGTGATCGCCGTCGACGCGCGCCGGTGGATCGTCGAGCAGCGCCGCCACCTCGGCGCCGGTGAGGACGCGCGGCAGGCGACCGGTGCCGGTCGGGGCGCGGAGCCCTCGAGCTGGATCGACGGCCACCAGACCCTGTCGGCGCAGCCAGCCGAAGTACCGCCGGAGCGCCGACGCCTTGCGGGCGACGCTGCGCGCCGCGTACCGCCGGCTGGTGAGGTAGGCGAGGTAGCGGCGCAGGAGCAGCCGCGTGACGTCTCCCGGCCCGGCCAGGCCGCCGCGTTCCGCCCATTCGACGAACCCGGCGACGTCTGTCGCATAGGCGGCGACGGTCGCCGGTGCGGCACGGGTGAGCGAGCGTCGGAACTCATCCACGTGCCAGCCCACGCCGCCAGCGTACGAACGCCGTCGCCGCGGGGCAGTGCACTGACGTGGCACCGTCTCGGCCACTCGCTCGAACCAGGCGCCCGTGCGCACGACCCAGCCGCCGGCCTCGAGCCGGCCGAGCGCCGGCCACGCGCTGAGTCACGAGGCCAGCTCGGCGACTCGCTCGAACCAG
>DASZOG010000010.1:0-24024 GCA_035550895.1 Acidimicrobiales bacterium
GCGCTCGACAACGCGCGTAAGTCGTACAGGATCATCCAGGCGACAGCCTGGCCGGGCCCGCCCGAGACGCCGGCCTCGAGCTCATCGAAGCGGCGGCACGCGGCGCGCAGGCCGCCGAGCGTGAAGCGCGTGAAATCGTGCGCGCCCATGTGCACCGGAAACAGAAACGGCACGTCGATGAAGACGACACCGTGCGGCTTCAGCACGCGGTGCATCTCGGCGATGCAATCGTGCGGCCGCACGACATGCTCGAGCACGGCCTGGCAGATCACGGCGTCGAAGCTGCCGGACGCAAACGGAAGATCGTGACCGTCCGCGATCAGGTTGCAGCGCGGGCCGAAATAGATATCCGATTCGACGGTCGTGTAGCGCGGCTCGTCGAGGAGCCCCTCCAGCCCGGCACCCGCGTCGCCGCCGCCGACCACGAGCAGGTTCGGCTTCTCGATACGGCTCAGCATGTCGCGCATTACGGTGCTGACCCTGCCGGCCGCGAGATTCGAGCCGATCGGGGGCACGAACCGGAGCGCCGCGCGAACCGCGCGCTCGAGCCGCCTCGGTGGCCCGGACCGGTAGCTCGAGATGATCTCTTCCGGGTCGAAGACGGATCTGCGGCGGTCGAGGATCACGGGCACTCCGTCGACGACCGGATGAACGGCACCACAGGCCGTGCAGGTCAGCGACTCCGGCGCGCGCTGCAGCCGGCCCCGGGCGTCGCAGACGCAACGCAGCCAATCGTACGCCTCGTCGGGCAACGGCTTCGCCATCGGCGCCCCCTCTTGCACAACCGGTCGACGCGAGCATGCAACTCACCGATGATCCCGACCACACCGAACACCACGAGCATGACCTTCGCCCATGGCGTCAGCGCCATCTCGGGTTCGCCATACAAGTCGTACATGGCATCGCCCTTCGCTGGCAGCGAACCTGCCCGCCAGGTCCGCCGACGGAGGAATTCTAGGCTCCCGCCAAGGCTGGGAAGCGAGGCTTGCGGCCGCTGCATGACAAGTGCCGGTTCGACTGGCCGATCGTGCGCAGGCCATCGCAGCCAAAGCACCCGGGCACTTCCGTTCCGGACGGGATCGCGCCCGGGGCTCCAGCACGGCCACTTCCTCGTCGTCGGCCTCCCTGCGGCTGTGCGACTCGGCGCGCTGGCGCGGGTAGCGGTCCAAGCAGATCGGTTCATCGCCGACGAGGCGCCCTCGTGGGCCCGGGCTCAGGGCTCCGCACGATCCTTGGTCGCCAGTTCTGCGCCTCCAAGTGGAGCAGATGCGCACCCCGGCGCGACGACTGACATGGGCCGGCGTGGCTCTGGGCGTCGCCTGGATCGGGCTGGCGGTCGCCAGGCTGTTCGTCTAGCCCAGGATCCGCAGGGCCTCCTCGATGGCCAGATCGCCCCTCTTGGCCCTCGTGTACCTGCCCACCATCGAGTGATGCTTCCAGCCCGCCACGGTGCGCAGAAGCGATTCGACCCGTTCTGCGACAGCCAGCGCACAGCGAGCGCGCGCCGAAATTGGTGGGCCGAGACCTTGACCTTCGCCTTCTTCGAGCGACGGTCGAGCATCAGCCTCATAGCCGAGGACGTGAGCGGGCCGCGCTCCCCGATCCACAGATCCGGCAGATCGGCGTGACGATGCCCCTTGCGGACGCGCAGGTACCGGCTCAGAAGGCGGATGGCGTCATCGGTGAGCGGGACGACGCGAGGCTCCCGGTTCTTCGACTTGGGGACGAGGAGCCGCGAGGTCTCGATCATCACGTCGGCGCTCTGGATGGAGGCGACCTCGGTGCGGCGCATCCCGGTGGACCACAGCACGCCGAGGATCGCTGCGTCCCTCCGACCGACGAACGACGACCGGCAGGTGTGCAGCAACGCCTTGTACTCGGCCTCGGACACGACCGGAATGGCGCGCGGCTCGGGCCGGTCGACCTTCGGTGACTCCAAGCGGTCGAGCGGATTGCCGGAGCCGATGAACCGCCGAAGTGGCGCAATCTGATCATGTACCAGGGATGGTGGGCGTACGCCGACTCGAACGGCGGACCTCCACCGAGTCAAGGTGGCGCTCTAACCAACTGAGCTATACGCCCCGGGCGACTGGCGAGCATACCGGGCGCCGCCGGCGGCGGGATCCCGCATCGGGCAGTGGACTTCGTCTACAAACGGGGGATGGCGACCTATACGGTCAAACGGGGGGACACGTTGTTCTCCCTGGCACGGCGGTTCCGCACGACGGTCGACGCGCTCGCACGCGTCAACCGCATCGCCAACCCGAACCGGATCTTCGTCGGACAGCGGCTGCAGCTACCGGCCGGGTCCGCGTTGCCGCCTCCGGCGGGACCGCCGAGGCCGGCGCCGCGGCCACCTGCGCCGCGGCCCCCGGCCCCCGCTGTGGCGCTGCCGCGAGCGCTGTTCGGGTCGCGGGCGCGGGATCCGGCCCTGCTCGCGCTCGTCCCGAGCTTCCATCGGTGGGCCGATCACTACCGCGTCCCACGCGATCTGCTGAAAGCGATCGCCTACGTCGAGTCTGCATGGCGGGCCGACGCTGTCTCCCCGACGGGCGCGATCGGCATCGGCCAGCTCCTTCCGTCGACCGCGGCGTGGATCAACCAGGACCTGCTCGGCGGCACGCGACTCAACCCGCGGCGCGCCGACGACAACATCCGCCTCTCCAGCCGCCTCGTCCGCTACCTCCGGGACAACACCTCCACTGATGCCGACGCAGTAGCTGCCTACCTGCAGGGGCTCGGCTCATTGCGTCGGGACGGACCCCGCCGTGAGACGCAGGTGTACGTCTGGAAGGTCCTCACCACACGCGTGCACTTCCGGTAGCGGAGCTACACGCTTCGGTCGGATACGAGGCTGCCCTCGCGGAGCTCGACGATCCGCTCCGGCCGGACGGCCTCCACGAACCGGCGGTCGTGCGAAACGAGCAGCACTGTGCCGCCGAACGCGGCGACGGCCAGCTCCAACTGCTCGATCGCCGGTAGGTCGAGGTGGTTCGTCGGCTCGTCGAGCACGAGACAGTTCACACCACGCCCCTGCAGCAACGCGAGCGTGGCGCGGGTCCGCTCACCGGGTGAGAGCGACGCCGTGGCGCGTCCGACCTCGCCCGCACCGAGCCCGAACTTCGCCAGCACGCTGCGCGCCTCGGCGAGCGTCGACCCGGTCGCGCGCAGCACGGCGTCGAGGAGCGTGGGGGCGTCCGTCAGCTGCCGGCGCGCCTGTTCGACGCCGCCGAGCACCACGCTCGATCCGAGGCGCTGGCGCCCCGACGTCAACTGCAGCTCGCCGAGCAGCGCCCGGAGCAGGGTCGTCTTGCCGCTGCCGTTCGGGCCGACGATCGCCACGCGCTCGGCCCACGCGACCTCGAGGTCGAGTGGCCCGAGCCGGAAGGAACCACGCTCGACCACCGCCTCCTCCAGCGAAGCGACCAGTTCGCCGCTGCGCCCGGCAGCGGCGATCTCGAAGCGCAGCTGCCACGGCTCCCACGGCTTGTCGACCACGTCGAGGCGCTCAAGGGCGCGCTGGGTACGGCTCGCCCGCGCCGCGAGCTGCTCGGTCGACTCGATCATCCTCCCGCGCAGCGCCCGGTCGTTGTCCCTGGGCTGTCGGCGCACGCGGGCGACGCCCTTCGCCGCCCAGTCCCGCTCCCGGCGCGCCCGGGCGAGCAGGTCGCCGCGCTGGTCGGCGTACGTCGCGTACGCCTCCTCGGCATGCCGGCGCGCCGTCGTCCGTTCCGCCTGGTACGCCAGCCAGCCGCCGGCGAACGAGCTCGACGCCCGGGTGTGCTCGTCGAGCTCGACCACGTGCGTCACGACCCGTTCGAGGAACGCACGGTCGTGGGACACGATCGCCATCGGCCCGGCATGGTCGAGGACGTAGGCCTCGAGCCGCTCGAGCCCGGGATGGTCGAGGTCGTTCGTCGGCTCGTCGAGCAGCAAGATGTCGTATCGGCTGAGGAGCAGCGCGGCGAGCGACACCTTCGCCGCCTGGCCGCCCGACAGCGTCGCCATCGACTGCCCGACGAGCGCGTCGTCCAACTCCAGCTCGCCGCGCAGCACGCCGGCGCGAGCGTCGAAGTCGGCCGCGCCGAGCGCCATCCACTGGTGCAGCGCGGTGTCGTAGCGGTCCGCCGCCTGCGCGGCGGCACCGGCGATCGCTGCCGTCGCCGCCTGTAGTTCGTGTTCGGCCCCGGCCACGCCGGTCCTGCGGCGGAGGAAGGCGGTGACAGACTCGGTCGAGCTGCGCTCGGGCTCCTGGTCGAGCAGACCAACGGTGGCCGATCGCGGCTGGCGCTCGACGCCGCCCCGATCGGGCCGGATGCGGCCGGCGAGCGTCTGCAGGAGCGTCGACTTGCCGACGCCGTTCGACCCGACCAGCCCGACCCGGGCGCCGGGCGTCAACGTGATGTCCACGCCGTCGAGGATGACGGCCCGCCCCACCGTGACCTTCAGGTCCCGGGCGATCAACGACGCAGTCACCGCGGCACGCTACCGAGACACCACGTCGGCAGTGAGACCCGACATCATCCGGTGTTCACCTCGGTGCATCCGATCTGGTTGATATGCAACCGAATCGGCTGCATCACAGCGGGTCGTGGCGGGTCGCTGCGGGTCGAGCAGGGTCGCCGTCAGCGCAGACGCAGGCTCACGTCGTTGGCCACGAGGCGGCCGCGCCGAGTCAGCACCACTCGGTCGCCGTCCCGCTCGACGAGGCCGTCGAGCGCGGCGAGGTCGTCGCCCGACAGCGCGCCCGCCGGCACACCGGCCCGCGTGCGGATGGACAACTGCAATCCCTCGATCCGCTGCTCCTCAGGGCCGAGCTGCTCGCCGGAGGCCTCCGCTGGACAACCAGCCTCGACGAGCGCCAGGTACCGCTCCGGTGTGCGCACGTTCCACCACCGCCGGCCAGCCCGGTGGGAGTGCGCCGCGCAACCGAACCCGCGGTAGTCGCCCTGGGCCCACGTGAGCAGATTGTGCCGGCACTCGTGACCGTGCCGCGCCCAGTTCGAGATCTCGTACCCGTCCAGCCCGGCACCGCCCAGTACCTCGTCAGCGAGCGCGTACTTCTCCGCCTGGTCGTCGTCGTCCGGGTGCCGGGCCGGATCGTCCGCCAGCGGCGTGCCGGCCTCGACCGTCAACGCATACGCACTGACATGTGGCGGCTCGAAGGCCACGGCGGCGGCGAGTGTCGTCTCCCACTCCTCCACCGTCTCGCCCGCGGCGCCGTAGATCAGGTCGAGGTTGAAGGTCGGGAAACCGGCCCGCCGGACGGCATCCACGGCCTGCGAGACGTTGACCGGGTCATGCGTCCGCCCGAGGAGGCCGAGGACCCGAGGGACCATCGACTGCACGCCGAGGCTGATGCGCGTCACGCCGTGGGCCCGGTAGCAGGCGAACAGTTCGTCCGAGACGGTGTCCGGGTTGCACTCCACCGTCACTTCGGCGGCCGCCACCCGCGGGATCGCGTCGAGCACCTCCATCAACGCCGCGGCGGGCACCAGCGACGGCGTCCCACCGCCGAAGAAGACGCTGCTCGCCGCAGGCAGGCCCTCGGCGACGGCCCGGCCGATCTCGCTCCGGACCCCGGCGAGGTAGCGCTCGGTCAGATGGTGCCGGTCCGTCCACGTGGCGAACGCGCAGTAGTCGCAGCGGTGCGCGCAGAACGGGACGTGGACGTAGACGCCGAAGCCGCCGGCGGCACCGCCGGGCCAGCTCATCCGGGCCGGTAGCGCAGACCCCAGGCCTCCAGCTTGCGCAGCACCTGCGCCTGGGAGAGCCCGAACATCGCCGCCACGGCGCGCAGGTCGTCGCCGCGGATCGTCAGCACCTTCCCGTTGAAGTCACCCCGCGCTTCCTGGATCATCCGCAGGTAGCGAGAGAGCATCTCGAACGACGGGCCGTCGAGCTCGGACAGCCGGGTGAGGTCGATGGCGATCTTCTCCCCGGAGCCCTTACCGCGCCCGCCCCCGTCGTCGTCGTCGGCGGGCAGCAGCAGGTCGACCGGGACCTCGTACACCGCCGCCAGACGCGCCAGGCGGGGAACGCTCACCGCCCGCTCACCCCGTTCGTACGCTCCGAGCACCGACGCCTTGAACTCGCCCTTCGACAGCTCCTCGACGGCGTCCAGCGAGAGGCGCTTCTGCGCCCGGATCGACCGCAGCCGAGCCCCGACGGCCTTGGCGTACGGCGAACCTGCCTCGTCGGCCGTGTCGGCCGTGTCGACGTCGCTGTTCGTTCCGACTTCTTCACGCGCCACGGAGGTAGATCGTAGCGCAGCCGTCACACTGCTGCGCGCGGAGGGTGGTCAACGCGCCGAGGAAGCCCAGCGTGCGGCGGCAAGGAGGACCCCGGCGACGACGGCCGCTGTGTCCGTTCGCAGTACATGCGGGCCGAGGTCGAGCGAAGGGACGCCCAGCTCGGACGCCAGGCTGCGCTCCGCCGGCGACCAGCCACCCTCCGGACCGACCAGCACGGTCGGACAGGCAAGGCTCGGCGCGGGCCACCCGGGACGCGCCACCTCGGCGACGTCGGCGAGCCCGACACCGTCCCAGCGCAGCGCGGTCTCGAGCTCCACCGGCAACCCGACCTCGGGCATCCATGTCCGGCGGCTCTGCGCGGCGGCCTCCCGCGCCACCCGCCGCAACCGCTCGACCGCACCGGCGCCCCGCGCGCCGTCCCAGCGGACCACGCCCCGCGCTGCGGCGAGGGGCACGATCCGGTCGACGCCGATCTCGGTCAGCTTCTGGACGACCCACGCCGGGCGGTCGCCCTTCGGCGGTGCGAACGCGACCGTGAGCGCTGGCCGCGGCGGCGGATCGGTGACGACCGGTCCGCACGGTTCGAGTGACAGCCCGACACGCGCGGGCCGCCACCGACCGCAGCCGTCGCCGACCGTGATCACCTCACCGTCGCGCAGGCGCCGGACACGGTGGAGGTGGTGCCGCTCGTCGTCGTCCAGCACGGGGGCGTCGAGATCAGCGACGAATGCATGCGCCGCCGCCGTGCGCGGCGACCAGCGTTCGCCCGCGCTCACGACAGCGCGGACTTGATCCTCGCCCGCAGGCCCTTCGCCGGCGGCTCGACCGGCTCACCGCGCAGTTCGGCGAGGCGGCGGAGCAGCTCCTCCTGCTCGGCGTCGAGGTCGTCCGGCGTCTCGACGGTGACGTGGACGCGCAGGTCGCCGCGGCCTCGCCCCTGTAGCACCGGCACACCGCGTCCCTTGAAGGTGATCACCCGTCCCGACTTCGTGCCCGCCGGGATCTTCAGCTCCTCGTCTCCGTCCAGCGTGGGCAGCGTGAAGCGGGTGCCGAGCGCCGCCTGGGCGAAGGACACGGAGACCGGCGCGACGAGGTCGACGCCGTCGCGCGTGAACCGCTCGTGCGGCCGGACATGCAGGTGGACGAACAGATCGCCGGTCGGGCCGCCGCGCGGGCCGGCCGCGCCGCGACCCGTGAGCCGCAGCGTCGCTCGGTCGTCGACGCCCGCGGGCACGTCGACGTTCAGCGTCCGTTCCTCGATCACCCGGCCTTCGCCCGCGCAGGTCGAGCACGGCGTGACGACGACCTCGCCGTACCCGCCGCAGCGGTTGCACGGCGCCGATGTGACCATCTGCCCGAGCATGCTCTGGCGCACGCGGCGCACCTGGCCGGTGCCGGCACATTGCGCGCAGGTCACCGGGTGCGTCCCGGGCTCGGCCCCGTTGCCTCCGCACGTCTCGCAGCGCACCGCGGTCCGCAGCGAGACGGGCAACGTGGTGCCGAACACCGCCTGCTCGAACGCCAGCTCGGCCGTGGCCTCGAGGTCCTGGCCGCGTGGCGGGCCCATCGGCCGCCCGCCACCCCCGAAGGGGGTGCCGCCGAAGAACGACTCGAACAGGTCGCCCAGCCCACCGCCGAACATGTCGCCCATCCCGGACGTCGACGCGGCGGCGCCGGAGACGCCGGCCTCGCCGAAGCGGTCGTAACGCGCCCGCAGATCGGCGTCGGCGAGCACCTCGTACGCCCGGGTGATCTCCTTGAACCGCTCCTCGGCCGTCGGATCGGGGTTCGTGTCCGGGTGCAGCTCGCGTGCCAGGCGGCGGTACGCCCGCTTGAGCTCGTCCGCCGACGCATCACGGCGGACGCCGAGCAACTGGTAGAAGTCGGCCATGGCGACCGTGGAGGCTATCCGTCGGACAGTCGCTGCCCGAGGCGCCGGCTGACGACCTCGACGGTGGCCAACGCCTGCGGATAGTTCATCCGCGTCGGCCCGAGCAATCCGACCGTGCCGACCGGCTCGCCCTCGACGTGGTACGGCGCGACGACGACCGAGCAGACGGAGAGCGGTTCGATGCCATGTTCCGCTCCGATGGCGACCGAGAGCCCGCGGTCGATCATGTCGCGCAGCAGCGTGACGACGACGTACTGCTGCTCCAGGGTCGTCAGCACGCTGCGAACGACGTCGACGGCTTGGAACGCGGCGGCGAGCGACGCGGTGCCGCCCACATAGACGTGCTCGTCGGGGCGGCTCACGGCGGAGGTGAGCAGGTCGATAGCGGCGCCGACCAGGCGGTCGACGGCCTCGTCGCCGGTGGACGGCGGTGCGGCGCGGTCGGAGAGCGTGTGGCCGACGAGGTGGCGGGCGAGCGCGGCGTTCGCCGCGCCGACGACCGCCTCGGGCACGTCCTCGGCCGATTCGATCGTCTCGTTCTCCACCGCGCCGTTCGAGAGGACGGCGACGGCCATCACGACCCGGGCCGACAACCCGACGAGCTGCACTGACCGCACGCTGGCGACCTCGGCCGGCGGCCCCATCACGACCGCGGCGTAGTCCGTCATCTTCGAGAGCAGCCGGCTGGTGTCGTGCAGCATCCGCTCCAGGGCGCCGTGCGTCGTGGCGAAGAACTCCCGCACCTGCTGAGCACGCACCGCGTCGAGCGTGCCGGGGGTGGTCAGGTGGTCGACGAAGACGCGATACGCCTTGTCCGTCGGCACCCGGCCGGCCGACGTGTGCGGCTGCTGGAGGTAGCCCTCCTGCTCGAGCACGGCCATCTCGTTGCGCACCGTCGCCGAGGACACCTGGACGCTCGGCTCACGAGCGATCAGGGCCGAGCCGACCGGCTGACCCGTGGCGATGTACTCGCGCACGATTGCGAGGAGGATCGCACCCTTGCGCTCGTCGAGCATCTCCTCGTCCTCGCCCTGTCGGTCGTGCGACCTGTGGCCGCTCACCGCGAAGGCTACCGGCCGCGGCTCAGTCGATCGCGGTGGCCAGGCTGTCCTTCACGGGAAGCGAGGTGCCGCTCTCGACTGTTACCGCTTCGACAGGTACCGCTTCGGCAGGTACCGCTTCGACAGGTACCGCTTCGGCAGGTAACGCCAGGCGGACTCGCAGGACGATCGCTGCGACGGCGACGCAGGCCAAGGCGATGAAGCCGCCGTACGCCAACGACCAGCTCGCACCGAACGTGTCTGCGATCCATCCGGTGATGGGTCCGCCGACCGGCGTCGATCCGAGGAACGCGACTGCGGTCAGCGCGAGCAACCGGCTGCGCATGTCCGGCGGCGACATCTGCTGCGAGATCGCGTTGGCGGACGTGACGAACCCGGCTCCACCGATGCCGAGCGGCACAGCCAGGACGGCAGCGACGGCGAGGCTCGGCGCCCACGCCAGCGCGATCGCCGACACCCCGACGAGGGACACACTGCCCAGATACCACCGCAGCCCGACCGTGCGGCGGGAGGCGATGATGAGCGAACCGACGACGCTACCGGCGCCCGTGATCGCCAGCACCCAGCCGAACGCGCTCTCGCCGCCCCACCGCTCGTCGCCGAGCAGCGGGAGCGCGACCGGATAGTTGAACGCGAACGTGGACACGACCACCATCACGACGAACACCAGGAGCAGGCGGCGTTCGGCGGCGACGAAGCGCAACGCGTCGCGCACCGGCGTCCCGCCCTTGGCCGCGCGCGGCATGGCCTGGAGCTGAGCGCGGTCGATCTTCGCCAGCGCGAGGAGGATCGCGCCGTACGACAACCCGTTGAGGACGAAGCACCAGCCGACGTCGACCGTCTCCACGAGCAGCGCGGCCAGAGCCGGACCGAACACGCGCGAACCCGTCATCACGGCGGTGTTCAGCGAGACGACGTTCGGGATGTCGTCCGCCTCGACGAGCTCCGTCACGAAACCGCGCCGCGCCGGGTTGTCGAACGCGTTGAGCAGCCCGAGCGCGAACGACAGGCCCAGCACGACGGGCACGTCGGCCCAGCCGGCGAGGACCAGCGCGCCGAGCGTCAGGGATTGCAGCGCGAGCAACACCTGCATCACCCGGGTCAGCGTCAGCCGGTCGTGGCGGTCGGCGAACGCGCCGGCCCACGCTCCCAGCACGAGCATCGGCCCCCACTGGCAGACGACGAGGATGCCGAGGTCGGTGCCCTTGCCGGTCAGGCGGTACATGAGCACCGCCAGCGCCGTCAGCTGCATCCAGGTGCCGACGTTCGACACGACGAGCCCGCTGAAGAACAGGCGGGCGTTCCGCTGCCGCAGCGCGCGGAACGTGCTCCTCATCGCAACCTCAGTCCTCGAGGCGGAGGGCTGCGACGAACGCCTCCTGCGGGACCTCGACCCGCCCGATCGCCTTCATCTTCTTCTTGCCCTCCTTCTGTCGTTCGAGCAGCTTCCGCTTGCGGGTGATATCGCCGCCGTAGCACTTGGCGAGGACGTCCTTGCGCTTCGCCCTGACGGTCTCACGGGCGATGATCTTCCCGCCGATCGCTGCCTGGATCGGGACGTCGAACAGCTGGCGGGGGATCAGCTCGCGCAGCTTCTCCGTCATCCGCCGCCCGTAGTCGTACGCCTTGTCCCGGTGGACGATCGTGCTGAACGCGTCGGCCGGGACGCCGTTCAGCAGCACGTCGACCTTGACCAGGTTCGAGCGGGCGTAGTCGGCAGGCTCGTAATCGAGGCTGGCGTAGCCTTGGGTCCGGCTCTTGAGCTGGTCGAAGAAGTCGATCACGACCTCGGCGAGCGGGAGCCGGTAGTGCAGCTCGACCCGCTCGGGCGAGAGGTACTCCAGCTTCTCCATCTCGCCTCGCCGCGCCTGGCACAGCTCCATGACCGTGCCGGTGTACGTCGCCGGCGTGATGATCCCGACCTTGAGGAACGGTTCCTCGATCGCCTCGATCGCCTGCGCCGCCGGGAGGTCGGCCGGGTTGTCGACGACGTCGACGTCGCCGTCGGTGCGCCGGACGCGGTACTCGACGCTCGGCGCGGTGGCGATCAGGTTCAGGCCGAACTCGCGCTCGAGCCGCTCCTTCACGATGTCCATGTGCAGCAGGCCGAGGAAGCCGCAGCGGAACCCGAAGCCGAGCGCGGTCGACGACTCGGGGACGTACGTGATCGACGCGTCGTTGAGCTTCAGCTTCTCCAGGCTCTCGCGCAGGTCCTCGAACTCGTCCCCGTCGACCGGGTACAGGCCGCAGAAGACCATCGGCTTCGGGTCCTGGTAGCCGGCGAGCGCTTGCCCCGGTCGCGCGGCGTCGGTGACGGTCTCGCCGACACGGGCGCTGCCGACGTCCTTGATGCCGGCGATCAGGTAGCCCACTTCACCTGGGCCGAGCTCGGCCACCGCCAGCGGGGCGGGGGCGCGCACACCGATCTCGTCGGCGTCGTGGACCGTGCGCGCCTGCAGGAAGCGCAGCCGTGAGCCGGACGTGAGGCGGCCGTTCATCACGCGGATCGAGCTGACGACGCCCCGGTACTGGTCGTACTGGCTGTCGAAGATCAGCGCCTGCAGCGGCGCTTCGGCGTCGCCGGCCGGCGCCGGGATGCGTTCGACGATGGCGTCGAGCAGCTCGGGCACGCCGTCACCCGTCTTGGCGCTGATCGAGAGGATGTCGGCCGCGGGGATGCCGAGCACGTTCTCGATCTCGCTCGCGTACCGCTGCGGATCGGCGGCGGGGAGGTCGATCTTGTTCAGCGCGGCGACGATCTCCAGATCGTGCTCCAGCGCCAGGTAGCAGTTCGCCAGCGTCTGCGCCTCGATCCCCTGGCTGGCGTCGACGACGAGCACCACGCCCTCGCATGCCGCCAGCGAGCGACTGACCTCGTACCCGAAGTCGACGTGTCCCGGCGTGTCGATCAGGTGCAGCGTGTGACCCTTCCACGTGACGCGCACGTTCTGGGCCTTGATCGTGATCCCCCGCTCGCGCTCGAGGTCCATCGAGTCGAGGAACTGCTCGCGCATCTCCCGCGGGTCGACCGCGCCGGTCAACTCGAGGATGCGGTCCGAGAGGGTCGACTTGCCATGGTCGATGTGGGCGATGATCGAGAAGTTGCGGATGCGGGCGAGGTCCATGGCCGAGTGCCCAGCGTACCGGTGGGTTCCGCAGCCTGGCTGGTAGCCTTTCCCGGCCCACCGCGCACCGGACGACCTCGAAGGACTCACGTCGTGGCGAACATCAAGAGCCAGAAGAAGCGCATCCTCACCAACGCCAAGCGCACCGAGCGCAACAAGGCGGTCAAGAGCGAGCTCAAGACCAGGGTGAAGACGGCGACGCGCGACGCCGAGACCGATGAGGGCGCCGAGGCGATGCGCATCGCGCAGAAGCGTCTCGACAAGGCCGCCAGCAAGGGCGTCATCCACAAGAACCAGGCCGCGCGGCGCAAGAGCCGGCTGATGAAGGCCGGCTAGCTAGCGCCGTTGCCGCTTCGCCGACGCCAGCCTCGACAGCCGGGCGACCAGCACCTCCATCACCACGTCGTCCGGTAGCTCACGCTGCCCGCGCAGGTCGAGGTCCGCGGTGGCGAGCAGCGCGATCGCCCGCCGCACCCCCTGCGGGCCGAGGGCGCGCAGCTGGTCCAGCGCCTTGCCGGCCGGGAACGAGCTCTTCATCCCCAGCACAGCGGCCGCGGCATCACGCGACGACGCCCCGGATCCGTCCAACCGCAGCATCCGCCCGTAGTGGTTCTGGAGGATGGCCATCACCACCAAGGGGTGGCGCTCACCTGCATGCATCATCCGCCGCAGCGCGCTCAGCGCGGCGGTCGTGTCGCCGCGGTCGATGGCATCGGTCAGGTCCCACGGCGGGACATCCCCGGCCTGGCCGAGGAACGGGGCGATGTCGGCCACGCCGAGCCGCGTCCCCTCGGTGGTGGCACCGTCGCCGTACGTCGAGCGGAGCGTCTCGAGGATGCTCTGCAGCCGGCCGAGGTCCTCGCCGAGGCGGTTGGCGAGCTCGGCGAGCGCGGCGCCGTCGAGCTGCAGCCCGGACGCCTGGACGTGGTCCTCGACCCAGGCGGTGCGGTCACGCGGCCGGGACGAGATCGAGGCGTCGACAGTGATCGCACCGGATTGCTTCAACGCGTCGGTGAGGACCTTCGCCATTCGCCCGCCGGTGGCGACCAGCACGAGCGCAGTCGTCGGCAACGGCTCGGCGAGGTAGCGGGCGAGTACGGCGGCGCCGTCGGCATCGAGGCCTCCGACGCCCCGCGCCACGACGACGCGCCGGTCGGTGAGGAACGGGGGGGTCTGGGCGGCGGCGACGACTGCCGCTGCGTCGAGCTCGTCTCCCCCGACGTCCTCGAGGACGAGGGATCGGTCGGCGTCACCGACGAGCTGGCCGACCACCTCGTCGACCGCCTGCGCGACGAGCACCTCGTCGTCGCCGCGCACGACGTGCACAGAGCTCACCGGGACATCGAGCTCGCTCCGCTCGCTCACTGGTGCCCGCCTCCCGTCCCGCCTCGGTCGGTCGCCAGCGCGCAGCGTTCGGCCCGCGCCTCGAGGATGGCCGCCGTCACATCGGCGACGCGCCGTGCGCCGCGCACGTCGTGGGCGCGCAGCACCCGGCAGCCGAGCGCGATGCCCAGCGCGTGTGCGGCGACGGTCGCCAGCCGCCGCTCCTCGACGTCGAGGCCGAGCATCTCGCCGAGGAAGCGCTTGTTCGACGCGGACAGCAGCACCGGGTAGCCGAGCGCGGCGAGCTGGTCGGAGGCACGTAGCAGCTCGAGCGACATCGCCGGCGTCTTGCCGAGGTCGAGGCCGGCATCGACGACGATCCGCTCCCGCGGGATCCCGGCCGCTTCGGCCCGCGCGGCGCGGTCCGTGAGGAAGTCGACGACCGCAGGGACCACACCCTGCGGGTACTCCGGCTCCGGATCGGGCACCCGCGGGGCCAGGCGGATGTGTGTGGCGACGACGGACACTCCTGTGCTCGCGGCGACGGTGAGGTAGTCCGGGTCGGCGAAGCCGCTGATGTCGTTTCCCATCGCTCCGCCGGCCCGGGCCGCGGCGCGGAGCACAGCCGCCCGCCACGTGTCGACGCTGATCGGCACGCCGAAGCGGGTCGCCAGTGCGTCGACGGCGGGCACGACACGCTCGAGCTCCTCGTCCTCGCTCACCTCCGGTCCGGGACCCGCCTTGACTCCGCCGACGTCGAGCAGGTCCGCACCGTCGGCGACGAGCTGGTCGGCCTGGCGGAGGAACGCGTCGAACGCGTAGTACCCGCCCCGATCGAAGAAGGAGTCCGGCGTGCGGTTGAGGATGCCCATCACGAGCGCGCGGTAGGTCACGTCGAACCGCGTCGCGCCCAACGCGAGGACCTGCACGCCGGGACGTTACCGTCGCGGCTCGCGGGGAGCGCGGGCCAGGACGGCGAGCGCGGCGGCGACGGAGACGAGTGCTCCCCACGGGCCGCGACCGCCGGGGAGCGCGGCGCCCGCGCGGGCGAGGAGGTCGAGTGCGCCGAGGAGCGCCGCCGTGGGCAGCTGGGCGACCGCGGCAACTGGGTCGGGCAGGAACGCCGCGGCGACGCCGGCCGGGAGGCCGTAGACCATGACCGGCCCGGCGAGCGGAGCGGCGACCACGTTCACCGGCACGCTCGCCACCGGCACTCCGCCGAACACCGCCACGCTGGCGGGGACGACACCGAGCTGGGCACCGAGGCTGACCCCGGCCGCCTCGGCCACTGCACGCGGGCCCGGGAGCCGGTCGGCCAAAGGGCGGGCGAGCACGGCGATCCCACCCGTGGCGCCGACCGAGAGCCAGAAGCCGACCGACCAGACGAGCAGCGGGTCGATCAGCACCAGGCCCGCCACCGCGAGGCACAGCATCCGCGCCGGGTCCGCCGGCCGGCCGAGGAACGCGGTCAGCGCCGCCAGACCGGCCATCGCCGTGGCCCGCAGGACCGACGGCTCGAACCGGGTCAGCAGCGCGAACCACCCGATCACGGCGAGCGTGGCGAACAGCCGCGGCGCCGCGCGTAGCCGGCGCAGCACCGGCCCGACGACGACGAGCAGCAAAGCGACGTTCTGTCCGGACACAGCGGTGAGATGGGCGAGCCCGGCGTCGCGAAACGCGTCGACCTGGTCCGGCGGCTGCGTGCGGTCGTCTCCGAGGACCATGCCGAGGTACAACCCGCGGCCCGGCTGCGGAAGGGTGCGCGCCCCGCGCTCGACGACGTCGCGGGCCCGGTTCGCCGCCTCCGCCGCTGGGCTGCCCGCCGTCCAACCGGTGACCAGCTCGGCGTTCAGGCGGCCGACCACGTGCCTGGCCGCCAACCGGTGCGCGAGATCGTCCGGCGGCGGCGTGAGCCGGCCCGTGACGTGGACCTGGTCCCCGGCCGAGCGCTCTGCGAGGCGTCGCCCGGCGCGGCCGTAGCCGAGCACCTCGACGTGCCGCCCGCTGGCGATCGCCGTGGCGCGCACACCTGGTCCGAACGGCGCCGGGTCGGTCCGCAGCACGACCGTGTCGCGGAACGGCCCCGGCGCAACGGGCTCGGCGCCGTCCCACGCACGCGCCGACAAGCCCATCGCCAGCACGGCCACTGCCGCCACGGCAGCCACCGCGGGCCACCGGGTCCGGGCCCGTGCCAGGCCGATCACCAGCACGAACGCGGCACCGATGAGCACCGGTGTCCCGACCGCACGGGGGACCAACGCACCCCCGACGGCCGCGCCGGCCAACACCACCGGGAACCCGCGCAGCAGCCGGACCGGGAGCGATGCCGTGCCGGATCGGCGTCGTGGCCCTACCATTGCCCGGTGGCCCAATCCGCGTTGCGTGCGCCGTTCCGGCTGCACGAAGTGCCACGCGGGCCAGTCGCATTCCGCCGCCGCTTGCAGCGGCTCGGGCCGTTCGCCGGCCTGATCGTTCCCGGAGCGGTCCTCGCCTCCGCCGTGCTCGTGTGGCGGGCGTGGCCGTGCGACGGGTCGGCCTGCTGGACGAAGGGCAAGTTCGGCTTCGTGCTCGCCGAGCTCGCCGCTCCGACCCTGCTGGCCGTGGGATATCCGCTGCAGAGCAGCACGAGCCGCCTGGTCGTCGCCGGCGTGACCAGCGCGATCATGTGGATGGTCATCGGCGGCTGGGCCGCGGCGCGCGCCGTGCGCTCCCCCGTCGCCACGTGGCGGGATTGGGCGCGGGAGTACGCCGTGATCCTGATCGCGGTCTGGCTCGGAGTGGCCGGGGCGCTGTTCGTCGTCCGGCTGACCACGAACGCCGTCTGAGCGCGGCACGCTCACACCACGACCAGGTCGCGCAGGGCTTCGAGGCGGGCGTCGCCGATGCCGCGGACCTCCAACAGGTCCTCCACAACGCCGAACGGGCCGTGCTCCTCGCGGTGAGCGACGATCGCCTGGGCTGTTGCCGGGCCGACGCCGGGCAGCGTGTCGAGGTCCTCGAGGGTCGCAGTGTTCAGGTCGATCGGGGCACCGGGCACCTCCCTGCTGGCGCCACCCGTGCCACCCGCCGCACCGCTGGCGGGTCCGCCCAGCTCGCTGGCGGGCAGCTGCTCTCCCACCAGCGGGACGCGCACCCGCTGGCCGTCGCCGAGCATCGCCGCCAGGCTCAGCGCCTGCAGGTCAGCACCGTCGAGCGCGCCACCAGCGGCGTCGATCAGGTCGGTGACCCGCGCTCCGGCCGCCAGCCGGTACACGCCTGGGCGGTGAACGGCGCCGGCCGCCTGCACGACGACCTCCGCCGGCACGGTCGTGACCACCACCGGTTCTGGCACCATGGGCGCCGAGGCGAACGGCAGGCGCTCCTCGACCGGTGCCGGCCCCGGACGCAGCAGCCACCACCCGGCGGCCGCAGCCAGCAGGACGGAGCCGAGCCCGACCGCGGCCCGAGCCAGCGGGAGCGCGCCGGCCGAGCGGGCGAGCCGGTCACGGAGCGATTCGGGCGGTGGCGGGCGCAGCAGCTCCGGCACGCGCATCCCCTTGGTCCGGCGCGACGACGCGCCAACGGAGAACCGGGGGAAGCGGCCCGCAGGTTACACAGCGCTGCGGGCAGTGGCCGCCGGCTCGGCCGCGGCGCCCAACATCCGCCGGGCGAGCCAGTCCGCCTCGACCTCGAACGGGATGCGCAGGTACGCGCCCCGATGCCCCTTGCGCCGCAGCCGCCAGACCACGTACGCGCCGAGGTAGCGGCGGAGGAAGCCGATCACGCCGTACCGCCGCCACTGGCGGACGTGCACCAGCTCGTGGCGGAGGAGGTACGGGGACTCGGCGTGGCCGGCCCGCACGATCACGAACCGTCCGAGCGTGATCGCCGACGCACCACGCGGGACAGGCGCGCCCTCGACGAGCACATAGCCGGTGCGCCGCTCGATGCGCATACGCGGTCCGCCTAGAAGAGGCGGCTGGTGAGCTGCCTGCGGTAGTCGGACGTGCGCGGGTCGGTCGGGCCCATCAGCTCGAGGATGTCGAGGTACTCCTGGCGGGCCGCCTCGTCCTCCTTGACGCGGTCGAGCAGCGCGGCCAGCTTCTCGTCGAAGTCGTCGTCCGGGCGCTCGCCGATCCGGGCACGCGCCGCAACGGGCCGCGTGCGATCCGACTCGGGGATCCGCGCCAGCAGGGCCAGCGCCTCCTCGCCGCGTTCGCTGTCGACCAGCAACTCGGCCAGCGCGACGACGACGTCCTCATTCCCTGGCTCCAGCTCGAGTGCTTCCCGCAGGCTGGCCTCGTCGCCCGCTGCCAGCAACCGCGACACGGTCCGCTCCTCGTCGGTCGGCGCCAGTGAACCGATGAACTGGCGGACGACCTCCTCCGGGTAGGCACCCACGAACCCGTCGACCACCTGGCCGTCCTTCACGGCGTACACGGCGGGAATCGACTGCACCCGGAACGCGGCCGAGACCTGCGGGTTCTCGTCGACGTTGACCTTCGCCAGGACGACGTCGCCGTTCGTCTCACCGGTCACCTTCTCCAGGATCGGTCCGAGCGTCTTGCACGGCCCGCACCACGGCGCCCAGAGGTCCACGACGACCGGTGTGGACTGCGACCGGTCCATGACCTCGGTCTGGAACGTGGCGTCGGTGACGTCGATGGCCATCCCGGCACGATACCGGTGCCCTCCCGGGCTGCCTCCGGCCCCGACCGCTACCGTGGCGCGGATGGTCAGCGCCACGACGCTCGGCATCGAAGCGGACGCCGTGTCGGCGTGGCTCGAGGACAACGTCGCCGGGGCGACGGGCCCGTTCAGCTTCCAGGTCGTCGCCGGTGGCCACTCGAACCTGACGTACGTCGTGACTGCGGCGGACGGACGCCGCGTCGTGCTCCGCCGCCCTCCACTCGGCCACCTGCTCGCCAGCGCGCACGACATGGGCCGCGAGCACCGGATCATCTCGGCCCTGGCGGACACGCCGGTGCCCGTGCCTGCCGCGCTCGGCTACTGCGCCGATCCTGACGTCACCGGCGCGCCGTTCTACGTGATGGAGTACGTCGACGGCCACGTGCTGCGCGACCGCGCCGCGGTCGAGGCGGCGCTGGCACCCGAGGCCCGCCACCGCGCCGCCCACTCTTTGATCAGGACGCTGGCCGCCATCCACGCCGTCGACATCGACGCGGTGGGGCTCTCGGACCTCGCCCGCCACGAGGGGTACATCGCCCGCCAGCTGAAGCGCTGGTACGGGCAGTGGCAGCAGTCGAAGACGCGTGAGCTGCCGGCGGTCGACCGGGCGCACGACCGGTTGCTGGCGCGCATCCCGGAGCAGGGCCCAGCGACGATCGTCCACGGGGACTTCCGCCTCGACAACACGATCGTCAGCAGCGACGGCGAGGTCGCCGCCGTCCTCGACTGGGAGATCTGCACGCTCGGCGACCCGATGGCCGACGTCGGCCTGCTGCAGGTGTACTGGACCGGCCCAGGCGACGACGCGTCCGCGTGGACGGGCAGCACGGCCACGACCGCGCCGGGCTTCCCGGACCGGACCGAGCTCCTCGCCACGTACGCCGCGGTCAGCGGGCGCGATCTGACCTCGATCGACTTCTACGTCGCCTTCGCGTACTGGAAGCTGGCCTGCATCGTCGAGGGCGTGTACGCCCGGTACCGCGCCGGGGCGAAGGGCGACGTGGACGACGCGCAGATCGACACGTTCCGCACGCAGGTCGACCACTCGGCAACGCTCGCCGACGAGATCGCCGCGGGACTGGCATGACCGAGCGACGCGAGGTCCAGCAAGCACGGTCGGTAGTCGCCACGCAGTGGCGACTCGGTCACTCCAGCACCCGAAGGGTGCCGCGGTGAACGATCCCACCGGCGCGGCATACGAATGGTTCGAGCGCCCCGACATCACCGACCCGGTCCTCGTCGTGATGCTCCTCGGATGGATCGACGCCGGCGGCGCCGCGGCGGGTGCGATGGCTGTCCTCGAACAGGAGCTCGCGGCGCGGCCCGTGCTCCGCTTCGACGCCGACACGTTCATCGACTACCGCGCCCGGCGTCCGCTGCTGCAGCTGCGGGAGGGCGTCATCGAGCGGATGATCTGGCCGATCACCGAGCTGAAGACCGGGCGCGATGCGGTCGGCCACGACGTGCTGCTCCTCACCGGCCAGGAGCCGGACAGCGCATGGGAGCTGTTCCTCGACTCCCTCCTCGAGGTCTCGGCGGCGCTCGGCGTGACGAAGGTCGTCGGGCTCGGGGCGTATCCCTTCGCCACGCCGCACAGCCGCCCGTCGCGGTTGTCGATCACCTGTGGGAGCCGCGCCGTCGCGGAGAGCCTGCCGTACCTGAGGAACTCGGTCGACGTGCCGGCCGGCATCGCCGCCGCGATCGAGGCGCGGTTCAGCGAGCACGGCATCCCCTCGTTCGGGCTGTGGGCCCAGGTCCCGCACTACGTCGCCGCGGCCGCATACCCGGCGGCGACCGTCGCGCTGCTGAGCGGGCTGAACGAGTCCGTCGGGATCGTCACCGAGGCGGTCCCGGTCCGCCAGGAGGCGATCGCCCAACGCTCGCAGCTCGACGAGCTCGTGTCCGGCAACGCCGAGCACGTCGCGATGCTCCGCCAGCTGGAGCAGATGTACGACTCGGAGGACGCGCCGACTCGGGCAGGGCCGGGCCTCGTCCCCTCCGACCTGCCGTCGGGCGACGAGCTGGCCGCCGAGCTCGAGCGCTTCCTGCGCGACCAGGGAAGCTGACGAGCCCGCGGGCTACGGTCCGGCGGCGTGAAGGTCGACGGAACCGTGGGGATGGATCTGCGCCAAGCCGGCGCGCTCGCCAGCGAGGCGGAGGCAGCCGGGTACTCGGGGGTGTGGACGGCGGAGACGGCGCACGACCCGTTCCTCCCGCTGCTGCTCGCCGCCGAGCACACGGAGCGGATCGAGGTGGGCACGTCGATCGCCGTCGCGTTCGCCCGCAACCCGATGCTGCTGGCGAACACCGGTTGGGACCTGCAGGCGTACTCCGGCGGCCGGTTCATCCTCGGCCTCGGCAGCCAGATCAAGCCGCACATCACAAAGCGGTTCTCGATGCCGTGGACCCACCCGGCGGCGCGCATGCGGGAGCTGGTCCTCGCCGTGCGGGCGATCTGGGACTGCTGGATGAACGGCACGAAGCTCGAGTTCCGCGGCGAGTTCTACACGCACACGCTGATGACCCCGTTCTTCACGCCGCCGGCCGCAGACCTCGCCGGGTGCGGACCGCCGAAGGTGTTCCTCGCCGGTGTCGGCGAGCTGATGACCGAGGTCGCCGGCGAGGTCTGTGACGGGTTCATCTGCCATGGGTTCACCACCGAGAAGTACCTTCGGGAGGTGACGCTGCCGGCCCTGGAGCGGGGGCGGGCGAAGGTGGGCAAGACGCTCGCCGGGTTCGAGATCGCCGGACCCAGCTTCGTCGTCACCGGAGCGGACGACAACGAGCTCGAGCGCGCCGCCGCTGCCACTCGCCAGCAGATCGCGTTCTACGGGTCGACCCCGGCCTACCGCGGCGTGCTCGACGTCCACGGCTGGGGCGGCCTGCAGGACGAGCTGAACGCCCTGTCGAAACAGGGCAAGTGGGTCGAGATGGGCGAGCTGATCGACGACGACCTGCTGAACACGTTCGCCGTCGTCGGCACGCCGGAGGAGATCGCCCCCGAGCTCGCCAAGCGCTACGGCGACGCGATCCAGCGGATCAGCTTCTACGCCCCCTACCGAAGCGACCCGGACCGCTGGCGGGCCGTGCTCGAGGCCGTCAAGGCCCTCTGAGCTCGCGCGATCCCGCGAGGCGTGTCGCCGCGCCGCGCTAACAGGTTCAGGCGAGGTCGAGCTCTTCCTCGAGGTAGAGCTCGCGGCACCTCGCCCGCTGCAGTTTGCCCGACGACGTCTTCGGCAACGTGCCGGCCTTGACGAGCATCACGTCGCGCGGCGGCAGGCCGCACACCTCGAGAGTGCGGGTGTGGATCGCGTGGCTGATCGCGTGGAGGTCCTCGCCGCGCACCTCGGCCACGACGACGACCGTCTCCTTGCCCTTGTAACCCTCGACGCCGAAGGCGATGACGTTCCCGGCCCGGACACCCTCGATGCCGCCGACTGCGCGCTCGATGTCCTCGGGGAAGACGTTCCGCCCGCCGACGATGATCACGTCCTTGATCCGTCCACAGAGGACGAGCTCGCCGTCGAGCACGTAGCCCAGATCCCCGGTGCAGAGCCAGCCGTCGCGGAACAGCTCCGCCGTCGCCTCTGGTCGCTTGTAGTAGCCGGGCGTGACCGACGTACCGCGGATGAGCAGCTCGCCCACGTGCCGCTCGGGCAGGTCCTCGCCCGTGTCGGGTTCGCAGATGCGGAACTCGAGCCCGGGCACCGGCGTGCCGAGGAGCGGCAGGCGCCGGTGATCGGGATCGTCCGGGTCGAACGCGGCGACCTGCTTGGCGACCCGATCGCGCTCGAGCACCACCCGGTCCACGGCGTCGCAGACCAGCCCGCGTCCGGGCGGCGGGAAGGAGCCGGCGATGGCCACCTCGGCCATGCCGAATGCGGGGAACACCGCACCCTCGGGGAAGCCGAAGCGCCGCGCCTCGGTGACGAACGCCTCGACAGCGGCGGGGTCGACCGGCTCGGCGCCGGACAGGGCGATGCGCATCGACGACAAGTCCAGGCCCTCGGCCCGGCGCAGCGCCCGGGTCGCCAGGACCCACGAGAAGTTCGGCCCGGCGGTCGCCGTGCCGCGGTGGTCGCTGATCCACTGCATCCAGCTCGCCGGGTGGGCGAGGAAGTCCTGCGGCGCGGCCTGCACGAGGCTCAGCCCGAAGCACATCGGGATGGCGACGAAGCCGACGAGGCCCATGTCGTGGTACAGCGGCAGCCATGACACCATCACCTCGCCGTCCTGCATCCGGGCTGCGGTCGTGGCCGCGTCGATGTTGGCGCCGAGCACCCGGTCGGGGATCATCACGCCCTTCGGCTCGCTCGTCGAGCCACTCGTGTACTGCAGGATGACGATCCGCTCCGGGTCGTCGGGTGGCGCCTCGAGCGCGTCGGGCCCGGGGTTGCCCGAGCGCGCCAGGACGGCCCCGAGCGGCTCGGTCGGCGGGTCCCCGGGCTCCGGCGTGTAGAAGTCCGCCAGCGCGTCGTCGATGAGCACCCGCGCCGCGTCCCCGTGGCGGATGCGGTTGCGGGTCGCGCTGACGAACTCCTCGAGCGAGCCCATCCGCATCGGCAGTGGGAGGACCATCGAGGTGATCCCGGCGGCCCAGCACCCACGCACCGTGGTGAGCAGCGCCCGGCTCGTCGGTCCGAGGATCGCCAGGTGGTCCCCGGGGCCGAGGCCCCGAGCCTGCAGGGCGGCGCCCACCGCTCGGGCCTCGTCATGCACCTCCCGCCACGACAGCTCGTGCGGGCCGTCCGACGACTGCACCGAGTGTCCGGCGAGCACGAGCCGGCCGGGCGCGTCCGCGGCGCGCTCCAAGCGGGCAGGAATGGAGAGGGAGTGGGACATGAGGACGAGAGGACCCCCGGTGTGGCTCTCTGCCCCACGTTAGTGGTGCGCATCGCCGCAACAACGGGACGTGGCCGCCGCAGCGGTGCCTTCTACGATGGCCCGGATGCCGGACGACATCCCGAAGCACCGCTACACCGCCGCACTGGCCGGTGAGATCGAGGCGCGCTGGCAGGACCGGTGGGACGCGGAGGGCACGTTCGAGACACCGAACCCGGCCGGCCCGCTGGCCGACCCGGAGCGCCCGGTGCCGGACGACAAGCTGTTCGTCCTCGACATGTTCCCCTATCCGTCGGGGGCGGGGCTGCACGTCGGTCACCCGCTGGGGTACATCGGCACCGACGTGTACACCCGCTTCCAGCGGATGCTCGGCGTCAACGTGCTCTACACGATGGGCTTCGACGCGTTCGGCTTGCCAGCGGAGCAGTACGCCGTGCAGACCGGCCAGCACCCGGCGATCACGACCGCCGAGAACGTCGCCACCTACCGCCGCCAGCTGCGCCGCCTCGGGCTGTCCCACGACCGCCGGCGGAGCATCGACACCACCGATCCCGGCTACTACCGCTGGACGCAGTGGATCTTCCTGCAGCTGTTCAACTCCTGGTACGACCGCGACGCCGACCGGGCCCGCCCGATCACCGAGCTGGAGGAGGAGTTCGCGTCCGGCCGCCGGGCCACGCCGGACAGCCGCGCCTGGAACGCGCTGTCGAGGGTCGACCAGCGCGAATTGCTCGACGCGCAGCGGCTCGCGTACGTCGCCGAGGCGCCGGTGAACTGGTGCCCGGGTCTGGGCACGGTCGTGGCCAACGAGGAGGTCACCGCCGAGGGTCGCAGCGACCGGGGCAACTTCCCCGTGTTCA
>DASZOG010000011.1:0-10305 GCA_035550895.1 Acidimicrobiales bacterium
AGTCGTGCCCAGGTCGACCCCGAACAGCGTCGGCTGGGCGACCGGTGAGCCGGAGGGACCGGCGCCCCACCGCGAGTTGGCGAAGCCGAACTGCTCGATGGCGACGACGCCGGCCAGCGTCACGACGGCGAGGCTGACACCGCGCACCCGCAGCGCGGACGCACCGACGATGAGGCCGACCACGACGCCAGCGACGGAGCCGGCGAGCGGTCCCCACGGGAAGCCGACGCCGGCATCGACGATCAGGTGCGACACGACGAACCCGGACACACCGGCGAGGGTGACCTGGACGAGAGAGACCTGGCCGACGAATCCCGTGATCACCACGAGTGAGAGGCAGACGACCATGCCGACCAGGGACACCATCAGCGATTGCCGGTAGCCGAACGGCAGCACGATCAACAGCACCGCGCCGGCAATCGCCAGCCCCGCGGCGGGCCCGGCCAGTCGGCCCGGCCTCGGCGCGTTGGGGAGGCGCTTCTCGACCAGCTCGCCGCGCGTCGGCAAGCTCGCGCCACGCAGCGACAACGCGAACACGAGGAGGATGAACGTCAGCAACGCCTGGGTCCCTGGCAGGGGGTTGCCGCGGTCGGTGGGGAACCACGGCAGCGTCGTGACGTACGTCATGAGTGATTGGCCGATTCCGATGCCGAACCCGGCAAGGAGGGCGATCGAGAGGGACGTGAATCCGGCGAACAGGGCGGCCGCGAGGGCCGGCACGATGAAGAGCACGAGCGTGGTGGAGTTGGCCTGCGCGAGTGGCGCCGCGATGATGCCCATCGCGCCGGCCAGGGCCGAGGCGAGCACCGTGTTGGCCATCGACAGCTGGTTCGGCGACAGGCCGGCGAGCATGGCGAACACCTCGTTCTCCGCCGCTGCCCGCGTCGCCAGACCGAATCGGGTCCAGCGGAACAACGCCGTGAGGGCGATCGCGATGACGACCACGACGCCCGCCATCCAGAACCGGTTCGCCGGGATCGACGCGTCGAAGATCTCGAGGATGTCGGTCGGGAACACGTTCGGGATCTGCTTCGACGCCGATCCGAACCAGAGCAGCACCGTCGCCTGGAGGATGAGCAGGATCCCGAGCGAGGCGACGAGTTTGGCGAGCGGGGACGACGTTCGCAGGGGCCGGAAGACGAGCACCTCGCTCAGCACGCCGACCAGGATCGCCGCCAGCAGTGTGACCACGACCGCCGGGCCGGTTGCCAGCGTGAACCCGAACTCGTCGGTGCGGAACGCCCAGAACGCGTACGCGGCGACCATCGACACGGCGCCGGTGGCGAGATTGATGATCCCTGACCCGCGGTACGTGACGACCACGGCCATGGCGATACCCGCGATCACGGCGCCCGCCCCGAGGCCGAGCAGGACGAAGAGCAGGACGTCCTTCATCGTCTGGTCAGCCCCGGGATGACGCGTGCGATGGCGACTGCCGGAGAAGCGCTATCCGACCCATCCTTCCGGCGGCGGCACGAAGTCGCCGGCGTGCTCCCACTCGCCCCCGCCGTTGTACTTGTAGAACTGGGTGTAGTCGTTGCACACAGCCGGTGCCTCCGGATACTTGCCGCACTCGAGCGCGGGCGAGCCGAGGATCAGTGGGCCCTCGAACGCCTTCATCTCCTCCGTGATCCCCTCGGGAGTGACGTCTTCGCCGAGGCTGTTCATGAACCTCGCCAGCGTCATCGCCTGCCCGAAGCCGACCAGCACCCAAGGATCGCCGATGTGCTGCTCCTGGCCCTGCGCGGTGAGGATGTCGGTGTAGGGCGGCACGGACGGGTCCGTCGGGTCGATGCTCAGCGACGAGGCGACGGCGTAGAGCCACAACGGGAGGTCACCGAGCGCTTCGCCCACCTCTGCGTTGATGCAGATCGGGCTGGCGAGCACCTTCTCGTCGGGGATGCCGAGCTGCTGGATCGCCTGCTCGAACTTGACGCAGTCGTTGGGATTGATCACCGGCATCACGAGGTCGACGTCCTGAGCACCCGCCGCGAGCAGCGGCGCCGTGAGGTCGGGTGTGTCGGCTGGGTACGAAACCACCTCGATCGGGATCCCGGCGGCCTCGAAGGCGGACGCCTGGCCCGCGGCGGCCTCGTCCTGGCCGGCACCTTCCGGATACACGAGCGCCGACGACGTGACGCCGAGCGTGTCGCGGGCGAACGTCGCGTACGGGGCGAGGATGTACTTCGCGCCGCCGTACATGATGGCCGCGCTGTCCTGGACGGTGTCCGCCGCGCTGACCGAGACGCCGTGGACCACCGGCTTCGAGCCCGCCAGCGCGGCGTAGAACGACTCGGTCCCGATGAACGTCGGCCCGGAGAGGACGGCGACGATCGAGTCGTCGTTGGCGAACTGCAGCCCGCACTGCTGGCCTTCCTCCTCGGTGTTGGCCACGTAGCAGGTCACCAGCTCGAGCGGGCGACCGCCGATGCCGCCGGCTTCCTCGTTGATGTACTGCACGGCGATCTCAATGCCGAGGACGTTCGTATTGGAGACCTCGACCTGGCCGCCTTGCTGGTTGAAGTACCCGATCTTCACCGGCTCCAGGCTGGTGTCGGCGGCGCCCGACCCGCCGACGTATCCGGCGAAGTCGGTGACCTTTCCCTCGACCTGCTCGGCAGCCGTGGTGTCGGTCCCCTCGGCTGCGGTGGTGTCGGCGCCTTCCGCTGCGGTGGTGTCGGCTGCCTCGGCCGCCGTCGTGGCCGTGTCCGCGGCTGGCGCCGTGGTGGCCTCGCCGGTCTCGGCGGCGCCATCGTCGTCGTCGCCACAACTGGCCGCGACGAGCGCCGCTGCCACGAGCAACGCGCCGAGCCTTCGCGCCGGACGACCCCTTCTCGACATGCCGTGCATACGCATGCTCCCCCCATTCCCGAGCGGAGCGGCCCCCGGACGCTCCGGTGGCCGTACGTTACATCGGCCCCAACTGATGTCAGGCACCCTGATGGACGCCGGGTGCCTCAATCGAACGCGCGGCTCTCGTGGACGGCTTGCCAGTGGATCGACTCCTCGAGGCCGACCTCGGCGCCGTGCTGCCCGTCGGAACGGTCGGGCTGGGTCGGCCGGTGGACGATGGCGCCCTGCTCGACGAGTCGTGCCTGCAGCGCGTCGATGTTCAGGTCACGCACCTCGACGTCCTTGTCCACCGCCATCACGGCCGCCACACCCGCCGCTTCGCCCATCGCCCAGCACTCGGGGATCTCGCGCAGCGCAGCGTGCGACTTCGTGTCCGCCGACAGGTTGCGCCCCGCCGCCAGCAGGCCGTTCACACTCGCCGGCACGAGGCTGCGGTAGGGGATCTGGAGCGTGGGGAAGCTCGGCGTCATGCCGGGGCACAAGCCGATGCTGTCCGGGTAGCTGCCGTCGTCGCGCCAGTGCTCGATCGTGATCCGCTCCGCACCGGCGAGACGACGCGCGTGCCGGGTGCCCACCTGGGAGGCGGTGTCGAGGATCCACGCCCGTTCGAACCCCGGCACGTTCTCGCGGAAGAACGCCAACCCCTTGCGCGCCACGTCCCGCGAGACGAACTCCACCTCCGTGAGGTCGGCGACGTCCAGCGCGGAGTAGCCGGCCATCTTCGGCGTGAGGAACAGCGCGACGGAGTCGTACGGCGTCGCGTGGGCCAGCAGGGAGATGCCCTCGCGCGCGGCGCGCTGCATGGTCTCGCTGAACTCGGACTGGTGGAGCATCCGAAAGTCCAGGTACCGGCGCATGTCGACGTTGCCGAAGCGGAAACTCGTCGTCAGGCGGGCGTGCGCGCTCTCGCCGTCGAAATCGTCGTCGAAACCCGCGCCCGCCTGCGCGAACACATCGCCGTCTCCCGTGCAGTCGATGACCACCGGGGCGGTCAACGCGAACCGTCCCTGCTTGCTCTCGAAGACGACGCCGCCGACAGAGCCGTCGCGCACGATCGTGGCCACGACCCAGCAGTGCAGCAACGTGTGCACGTGGGACTCGCGGACGATGTCGTTCGTGACGAGCTTCAGCACCTCGGGGTCCACGGTGGGTGACCAGTGCACGGTCTCCCGCAGCGCAGCGGTGCGGACGCGCCAGTACGCGGCCTCGACCGGATTGCGCGAGCCCCAGATCTCCGCGCGCGGCCCGATGCAGGCGTCCGGACCACACCGATCGACGAGCTCCGCGCCGATGCCGGCGACGACGAGGTTCCCGTCCCAGTCGGTCATCCGGTCGATCCACGACACGAGCCCGCCGGTCGACAGGCCGCCCAAGTGGTTGTACCGCTCGACGAGCACGGTGTCGGCCCCGAGGCGGCCCGCCGCCACGGCGGCGGCGGTACCGGCCGGCCCGCCGCCGACGACGAGTACGTCGCAGCTGCCGTAGACAGGCGTCGACCGGGCCGGCTCCTCGACGAATCGGTCGTCCGCGCCTCGACGCTGCGTCCCCACGGGCCGCAGTGTGCCGCACGCCGTGCTCGCCAGCCACCGCCTGCTGCCGCTGGTGCCGTCGCGCGTGCTGCCGGTTCCGCCCGGTGGCGCTGCTCGGTGCCGTGGCGCGGGGTGCCGCTGGTCCGGTGGCGCTGGCTCCCTGGCCACGTCGCTGGCCGTGCCTCACCGAACGATGGCCAGCCGGGTGGGGAGAGCGTCGCCGGTACCCTCGCCGGTGATGGCCGCGAACACGTGGCAGCGACTCGCCGGGGCGACGGCGCTGGCGCGGGCGATCGTGCGCCCCGAACGCGCCGACCGTCTGCCGCGGGCCGTGCTCGCCGCTGCACCGTGGGGCGCGACGCTGCCCGGGGTTGTGGCCGCGGCCAGCGCGCGGTACCCGACCGCGTCAGCAGTTGTCGACGACGACGGGACGCTGACCTACGCGGAGCTGTGGAGCACGACCGACGCGCTGGCAAGCGCGCTGCGTGAACGCGAGATCGGTCCCGGGTCCGCGGTGGGCATCCTCTGCCGCAACCACCGTGTGTTCGTGCAGGCGATGGTCGCCGCGGCGAAGGTCGGCGCCGACCTCGTCTTCCTGAACACGGGGTTCGCCGGGCCGCAGCTCGCCGACGTCGCCGCCTCCGAAGCCCTCGCCGCGGTGCTCCACGACGACGACCTCGCTGATGTCGCCCGCGCGGCGGAACCGCGCCCCACGTTGTCCTCCGATGAGATCGCGGAGCTGGCGGCGCGGCGCTCGTTCACCCCGGTGCCGCCGACTCACCGCAGCGGGCGGGTCGTGATCCTCACGTCAGGCACGACCGGACGGCCGAAGGGCGCGGCCCGGTCGACCACCGGCGGGCTCGACGGGCTCCTGCCGCTGTTGGTGATCCCGATGCGGGCCCGCGACACGGTCGTCGTCGCGCCGCCGCTGTTCCACGCCTGGGGACTCGCCCACCTCGGGTTCGCGCTCGCCCGTTCGTCCACTGTCGTGCTGCGCCGGCGGTTCGACCCGGCCGACACCGTGGCCGCCGTGGCCCGGCACCGAGCCGCGGGACTCGTCGTCGTGCCCGTGATGCTGCAGCGGATCCTGGCGCTCGGCGACGAACTGTCCGCCTTCGACGTGTCGAACCTGCGCTACCTGGCGACGAGCGGTTCCGCGCTCGGCGCGACCACGGCTCGCGCCGCGCTCGAGCGCTTCGGTCCTGTTGTCTACAACCTCTACGGCTCGACCGAGGTTTCCGTGGCGACGATCGCCACGCCCGCCGACCTGCAGGCCGACGCGGCAACGGTCGGCCGTCCACCACCGGGCAGCGTCGTGCGCGTCGTCGACGAGCGCGGGGCCGACGTGCCGGCGGGCGTGGTCGGGCGGATCTTCGTCGGCAACGCCGGGCGGTTCGAGGGCTACACCGGCGGCGGCGGGAAGGAGGACCTCGGCGGCCTGATCTCGATCGGCGACGTCGGCCACTTCGACGCGGCGGGGCGGCTGTTCGTCGACGGGCGCGACGACGAGATGATCGTGTCGGGCGGCGAGAACGTCTATCCGGCCGAGGTCGAGGACCTGCTCCACGGACACCCGGCGGTGGAGCAGGCCGCGGTCGTCGGCGTGCCGGACGCGGAGTTCGGCCAGCGCCTGCGGGCCTACGTCGTGCGCCGCCCGGGCGCCCGCGTACGAGCGGAGACGCTGCAGGCCTACGTCCGCGAACGCCTCGCCCGCTACAAGGTGCCGCGCGAGATCCGCTTCGTGGACGAGCTGCCCCGTACCACGAGCGGCAAGCTCCGCAAGCAAGACCTCTCCTGACCTGACTCTCGAACATCGTTCCGAGCGTCGGGCAGGCAGGAGCATGGTGCGGGTGAATGGCTCACATTGCGGTGGACCACCGGCGCTCCGCGGGTCGACGTGTTCGAGCGTGGTCGTGGTCGAAGCATGTGCCGGGTCGACATCGGCGACAAAGGCGACACCTGACTGCAAGTGGGAACGATGTCCATACGCGTGCAGCGGTCGAGGGTCACCGCGCCGGAACCGGGCGGGGCGCTGCGAGTCCGGTCCCGGGAGGGTGGTCCGGGAGGGCGGGTACGGTCGTCGGCCGTGCAGTTCGACACGATCGAAGCGATGGTCGAGGGTGATCGCGGCACGCTGACCCTCGCCCGCCCGGAGAAGCTGAACCCGCTCTCGTCCCACACGCTGAACGAGATCGAGACGGCGGCGCGCTGGTTCGACGGCTTCGACGAGCTGAAGGTGGTCGTGGTCGCGGGGAAGGGGCGGGCGTTCTCGGCCGGCGCCGACGTGTCGGCGTTCAGCAGCGATGAGCCGAGTCCTCGCCGTCCTCGTGACGACGCGGACAGCGGCTGGCGGATGGCGCGGGCGATGGAGGAGATGCGGGCCGTCACGATCGCCAAGGTGCACGGCTGGTGCGTCGGCGGTGGCGTCGTGTTGGCCGCGGTGTGCGACCTGCGCGTCGCGGCCCGTTCAGCACGGTTCTCGATCCCCGAGGTCGAGCTGGGCATCCCGCTGGCCTGGGGCGGCATACCGCGGCTGGTGCGGGAGATCGGTCCGGCGCTGACCAAGGAGCTCGTGATGACATGTCGCGAGTTCAGCGCGGACGAGCCACGGCTCGCCGGCTTCCTCAACAAGGTGATCGATGACGACCGACTCGACGACGAGGTCGAGCGCCTCGTCGTCGCGCTCGCGCGCATGCCGAAGCTCGCACTGCTGGCGACGAAGGCGCACGTGAACGCGGTCACCGAGTCGATGGTGTCGACGGGGCGGAGCTGGTCCGACGTCGACGGCCTGCTCGCCGGGTTGCGCGATCCGGAGGGCCGGGCGTCGGCGAGGCGCTACCTCGAGCGAGTCCGCAGCAAACCGACGTGATGCCAGCGGCGAGCGACGACCATCTCACGGTCGAGCGATCACGTCAGAAGGGCAGCCCGAATCCGGAGACGTCGCGGCTGGCCTCTGTGGCGATCCGCGTCGCCAGCTCGTATGCATCGACGCGTCGTTCGCCGTTCTCCCGACCTCGCCCGCGACCGTTGGCGAGCGCCTCCGCCTCCGCGAGAAGCGGCGCGATGTGCCGGGTCTGAACCATGCGCGCTCGCAGTGCTTCCACGTGGAATCGGCGCATCACGTCCTCCGGTACAGCTTCACCCTCCTCGGCTGGAGAGGTACACGCCGTCACGTCGAGGAACGACGACAAGAACGCGCTGTAAGCGGCGAACCGCTGCTCGCGACGGAACTCTCCCCACCGGACGAAGAAGCCGAGTAGGACCCCACCGAGCGCGGCCGCGGCCGCAATGAGAGCTGTGGTCATTTCAGCCCGCCGTGTGTCGCACGCGCGAGACGGCCGAACGCCTCAGCGAACCCGTCGACGATCTGCTCGTGGTCCGGGACCAGGCCGGCGTCGCAGGCGATCCCGACGAAGACCTTCTTGTCGTAGCTGTAGATCGTGAAGGACATCGGCTGGTTGCCCGACAGCGGCGCCCAACCGACCATGCCGTCCACCTTCTCGCCTGCGAGGTAGACGGGCATCGGCGGGCCGGGCACGTTCGTCAGCACGCCGATCGCCCGGTTCGCGAGCAGGTCGACCGATGCCTGGTACACGGTCTTGCTCAGCCCCGAGATCACCTCCTGGACCCGGAAGGCGAGCGCCGCCTCGTGGCCCTGCTTGATGCGGCCCATCCGGTGACGCACGACGTCGAGGACGCGGACCGGATCGGCGATGTTCGTCGGCAGCTCCAGCTGCACGATGGCGAAGCTGTTGCCGAGATCCTCCGGCAGCGTGGTGTCGAGCGGCTTCAGGTTCACCGGGATCATCCAGTTGACGGACCCGCACGACGCGCCGTGTCCGTCCAGGTAGGCCCGCAACGTCTCGGCGACGCAGGTCACGAGCACATCGTTCACGGTGACACGATGGGCCTTGGCGACCGCCTTGACCTTTGCGAGAGGCAGTGGTGCCGACCACGCGACGGCCTTGTGTGTGCCGACGGAGCCGGTCCAGATCGTGGCGTCGTTGCGCGTGCCGACGAGGAGTTTGCGAGCGAAGTCGACGTCGCCCGGTGCAGCCGAGAAGACGTCGACCAGTGGCCCACCGCCGGGCGGCAAGAGCGGCATGCCGGCCCGCACCGCCGACGAGGTCGACTCGACCGCAGCCGCAACCTTCGTCGCCGCGCTGTGCGCCGCGCCCACTGGGTTGGTGGCGGCCATCCTGGCGAGCGCGAGCGACGTGATCGCCGTCGTCGCGACGGCGTGGCTCGCAGACCGACCGATCTCGCTCAGCTGGTGGGCGCTCCTGCCGATCGGATCGGCAGCGACGCGCGTGACTCGGTCGGCGACGTCGCTCGTCACCCTCGTGAGCTGCCGGGCGCCATCGGAGGCTCCTGCGGCGAGCCGGTGCCACGTCGGCTGCCCAGGCGAGTGCGCTGTGGCGGCGTGCAGGTGGACCGGTGGCGCGAGGATGGCGCCACCGCCCGGCGTCGCGTCGAACAGGCTCATCGCCAGCTGCACCATGCGGATGCCGTCAGCGATCGCGTGGTGGCTGCGCGAGAAGACGGCGCTGCCTCCGTGGTAGCCGTCGACGAGGAACATCCTCCAGAGCGGCTTCGTCCGGTCGAGCGGGACTGTTCGTTGTGACCCGATGAAGGCCTGCAGGCTGCGCTCGTCACCTGGCCGGGGCAACACGACCTGCTCGATGTGGGCTTCGAAGTCGCTGTCGGATCGGTCCTCCCAGTACCAGGCTCCGTCCTCGCCGCGCACGACGACGCTGCGGAACGCTGGATACCGGTCCCACAGCCGCTCTCGGACCACGGCGCGCAGGCATGCCCAGTCGATCGGCGTCGCCGTCCAGACCAATGAGTCGACGACCATCAGGTTGGACGGTCGGTCCATCTCCAGCCACAGCGCGTCCTGCACACCGAGGCGTCTGCGCTCGTTCATGACCCTCGTTCCGTTCGCGCCCGCGCTCACTTCCTCCGCGGGATGCTCCGATGGTGCGCCGAGCGGGGCGCCCCGACCAGGGCCGATGGTCACGTCCAGAGCTGCACTCGTCCCGTTCACGCCGTGCGCATCCGGGGAGCTCGCACCGGACCTGGCCGGCCAATTGCCTCGCTTGTGAACCGAGGTCTCGCTGACACCGGCGGCGATGTCCCTCGGGATGCCGGTCATCACCCAAGCCGAGACTGCGTCGACGTTGCCGGCCTCGCGGTCGTCAACCTCTGCGCGCCAACCTCGGCCGGCTCGGGCAGGTTGCCGCCCGCGCTCCCGACAGTCGCATGTGTTTCTCGCTGGCCGAGGCGCATGACCCATCGGAAGGGCTGGTACACCACGGCAGAACGCCGGGACCTCGTCTATCTCCAGGCGATCAGCACGTCGCGCGCCTCCTCGATCGAGGCGACGATCCGGCCGACGTCCTCGATGGCGCCCTGGATGAAGAGGTTGACCCCGGTCGACTCGCCGCGCATGCCTCGGATGTCGGTGAGGAGCCCCACGATGCCTTTCTTCGACGGGTCCGACTGCATGAGCGCATGGAACATCCCGATCTCACATGCGGTGCCGTCGTCCACCGACGGGCCATCCAGGATCGCGACCATCGCGTCGGCGCGCTCGATCCCCGGCCGGTCCTTCGCGAAGATCCACGCCGCGGTGACGTCGACGCCCGTCGCCAGCTCGTGCTCGTGCGGAACGAAGACCTCGAAGCCTTCGGCACGCAGCGCGCTGGCGCACTCGTCGATGAACGAGCGCTCGTACGGCGTGAAGAGCGGACCGGCAAGGTAGACGTTCAGGACGTCGACGCTACAGAGCCGCAACCTTCCATGAGAGGTGCAACAGTCGGAGTACGGGTGACGCAACCGTCCCCGCCATGTCACCCACCCACCGTGCGCGCGACGTCGTCTCGATCCACCGAAGTACTGCGCGGACGCGCGCCGGTGGAAG
>DASZOG010000012.1:0-3954 GCA_035550895.1 Acidimicrobiales bacterium
GGGCTCGGCTACGACGACGCCGACGTGGACGCCGCCCGAGCCTACGGGTGCCTGCTCGACTTCGGTGAGGAAGGCGGGTGGTTCACCGACCCGTCCTGGCTGGCCGACCGGCTGACGGCGAAGATCGAGAAGGCCGTCAAGAGCTACCACCGCAAGGCGGCGAAGCGCGACAAGGCCGAGGCCGCACCGGCCGACGCTGACGGCGCTGGCGGCGACCCGGAGAAGGAGAAGCAGGCTGCCGACCGCGCCGCCTACGAGAAGCTCCAGGTCCAGGCGCGCAAGCTGAACGACAACCTCTACGCCGACCTGACCGTTGCCACCGGCAAGGTCAAGCCGACAAAGGAGATCGTGAAGATGCTCGGCGCGCTGATCCTCATGGCGACGGACGACTGGCTGCCGTTCGCCGGGGTCGGGATGATCGACCCGGCCTACCATGAGGACAGCAAGACGAAGGCGGGCAAGCCGCAGCGGAAGTACCGGCAGGGGACGGCGACCCGGCAGGAGTGCATGGAGGCCGTGTGGCGGCGGATCGACAGCGCCAAGAGCGCCGACGAGGCGCTCGGCGCGGTGCTCTACCCGATCCTCGCCGCGGAGCTTGCAAGCCGCCACGCATCCACCCGGTCGGACTTCCGGCCGGACAAGCTGCCGAACTTCGGCTACGACCCGAAGGAGCCGAGGCCCGCGATCCGGGGCGTCTACCACGACAGCGTTCAGACGCTGGCGAAGGATCTGCTCGCCCCGGCCACGCTCGCCGCGTTCAAGAGGATGAGGAAGGCGGGATGAGGCGGCTCGACTGGATCGTGCTCGCGCTCGTCCTCGTCGTGCTGCTCGTCTACACGGTGGCCGATGCCTGAAAGGAGGAACCGATGGACTATCCCCACTGTGACCATCCGAAGCACAAGGCGGCGCTGACACGCGCCGAGCACAGCGGCGACCCGCTGAAGGTCCTCGCCGCCTGCCGCGACTTCGCCGCATGGGCCGAACGGGAAGGGTGGCCGGACGACTGGCACAGGTGGCAGCGCGCCATGCGCGACGCACTCGGCACGCTCCACCGCCAGCTGGACGCCTTGCACGTCTGACCCTGCGGGGTGCGGACCGGACCGCGAGCTTGCGGTCCGGTCCGCAGAACCGGAGGCGTCAACGAACGGAAGGAGACACCATGAGCCTGATCCCTCCCTACGACGTGAAACCCGACGACGAACTGCCCGAGCGGAACTGCCGCTACTGCGGCAACGAAGTCACATCGAGCAAGCCCGAGGTTGACTTTTGCGAGTTCTGCTTCTACTCGGGCCGCAACCAGCAGGACGACCACGCGGCCCTGATCGAGCTGCTCGACCGGCAACTGTGGATCGACGTGACCGTGTGGCACACCGGCGGCGGCTGCTTCGCGCTCGGGGCCGTGTGGCCGGACGGCTCGCACTTCATGGCCTGCGACAAGGACGGGTTCGCGCTGTCCAAGACTGACCAGTGGGCCGTCGGGTTCTACCGCGACCAGGAGGATTGCGAGCCGCTTATGGACGACGGCGACCCGATCCCCGGCGACCGGATCGCTGAGGCCGCGCTCAAGCTGCGGTTCGACTGGCTGGCTACGCAGGGCTGGCCCGCCGACCCGGACGTGAGGCGGCGGCGCAACGACACCGCGCGGCGGATCGCGGAGCTTCGGACGGCGCGCGTCGAGGACGCCCACCAACGGCGCGTCATGCACGACGACACCAGCGGGCGGCTCCGCGACCCGCGCTTCATCGAGTCGTGAGCGAGCCTGGCTACAAGACGGTCGACCAGGAGCCGTACCTGGCGCAGACGTGCCGCTGCGGCCTCGGTGCCGCCTGCGGGAAGGCCGAGCCGCGACGGCCCCGGCCGAGCGCCACCCGCACCGTGAAAGGCGCGCTCAGCGTCCTACGCTGCGACGGCTGCGGCGGACTACGCCGCGACTGACATCGACGTACCCGCCCCGCCGCCCTGCGCGGCGGGCGCGGGCCGCGTCGAGCAAGTGCCAGCCGACCAGGAGCGCGGCGAGCACGACCACGCCCGCGACCGCGCCGGCCACGGCGAGCTCGAGGACGTCCATCGGCGTCAGACCCGCCTTGACGAGCAGACGAGCAAGCTGCAACGCGCCCTCGCGGATCAGCGCGAGCGTCACCATGAACACGGCGGCGCACGCGAGGCCGAGCGCCAGGCGATCCTTCACGCCCACGCCGACCCGTTCCACCACGGGCACGTCGGCCGGAACCCGCAGTAGCCGCACGACCACGGATGCGGGATCGCGTCCGGCCACGGCTGATCGGGGCCGTAGGTGTGGAAGCAGTAGGCGATCCCGGCCATGAGCCGCTTGATCTGCGTGGCGACCATCGGCGCAGGTTGAGGGTCGAACGAGAACCGACGCTCAGCCTCCGGCGTCCCCGGCGGGTCCCCGGCGACGATCTTCGACGACCCGTAGGAGCCGTCCTTCAACTCGCGCGGCTTGACCGACAGGTGGAACTGCAGGCGGCGGGGAACGACGAGCTGGTACGTCCGCGCCTGGATCAGCCACTCGCCGTTCATATCCGTCTTGCCGGTCGTCTTGCGCTCGATGATCTCGGGCTCGACGTCGATCACGTCGGGTCCGTGCTCGAGCGCGAGCTGCTCGGGGATCGTCTTGCCCTCCGCGTCGATGACGCCGGCGAGGGGGACGGGCAGGCCCGTCACGTCCACGAGGAAGTCGTGCTCCACCCTCGTCGGCCAGAACTCCGGTGCGACCTGCTGCCGGTAGGCGGTGACGAGCGCGACACCACGATCCTTCACGGAGCCGAACGCCTTGCGCGCGTCGGCGCCGGTCGGCTCCTTCACGGCGTCGGTCTCCTTGCCCCACTTGACCTCGTAGATGCCGCCCTCCCGCTCGACGCGCTGCTCCAGGAGCTCCGCGAAGCGGTACTGCACGTCGCCGATCGGGAGATCCTCGGCGTGGTTCAGCTTGTGGCGGAAGTTCGCCTCCATCGTCGAGTGGTCCGCCGAGCCCCACAGGATCGCGGCGGACGGCGGCTCCCGCTCCCCGAGCACGCGGACGCGGCGGAACTGCTCGGGGCAGCGGGCGAACTGCTTGAGCTGCGACGGGCTGACGTGCGGCGGCAGCCCGTCGCGGCGGGTCGAGAGGATCGGCGGCCAGTCGTCGAGGTACATGTCCTCGAGGCGGCGGGGCGCGTAGGGCTTCTCAACGGCGAAGTCGCTCATCGTCGGTGGCTCGCCGCGTCGGCTGCCGCGACCATCGGGCCGCGCAGCCCCTCGCCGACACGTAGGTAGACGCGCAGCTTCATCGTGGACCTCCTTTACCGGCAGGGCCGGTAGTTCCCTCCGGGCGCGGTCAGCTTGCTCAGCAGGAGCTCGCCGTGCGCGCGGATCGTCGTCGGCGTCCGACCGCTGACGTGCTTGTAGCCGGTCACGTACCGCTCGCCGGCCGCGACCCGCTTCCTCAGCGTGACGAACGAGCCGGTATCGAACGAGTGGTAGCGCCAGCGGAACGTCACGGCGACCGTCGAGCGCTTGTTGTTGAACACGGCCTTATACATCGGGTCTCCGCACGGGCCGATCAGCTTCGCCGACGTCGCCTTGCGCGGCGGCGGCGGGTCGGGCGGCGGCTGCGGCGGCGGCGGGCGGCGGCAGACGACTTCTGCCTCGCCGGACGCCTTCAACCGGCCTGCGCCTCCGAACACTTCCGTCATGGCGTGGACGACGGTGCGCCTGCCGAGCGTCACCGTGGGCTGCATGACGCTCGTTGCGGCGGGCCCGTCGAACTCGACGACGTTCTGCATCTCGCGCGCGCCGATGTGGAGCGTCTGCACGGCCGTCAGGTGGTTCGCCGGGTTGAACCCGGTGTAGTTGAACGTCGCCACGACCTTGCTGCCCTCGCACCTGACGGTCACGGCGGCGGCGGGTCCGGTGGTGGCTGCGGCCGGGGAGGCCGCGAACAGGGCGGCGGGG
>DASZOG010000013.1:0-3328 GCA_035550895.1 Acidimicrobiales bacterium
CCCACGGCTCACTGGTGCACCCTGTGCGAGACGACCCGGGCTTCGAGCTAATCGGAAACGGGTGCACCAGTGAGCGTGCCCGTGCCCGTGGAGCAGCTGCAGGAGGCGACGGCGGAGTACGGCAGCGCCGCGTTCCTGCTCACCGCGGGGAGCGACGGCCGCCCGAAGGTGGCCTCCGTCGAGGTCGAGTTCGACGGCGGCGAGATCACGCTGGCCGTCGGCAGCGGCAGCGCGGCGAACGCCGCGGCGCACCGGCTCGTCACCCTGTTCTGGCCACCGCACACGGCAGGCGGCTACAGCCTGATCGTCGACGCCGAGGCGGCGGTCGACGGCACGACGGTCCGCCTCGTTCCGACGCGGGGTGTGCTCCACCGCCCCGCGCACGCCGGCCAGCCCTCGGGTCGCGACGGCTGCGCAGCCGACTGCGCGCCGCTCTTCCAACCGTGACGGTCCTCGCTCCTCTGACGGTGCGCGACGTCGTCGATGCTCTCCGCGGCGACCCCGAGCTGCAGCTCCTCGCCGGCGGCACCGACTTCATGGTCGAGGTCAACTTCGGCCACCGTCGTCCACCGGGGGTGATCTCGCTCCATCGCGTTGCCGAGCTGCGCGGCTGGCAGCGGGACGGCGACGTGCTCACGCTCGGCGCCGGACTGACCTATGCCGAGATGGAGCGCCCGCCGCTCGCCGACCTGCTCCCGGCGCTCGCCCAGGCGGCCCGCACCGTCGGCTCGCCGCAGATCCGCAACGCCGGCACGCTCGGCGGCAACCTGGCCACCGCGTCACCCGCTGGTGACGCGCTGCCGGTCCTGGCCGCCCTCGACGCCACCATCGTTCTCGAGGGCAGCGCCGGCCGGCGGGAGATCCCGCTGGGCGAGTTCGTCACCGGAGTGAAGCGCACGTCCCGGGCGAGGGACGAGGTCGTCGTCGCCGCGCGCGTGCCCGTGCTCCGCGGTCCGCAGGAGTTCCTCAAGGTCGGTACGCGCAACGCGATGGTCATCTCCATCGTCACCGTCGCCCTCGTCGTCGACCTGGACGGCCGGACGCTGCGCTGCGGGCTGGGATCCGTCAGCCCGGTGCCGCTGCGCGCCACCGCTGCCGAGGCGGCCGCCACCGAGCACGTCGACTGGGAACGGGGGAGGATCTCCGATCCGGCCGTGTACGACCGGTTCGGCGCGCTCGCCGCGGCCGCCACGAATCCGATCGACGACCAGCGCGGCACCGCCGCCTACCGCCGGCACGCGGTCGCGGTGTGCGCAGCGCGGGCGCTGCGCCGCGCCCTTCCCCCCGCCGAGGGCTGATGTCCGACACGTGGAGCTACACCCTGCGGGTCAACGGCGTGGAACACGACGTCGACCACGCGTGGATCGGCGAGAGCCTGTTGCACGTCCTGCGCGAGCGCCTCGGCCTGCCGGGCTCGAAGAACGCCTGCGAACAGGGGGAGTGCGGGTCGTGCTCGGTGCTCGTCGACGGCGAGCTCGTCTGTGCCTGCCTGCTGCTCGCTGCAGCGTGCGCCGGGCGGGACATCGAGACGGTGGAAGGACTTGCCGGCCCAGACCGGGCGCTGTCCGACGTGCAGCGGGCGTTCTTCGACGAGGGCGCGGTGCAGTGCGGGTTCTGCACGCCCGGGTTGATCGTCGCGGTGCACGACCTGCTCGACCGCAACGCAGACCCCGACGAGTGGGAGGTGCGCGAGGCGATCTCCGGCAACCTCTGCCGTTGCACCGGCTACGGGCGGGTGTTCGCCGCGATCCGATCCGCACAGGCGGCGCGCCGGTGACCGACACTGCGACGCGCCCGGAGGTCGGCACCCGCGCACCGGGCATCGGGGAGAGCGCGCCTCGGCCGGACGGCATCCCGAAGGTGCTCGGCGAGTTCGCCTTCGGCAACGACCTCTGGGCAGAGGGGATGTTGTGGGGCGCGACGCTGCGCTCACCCCATCCCCACGCCCGCATCCGCACGGTCGACGTCACGCCGGCGCTGCGCATCCCCGGCGTCCATGCCGTGCTCACCGCGGACGACGTCACTGGATCACGGACCTACGGGCTGGAGCACGCTGACCAGCCGGTGTTCGCCAGCGACATCGTCCGCTACGTCGGCGAGCCGATCGCCGCCGTCGCCGCCGACCATCCCGAGACGGCCCGCCGCGCCGCCGCCTCGATCGCCGTCGACTTCGAGGTGTTCGAACCACTCGTCGACGCCGAAGCGGCGTTCACCACCGCCCCGATCCATCCCGAGGGGAATGTCTTCCGCCACGTCAAGGTGCGCCACGGCGATCCGGCCGCCGTGGGCGAGATCCTTGTCGAGGGCGAGTACGCGGTCGGCATGCAGGACCAGGCGTTCCTCGGGCCGGAGTCGGGTCTCGCCATCCCCGCAGAGGACGGCGGCGTCGAGCTGTTCATCGCCACGCAGTGGCTACACGCCGACCAGCGGCAGGTGGCCGCCTGTCTCGGTCTCCCGGCGGAGAAGGTCCGTCTCGTCCTCGCCGGTACGGGCGGCGCGTTCGGGGCGCGCGAAGACGTCAGCCTGCAGATCCACGTCTGCTTGCTCGCGCTGCACACCGGACGCCCCGTCAAGATGCAGTACAACCGGGAGGAGTCGTTCTTCGGCCACGTGCACCGCCACCCGGCGCGGCTGCGCTACCGGCACCACGCCACCGCCGACGGCCGGCTGGTCAAGGTCGAGGCGCGGTTGCTGCTCGACGGTGGCGCGTACGCCTCGACGTCGAGCGCGGTGATCGCGAACGCGACGTACTTCTCGTGCGGTCCATACCGCGTGCCGAACGCGGTGATCGACGGTTACGCGGTGCGCACGAACAACCCGCCGTGTGGCGCGATGCGCGGCTTCGGCGCGGTGCAGGCGTGCTTCGCGCACGAGTCGCAGATGGACCGCCTCGCAGACGTGGTCGGGATCAGCCCGCTCGAGATCCGGCTGCGCAACGCGATGACGACCGGCGACACGCTGATCACCGGCCAGGTCGTCGACGGACCGGCCCCGGTCGAGGAACTGCTCCGCCGGTTGGCCGACGCGCCGTTGCCGCTGCCGCCGGATCCGGGCGGCGGACCGCTCATGGCCCGTCCGGGCGGTGCCGGCCGCACCGCCGACGCGGAGCACGTCCGCCGCGGCGTCGGCTGGGCGGTGAGCATCAAGAACCTGATGTTCTCCGAGGGCTTCGACGACTACTCGACGGCGCGGGTCGTGCTGGAGCACGGCGTGGCGACCGTCCACTGCGCGTGCGCGGAGGTCGGGCAGGGCTTCGTCACGCTCGCCCAGCAGATCGCCCGCGAGATCCTCGGGCTCGACCAGGTCGTCGTTGCGCCGGCGGACACGA
>DASZOG010000014.1:0-12066 GCA_035550895.1 Acidimicrobiales bacterium
GGTGGCGAAGATGATCACCTCGCTCGCGTTCCTCTACGGCCGGGCCGTCGACCTGAACATGCTCGCCGGCGGGTTCAAGAACGACCTGGTCGCGCTCGGCGACACCACCCCGCACGACGAGCGCTACGAGCGCACAACCGAGTACACGCTGATCGTCAAGCAGCTGCTCGAGAGCTCCGTCGGCGTCACCGTCGAAGGCCGCTACTACAACGTCAGCAACCTCAAGCTGACCCCGCCGATCCCCGAGGAGCTCCGCCCGCGGGTGCTCATCTCCGGATCGTCCGACGCCGGCATGGCCGCAGCCGAGGCGATCGGCGCGACCGGTGTGCGCTACCCGCGCCACGCGTCGGAGGAGTCCGACGTCGCCGAGCGGTTCGCCGTCCCGGTCGGCATCCGCATCGGCATCCTCGCCCGCGACGACGCCGATACCGCGTGGAAGGAGGCGCACGAGCGCTTCCCCGACGAGCGCAAGGGCCAGCTCACCCACCAGCTGGCGATGAAGGTCTCCGACTCGCAGTGGCACCGCCAGCTGTCGGAGTCGGGCACCGCCGCCAAGGCGAGCACCGAGGGGGAGGACCCGTACTGGCTCGGGCCGTTCGAGAACTCGCACACGTTCTGCCCCTACCTCGTCGGCTCGTACGACGTCGTCGCCAACGCGGTCAGGCAGTACATCGACGTCGGCTTCCGGACGTTCATCCTCGACATCCCTCCGTCCGAGGACGAGCTCGCCCACATCGGCCACGTCTTCGAGAGAGCAGCAGCGTGACCCACTCGCCGAACCCCCTCCTCCACCGCCGGCTCTCCGGGCAGGCGGAGGTCGCGCCGGACCGCCTGGCCATCGCGATGGCCGACGACACGTTGACCTACGCCGAGGCGGAGGCCGACGCCAACCGGCTCGCCCACCTCCTCCGCCAGCTCGGCACCGTCGACGGTGACCGCGTCGCGCTCGTCTGCCCGAAGAGCCCGGCGACGATCGTGGCGATGCTCGCCTGCCTGAAGACCGGTGCGCTCTACGTGCCGATCGACACGGCGACGCCGCCGGCGCGCATTGCGCTCATCCTGCGGGCCGTCGAGGCGCGGGCGATCTTCAGCGTGCCCGAGGCCGTCCAGCTGCTCGACGCGCTCGCTGCCGAAGGCGTCGTCGACGCGACGACACCGATCATCTCCCTGACCGCCGACGAGATCGTCGGCGACACCGTCCGCTCTGTGGCGTCCCGCACGGAGTGGTCAGCACTCGACCCGTCGCCGGTCGACGTCGCAGTCGGCGACGACCACGCCGCACACGTTCTCTTCACCTCCGGCTCGACCGGTGTGCCGAAAGGCGTCGTCATCACCCACGCCAACGTGGCGACGTTCGTCGACTGGGCGGTGCGCTACTTCCGCATCGGACCCGACGACCGCCTCTCCGGGCACACGCCGTTCCACTTCGACCTGTCCACGCTCGACATCTACGGCACGATCACGTCGGGAGCGTCGCTGCACCTCGTGCCACCGCAGACGAGCATCGTCCCGCAGAAGATGGCGGCGTTCATCCGCGACACGGCATTGACGCAGTGGTTCTCCGTGCCGTCGGTGCTCAGCTACCTGGCCAAGTTCGACACGGTTGCCGAGGGCGACTTCCCCGAGCTGCGCCGGGTGCTGTGGTGCGGGGAGGTGCTGCCCGTGCCGACGCTGATCCACTGGATGCAGCGCCTGCCGCACGTGCAGTTCACGAACCTGTACGGCCCGACCGAGGCAACGATCGCCAGCAGCTACTACACCGTGCCCGAGTGCCCGCGTAGCGAGTCGGAGCAGGTGCCGATCGGGGTCGCCTGCGACGGCGAGGAGCTGGTCGTGCTCGACGGGGGAGTGGAGGCGGAGCCGAAGGCGACCGGTGAGATCTACATCGGCGGCGTCGGCCTCAGCCCCGGCTACTGGCGCGATCCGGACAAGACGGCCTCGGTGTTCGTCGCCGACCCGCGTCCCGGGCGCGACGGTGAGCGCCTGTACCGCACCGGCGACCTCGGATGGCGCGACGAGGACGGCGTCGTCCACTTCATCGGCCGCGCCGACACCCAGGTGAAGACGCGCGGCTACCGCGTCGAGCTCGGCGAGATCGAGGTCGCCCTCGACTCGATCGAGGCACTGCGCGAGTCCGCCGTGGTCGGCGTCCCGTCCGAGGGGTTCGAGGGCACCGCGATCTGCTGCGCGTTCGTCTCCGGCGAGGGGGAGCTCGGCCCGGCGGACATCCGCAGCGAGCTGTCCAAGAAGGTTCCGACGTACATGATCCCGTCGCGCTGGCAGAGCTTCGACGCGCTGCCGCGCAACGCGAACGGCAAGGTCGACCGGCCGCACCTGCGCCAGATGTTCGAGCAGCAGGCCCGCTGATGGACCAGACGCTCGTCGATCGTGTGGCGGAGCTGTGCGCGTCCGTCATGGCCATCCCCACGCCGCAACCCGACGACGACCTCGTCGCCAGCGGCCACCTCGATTCGCTGGCGCTCGTCGAGCTGCTGTTCGAGATCGAGCAGAAGCTCGACGTCAGCCCGGCGCTCGACGAGCTCGACCTCGACAGCCTGCGCACGCCGCGCAGCATCGCCGACCTCGTCGCGCGGTGGCGGGGCGAGCTGCCCACCGGGGCAGAGGGTGCCGCGTGACCCGGGTACGGCCGATGACGCGCGACGACCTGCCTGCGGTCGCCGCCCTCTACGAACGCACGATGCGCTCCGGCACGACGAGCCCGCCCCCCGGGCTCGCCGCGTCGTTCGCCCGCCAGCAGTTCGACCAGCCGTGGTACGACCCGGAGATCGCGTCGCTCGTCTGCGAACGGGACGACGGCCAGCTCGTCGGGTTCATCGCCGTCTACGCCCGGCGGATCCTGATCGACGGTCGACAGGCGCGCGCCGCGTGCAGCGGTCCGCTCGTCGCCGATGCCGACGCCGGCGTGGTCGCGCCGGGTGTCCTGCTCACTCGGGCGTATCTGAACGGACCCCAGGAGCTGAGCGTCACGGATGGCGCGACGTGGGAGATGCGCCGCCTCTGGACCCGCCTCGGTGGGGTCGAGTGGCCGCTGACGACGATCGCGTGGACCCGTGTATTCGCCCCGCTGTCCATGTTCGCCTCGTACTTCGAGGTCCGCCGCAGGCCGGTGAAGCCGATCCCGGGGCGGGGGGCCGTGCGAGCTCTCGATCGGATCGCCGCGCTGCCGGTGCGGCGGTGGGTGCGCGCGCCGACCCCCTCGACGAAGTCCGAGCCGCTGACGCCGGCGGCGATGCTCGAGCATCTCGAGGCGGTGTCCGCCGGCTGTCGCATCCGGCCGGGCTATGACGAGGACTACCTGCGGTGGCTGCTCGCCGAGATGGCGATGGTGGAGTCACGCGGGTTGCTCCACGCTCGTCTGGTCCGTGGCGCGCAGGGCCAGCTCCTCGGCTGGTATGTCGTCTACGTGCCGGCGGGCGGCATCGCCGAAGCGGTGCAGGTCGCGGCGACCGAGGTCACGGCACCTGCGGTGCTGGACGACCTCTGCGCGTACTGCGCCGGCGCAGGCGCTGCTGCCCTGCGCGGTCGGCTGGACCCGTGGCTCTTCGACGCCGTGTCGGAACGACGGTTCAACCTGCGCAGCAGCTCGGCTGTGCTGATCCACACTCGCGATCCCGAGCTCGGACGGGCCATTCTGGCCGGGGAGAGCTTCCTCACCCGGCTCGACGGTGAGTGGTGGATGGCGCCGCAGTTGGACCCGTTCGACCGGCCCGTTCACGAGCCGTCGCCGGCGTGATGACCATCGCGCCCGTGCGCGTGGTCGCCGCGGAGGCCTCCCTCGGGGAGCACCGCGCCGCGTGGGACGCGCTCGTCGAGCGCGCCCCATTGCCGTCGCCGTTCCTCCGCTCGTGGTGGCTCGAGCACACCTGCCGCGGCGAGCCGATCTTCGTGCTGCTGATCGAGGGCGGCGCGCTCGTCGGCGGCCTCGCGCTGCAGGAGCGAACCACGTTCGGCCTGCTCCGCATCGAGCTGATGGGCAGCGGGCCGCTCGCGCCCGACCACCTCGACGTCGTGGCGGAGCCGGGGCGCGAGGGCGACGTCGCCGCCGCCGTCCACGACTGGCTCGCCGACCGCAACGCCGGCGTCGTCGACTTTCTCGGCCTGGCCGAGCAGGCGCACGCTGCCGGCTGCATCGACCACGTGACCGCGCAGCTCGTCGACGAGCGGGCGCCGTATCTCGAACTGCCGGCTGACTGGGCGACGCTGCTCACCAGCCGCTCTTCGCGGGTGCGGAACACCGTGAAGCGCACCGCCAAGCGGCTGGCGCGGGACGGCGTGACGCATCGCACGCTCGGCGCGGATGACGCCGACACCGCGCTCGACGACCTGGAGCGCCTGCACCGCGAGCGGTGGGGTGCGGAGTCGTCCTTCCTCGGTGAGTACGCGCGGTTCCGGGCCGCCGCCGCCGAGGGCATGGCCCGTGGCGAGCTCGTCGTCCACGAGCTGGTCGCACCCGATGGCCCGATCGCGTCCATGGCGATCATGCACGTCGGCGGCCGGGCGAGCTTCTACCAGTCGGGGAGGAGCACGGACCCACGATGGCGCGGCGCCGGCACGATCGTGTTCACCGACGCCATCGAGGCCGCGATCGCGGCCGGCTGCACGGAGTTCGACCTGCTGCGCGGCGGCGAGACGTACAAGGCGGACTGGAGCAGCGGCGAGCGCGACGTGGTGCGGATCATCGGCTCCACGGGTCGGAGGCGGATCCCGGCGCGGGCGCTCGGGGCGACAGTCGCCGGTCGCCGGTGGCTGCGGCCCCACGTCCGCCACGCGCAGGACCTGGCACGCCAGGCCCGGGCGCGCTTGTCCGGAAAGCGCGGTACCGACGCGGCGCCTGCCTCGACGAACGGATCGTCCACGTGACGCCCACGGCGAAGGGCCCCGGCGTCTTGCGCGTGGTGGTCGCCGGTGGCGAGGCGGCGGGGCAGCGCGTGCTGCGATCAGTCGCCGCGACGCACGACGTGGTCGGCGTCTTCGCCGGTTCCGGCCCGGCGGGCGCGCCGGTCCGCGCCGAGGCCGAACGCCTCGGTCTGCCGGTGCTCGAGGCGAAGCGGGTCAAGGACGCGACGGTCCCTGTCGAGGTCGGCGCGATCGACCTGTTCCTCAACGTGCACAACCTGTACGTCGTCACCCCGGAGCTGCTCACCTGGCCACGCCTCGGCGCGTACAACGTCCACCCGGGCTGGCTGCCCGACTTCGCCGGGCGGAACTGCCCGAGCTGGGCCGTCTGGATGGGCGAGCCGGAACCCGGCGTCACCGTGCACCTGATGCACCCCGACGTGGACCGTGGCCCGGTGGCGTTCCAGGAGCGGTTCCCCGCCGGCGACGCGCCCACCGGCGGCTCGGTGGCGATCGAATGCGCGAAGCGCGGCATCCGGCTCGTCGACCAGCTCGTGGCCGGCCTCCTCGCCGGTGACCTGGAGCTCGAGGAGCAGGACACCTCGAAGTTCCGCTACTTCGGGCGGGAGGTGCCGAACGACGGCGTCCTCGACTTCACCCATTCCGCGGCCGACGTCGAACGGTTCGTCCGGGCCTGCGACTACGGGCCGTTCCACTCGCCGTGGGGCGTGCCGCGGACCTGGGGCGGGGGCCACGAGATCGGCGTGCGCCGGGCGGTCGCCACGGACCAGGACGCCGATCGCCGGCCCGGCACGATCCGGCACGGACCGGACGGCGTGGAGGTCGCCTGTGCCGACACCTGGCTCGAGCTGCGGGCGGTCACACTGGACGGCGTGCCGACCGACCCGGCCGCCGCACTGAGCGGGATCTCCCGCTTGGGGGAAGGGGAGTGATGGCGACGACGACACGTGACGAGGCGGCCCTCCGCCACCACTACGAGACGGAGCGGGCGCTGGCGGACCGGTTGCGCGCCGCTCCGGCCGACCAACGTGCCGCGGTCTACGGCGAGGTCTACGACGAGCTGTTCCGCAGTGTGCCCGACCATCCGCAGCTCTCGATCTCCGCGGACGAGCGCCGGCGGAAGGTGGAGGAGAAGCTCCACCTCGTCGGCCGCTTCCTCGCGCCGGACACCGTGCTCGTCGAGCTCGGCCCCGGCGACTGCGCGTTCTCCGTCGCGGTCAGCAGCCGCGTCCGGCGGGTGTACGCCGTCGACGTCTCCGAGGTGATCGTGCAGTCGGCGCAGCCCGTGCCGAACGTCGAGGTGCGTCTGAGCGACGGTGTGAGCATCCCGGTCGAGACCGGCGTCGCCGACATCGTCTACTCCGACCAGCTGATGGAGCACCTCCATCCGGACGACGCCGCGGCCCAGTTGCGCGAGGTCCGCCGTGTGCTGCACGCCGGCGGGCGGTACGTGTGCGTGACCCCGAGCCGCCTGAGTGGCCCGCACGATGTGTCCCGCGCCTTCGACGACGTGGCCCGCGGATTCCACCTCCGCGAGTACGACCAGCGCACGTTGCGGCGGATGTTCCGCGCCGTCGGGTTCTCGCGGGTGCGGTTCTACGTCGGAGGCCGTGGCCGCTACCTGCCGGCCCCGTACCCGCTGCTCGCGGCGGCGGAGTGGGTGTTCGACGTGCTGCCCAAGGGCGTCCGCCGTCGGCTGCGCGCCACGATGCCGGTGATGGCGCTGTTCGGCGTCAACGCGGTCGCCACCGCGTGACGTGACGCTGACGGTGACCACACTGGGTGCGAGCGCGGTGCCGGTGCGCGCGGGACGGCGCGCGTCGCTGCGCGCGACGATCCGTGTGCCCGTCGCCACCGGCCCGCACCCGCGGGGCACCGTTACGATCCCGGCATGGCCGCGTTCGCGCGGGTGCGTGACGTCGAAAGCGTGACATGAAGATCCTCCACGTCAACAAGTTCCTCTACCGCGCCGGTGGCGCGGAGGGGTACATGTTCGACGTCGCCGAGCTGCAGCGGGCTGCCGGTCACGAGGTGGCGTTCTTCGGGATGCAGGACGAGCGCAACGAATCGCTCCCCTATGCGGAGTCGTTCGCGCCGCACGCCACGCTCGATCCGATGCCACCGGGTATCGGTGTCCGGCTGAAGACGGCCCGCCGGATGTACTGGAACCGACCCGCGGCACGGGGCATCGCCTCCGTGCTCGACGAGTTCCGCCCGGACGTGGTGCACCTGCACAACGTGTACCACCAGCTCTCGCCGTCGATCCTGCGACCGATCGCCGACCGCAACGTGCCGGCGGTGATGACGCTGCACGACTACAAGCTCGTCTGCCCGACGTACTTGATGCTCGACAAGGGCCAGCTCTGCGACGCCTGCGTCGGCGGCCACTTCTCGCAAGCCGTCCGCCGGCGATGCAAGGACGGTTCCCTCACGCAGTCGTTGCTGCTCGCCAGTGAGCTCGCGCTGCACCATCGCCTGGGGGCCTACGGTCCGATCCGCATCTTCGTCTGCCCGAGCCGGTTCATGCTCGAGACGATGCGCCGCGGCGGCGTCTATCCGGACCGCCTGCGGCACCTCCCGCACTTCGCTCGCGTCGGGCCGCGCCCGTCGGAGTCGACGGCGCGTGAGCCCGTCGTGCTCTACGCCGGGCGCCTGTCCGAGGAGAAGGGACCCGACGTGCTCGTGCGCGCCGCTGGCCTGCTGCCGCCCGGCCTGCACGTCGAGATCGCCGGGGACGGTCCACGGCGGGCCGAGCTCGAGCAGCTCGCCGCCGACGTGGCGCCTGGCCGCGTGCACTTCCACGGCCGCCTGCCGAAGGACGCGCTCGACGCGCGCCTCGCGGCCTGCCGCCTCGTCGTCGTGCCGTCGCGCTGCCACGAGAACCAGCCGATGTCGATCCTCGAGGCCTACGGCTTCGCCACGCCAGTCGTTGCCAGCCGCCTCGGCGGGATCCCCGAGCTCGTCGTCGAGGGCCGGACCGGCCTGCTCGTCGATCCCGACGATCCGGTGTCGCTCGCGGCGGCGGTCGCGACGATCGCCGAGGATTCGCAGCGCGCGGCCGAGATGGGGCGCGCCGGGCGCGCGCTGGTCGAGGAGGGTTTCACTCCCGAGGTCCATCTGACCGGGCTCGAGCGGCTCTACCGGGAGGCAGGTGCGCCGGTCGCACCGGCGACGGCCACCGGCACGACCTCCGCGGCAGGTGCGGCATGAGCGGCTCGCGACTGCTCGTGCTGTGCTGGCACAACGTCGACTCGACACCGGCCTTCCAGGCCGCGCCCGGCGCCGGCATCGCCGGGTTCGAGCGCCAGCTGCGGCACCTGCGGCGATGGGCGAACGTGCTGCCGCTGACTGACGCGCTCGACGCGCTGTACGCCCGGCGGTTGCCGCGCCGCGCCGTGTGCATCACGTTCGACGACGGGTACCGCGACAACCTCGACTACGCCGTGCCGCTCCTCCGGCGGTACGGCATGCCGGCGACGTTCTTCCTGGCGCCGCACTTCCTCGACCATACGAGCTCCGCATGGTGGGAGACCGTCGCGTGGGCGATGCATTCGTCTCCTCATGCCTCGATCGAGTTCGAGGGTGCGGAGTACGCACTCGGCTCGGACGCGGCCGCGAGCGCCAACCGGCTGTCGCAGACGCTCAAGGACCGCACGATCGAGGCGCGCCTCGCCGCTGTCGAGTCGCTCGTCAAGGTCGCCGAGCCCGCCGGGCGCGACCCGGGCGCCGCTCTGTTCCTCGACTGGGACGGAGCGCGCCAGATCGTCCGCGCCGGCTTCGACATCGGCTCGCACTCGCTCGACCATGCCATCCTGGCGAACGAGACACCGGCCGCACAGCTGGCCAACGTCACCGAGGCCCGGCGGCAGCTCAGCGAGCAGCTCGACCACGACGTGCCGACGATCGCCTATCCGAACGGCCGCGCCATCGACGCCTCTGCGGAGACGCGCGCTGCCGCGCGCACCGCCGGCCACCGTTACGGCCTGCTGCTCGAAGCGGGCTGGACCACGGCGCAGACCGACCCGTTCGGCGTCAAGCGCGCGTTCGTGCTGCCCCAACGGGGGCCAGCGGGGCTGTACGTTCAGCTCGGTCGCGCCGCGATGCGCGCGACCATCGATCTCGCTGCTCGATCCTCCCCGCAACGCCCCCGCTCATGAGCACCCATACCGTCACCGAGCCCGGCCCTGCCGCGCACCCGCTGCGGATCGCGATGATCGGCTCCCGCGGTGTGCCTGCGCGCAACGGGGGGATCGAGACCGTGGTCGAGGGTCTCGGCGCCGCGCTCACCGAACGCGGGCACGACGTCACGGTGTACTGCCGTCGCCAGCAGGGACCGCCGTGGCCGGAGGAGTACCTCGGGATGCGCCTGCGCTACCGGTGGGCCCCGGCCTCCGGAGGACTGGCGGCGTTCGTCCACGCCTTCGTCTGCACGCTCGACGCGATCCCGCGCCGCTTCGACGTCATCCACTCCCACGCGGTCGGTCCCGGCCTGATGTCCGTCCTCGCCCGCCTGGTCACCCGGGCCACGGTCGTCACGACCGTGCACGGGCGCGACGACCGGAGGGCGAAGTGGGGCCGCGGCGCCCAGCTCGTGCTCCGCGCCGGCGTGTGGGTCAGCGCCCGCGTCCCCCACGCCACGATCGTCGTGTCGCAGGAGCTGGCCGACGATTACCTGGAGACTTACGGCCGGCGAACGGTCGTCGTGCCGAACGCGGTCGAGCCGCCCCACCCGGTGCCACCCGGCCCGACGCTGGCCATGCTCGGCGTCCAGCCTGGGCGGTACGCCCTGTCCGTCGGCCGGCTCGTGCCGGAGAAGGCGGTCCACGTGCTCGTCGACGCGTACGCGGCGACCACGACCGACCTGCCGCTGCTGATCGTCGGCGAGCCATCGGGCACGGACTCGTACGTCGCCGAGATCCAGGACCGGGTCCGCGACCCGCGCATCCGGTTCGTCGGGCCGCACTACGGCGCGGCGTTCGAGGAGCTGATCACTTCGGCCCGGCTGTTCGTGACCGCGTCGGAGCTGGAGGGGTTGCCCACCGCGCTGATCGAGGCCGGCCTGTACCGGATCCCGATCGTCGCCACGGACATCGGCCCGCACCGCGAGGTCATCGACGGCGGTCCGAGCGAGGTGTGGTGGAGCGCTGTCGGCGACGTCGACGGGCTGCGGGCATCGATCGAGAAGGCGCTCCAGACCCCGCCGGACGAGGCGGTCCTCGCGGCGGTCCGGGACCGGTTGCTCGACCGGCACTCGCCCGCCGGTTCCGCCCTCCGCCACGAGCGGGTGTATGCCCGCCGTGGAGTGGGCGCCGGGCAGGTCACCGCCGCGCTTCCCGACGGCAGCTGAGCCCCGCCGCGAGACCTTTTCGCGGCCACGCGAAGTGCCTGCACCGTCACTTTCGGTGCCGCCTGCCGAACCGTCCGGCGCGTGGCCCGCTGAATCGCGAACCCGCACCTAGCAGGCCAGAATCAGGCGAGTAGGTTCGCTACGTGGTCGTGCAGGTGGACGAGGTCAGCGCGCGCCCTGCGCCGAACCTGCTGATCCCGATCCTCACCTGCGCCGTGGCCGGCGCGATCGTCGCCGGGATCATCGCGTCGTCCTCCGAGCTCGCCTTCTTCGTGCTGATGGCAGCGATCGTCGGCTCGATGTTCGCGGCCGTGGCGATGGTCCGCTTCTGGCCGTTCGTGCTCGTCCTGCTCGCGGTGCGTCCGTCGCTCGACTACTTCCAGGACGAGAGCCTCGCCATCGACGCGGGCGGCCTGGCCGCGGCGACGTTGCTGTTCGGCGCCGTGCTGTGGCTCTTCGCCGGCTGGCGGGCCGGCACCCTCCGGCCGCTGTCGACCCTGTCGAAGCTACTCCTCGTGATGATCATGGTGCAGTTCGCCTCGGTCCTCGTCGCCGTCGACCCAGGCGGCGCGCTGCGCGCCTCGCTCAAGTCGGCTTCCGGGCTGCTGATGTTCGTCGTGCTCGAGCAGCTCTTCGCGCAGGACCGGCGGCGGATCCAGGGCGCGGTCGTCGCCATCCTGGTCAGCCTCGTCCCGTCGTTCCTCGTCGTGATCATGAACGTCTCCGCGGTGATGGACGACGTCGGGATCGCCCGTCACCAGGGCACGTTCGGGCATCCGAACGCACTGGCGACGTACTGCTGCATGACGCTGGCGGTGACGGCGGCGCTGCGCTTCACCGTCACCGGCCGCAAGCGGCTGTGGCTCGATCTGGCGACCGGGGCCCAGTTGATCCTGATCGTGCTGACCTACGCGCGTGGCGCGTGGCTCAGCGCGGTGACGGTATTGCTCATCGTCGCCCTGCGGTACAGCAAGAGCCTCCTCGTCGCGCTGATCGGCCTGATCCTCATCCTGGCGATGGCCGTGCCATCGGTGTCCGACCGCCTCAGCGACCTCGGCACGGAGCGGGTCGAGGGCCAGGGCGACCCGAACTCCCTGGTGTGGCGGTTCCGCTACTGGGGGGACGTGCTCCCCGAGGGGCTGCACAACCCGATCACCGGCATCGGGCTCGAACAGACGGGCAACGTGATGGACGTCGAGCTCGCGCCGCACAACACGTTCCTGCAGGCCTTCGTCGAGACCGGGATCGTCGGCCTCGGCCTGGTGATCGCGGTCATCGTCGTCGTCGCCCGCGAGCTCCGCCGGCGGCGAACGCGGCCGATGACCGCCTACGGCGGGGCGATCTTCGTCGCCGCGACCGCCGCTTCGGTCGCCTACCTGCTGCAGATGCCGACGGAGAACCTGCTCAACCACGCCACCCTGCAGTGGCCGCTGTGGGTGCTGCTCGCGGCTGCCTTCGAGCTGACACGCACTCCGGAGGAGCTCGCCGCCGCGGCGAACGTGTCCCGGAGGTGGCCGGACGACGACCTCGACACCGAGCCCCTGACGGCACCGCCCACGAACGAGCTGCCGATGGCGGACGACGAGCGAGCTCACCACGGTGCCGGCACGGTGGCCGTGCTCGTCGATCGGCCGTCCGCGGTCGTCGGCCCCGCTCCGGAGCGCCACCGGTGGTGGCGCGGCGAGGCCCGCCCGGTCGCGCAGGCCTCTCCGGCGAACAGCACCGTCATCGTCGACGAGGCCGACGACACCGACCTGGTCGACACCGACGTGGACGAGGCGAGCGATCGCGACGGTGGCGGGTCCCTCGCCCGGCTCCTGCTCTCCTCGTCGGGGACCGGC
>DASZOG010000015.1:0-8245 GCA_035550895.1 Acidimicrobiales bacterium
CGCTCGTCGCGCTCTTCGGCGTGAACGCGTCGATGATCTTGTTCGGATGGCTGATGGAGATCCACAACGAGCCGGGACCGCACGTTGACTGGTCCCCGTTCGTTTTCGGGTGCATCGCCGGCGCCGTCCCGTGGATCGCCATCGGCTGGTACCTGTTCGGTGCCGGCAGCGCCGTCCCGAATTTCGTCTACGGCATCTTCGTGTCGATCTTCGTGTTCTTCAACTGCTTCGCCGTCAACCAGGTGCTGCAGTACCGCCGGATCGGCCGCTGGGCCGACTACCTCGTGGGCGAACGCACCTACGTCTGGCTCAGCTTGACCGCCAAGAGCGCGCTCGCATGGCAGATCTACGCCAACGTTCTGACAGCGTGAGCACCCCACGTGACGGATCTGCTGCATCCGATCGACCGTGCTCATCCGAAATAGCGGGGAACCGACGGCACGGATGGTCGTGCCGGACGCGAATGGAGGAGCAGATCCATGCACAAGAAGGTCATCACCGGCGTACTCGCCGCCCTGATGCTGACGCCGGCCGGCACGGCTGCAGCCGAGGGTGGCTCGTCCGAATCGGCCCCCACGCTGGCCGAAGTCCTGCTCGCCGACGGCGACCAGTTCGACCGGAATCCGTTCGACTACGACATCGTCACCGAGGCCGTACTGCTGTTCCCCGACCTGGTCGACGCAGCGTCGAACCCCGATGCCGAGCTCACTGTCTTCCTGCCCAACGATCGGGCGTTCCGGCGGCTCGTCGCCGATCTCACCGGTGACCGGTTGCGGAAGGAAGCCGAAGTGTTCGACGCCGTTGCTGCGCTCGGCACTGACACCGTCGGCACCGTGTTGCGGTACCACATCGTCGCTGGGCCACCGATCTCCTACGACGCTGCCACACAGTCCGACGGTGCGATGCTGACGACGTTGCAGGGCGGCTCACTCGAGGTCGACGTGAAGGGACGGTGGGGGAAGCGCGTCCGCCTGATCGACGCGGACCCCGACGCACGTGATGCCACAGTCGTCCATCCCGAGGTCGGCGGTGCGGCGGCCAACGGCTACGCGCACGGGATCAATCGCGTCCTCCGGCCGGTCGATCTCTGACGGCCGCGTCACAGGGGCAGTCGGGCGTCCGAGCCGGCGCCACCGTTAGGCTGCGCCGGCTGTGGCGCCCGACCCCCTACGACTCGCGCTCATCGGCCTCGGGAGGATGGGCCGGTTCCATCTCGGCGCGCTGGCCGGCGTCGAGCAGATCGACGTCGTCGCGCTCGCCGAGCCTTTCCCAGCAGCGATGGACGCGGCAGCGGCGCTCGCTCCGGCGGCCACCCGGTACGACTCGGTGGCCGCGGCGCTCGCCCATCCCGGTCTCGAGGCCTGCCTCGTGGCGACGCCCACGCCCACACATCCCGACATCGTCCTGGCTGCGCTCGAACGGGGGCTGCACGTCCTGTGCGAGAAGCCGTTGGCGCTCGACCCGGCGACCGCTGTGCGCCTCGGGGCGGCCGCGGCCAATCGCGGCCTGGTGCTGCAGGTCGGCTTCTGGCGCCGCTTCTCGCCACCGTGGCGGGCGGCCAAGGACGCTCTCGCCGCCGGCGCGATCGGCGCACCGCTGCTGATCCGGCTCTGCCAGTGGGACGCCGACCCTCCCCCGGCAACGTTCTGCGATCCTGCCGTGAGCGGCGGGCTGGCGATCGACTGCGGGGTTCACGAGTACGACCTCGCCGAGTGGCTCACCGGCCGCAGGATCGTCTCGGTCTCGGCGTGGTCGCTGCCGATCGTCGACGCCGCGGTCGGCGCCGCGGGTGACGTCGACAACCTGGTCGCGGTGCTCACGCTCGACGGCGGTGCGGTGGCGACGGTCGACCTGTCACGCAACGCGCGCTATGGGGACGACGTCCGCACCGAGATCCTCGGCTCCGACGGCGCGCTGTTCATCGACCTCCTCCCGGCCGGCGGGACGCGGGTCGGCACGGCCGCCGGGATGCAGGACGTCGAGGGATCCGCGGCGGACGACGCGACCGCGGCCGGGGTCGTCGGCCAAGCGCTGGCGTTCGCCGCGGCCGTCCGTGGTGGGAACGACGAGGTGCCCGGCGCGGCGGCCAGCGTCGCGGCCACCGCGGTGGGGCACGCCGTGATCGAAGCGGCGCGCACGGGCCTGCCGGTCCGGATCCCGCACTCGAAAGGAGTGACGTGATGGACACACGACGGGTCGTCATCCATCAGGACGACGTCGGGATGTGCCACGGCGCGAACGTGGCGTTCCGCGAGCTGTCCGCGCTCGGTGTGATCACGAGCGGCTCGGTCATGGTGCCCTGCCCGTGGTTCTCGGAGATCGCCGACGCCGCGGCCAACGATCCGGCGCTCGACCTCGGGGTCCACCTCACACTGACGTCGGAGAAGGACCACTATCGCTGGGGCCCGCTGACCGGCGCCGACCCGACGAACGGGCTCGTCGATCCGGCCGGCTACCAGTGGCGCGACGTGACGAGCGTGCGCCGGCACGCCGATCTCGCCGCCGTGGAGACCGAGCTGCGGGCACAGATCGACCGTGCGCTCGCCGCGGGGATCGACGTCACCCACCTCGACGCGCACATGGGCGCGACCCTCGCGCCGGAGTTCTGCAGCATCTACCTCCGCCTCGGCGCCGACTACCGCGTCCCGGTGTTGATGACGACGACGCTCGCCGGCTACTCACCGAACAACCATCTCGCCGGCGCGACGGAGGACGACTTCGCGCCGTTTGTCGCGCGTGCCCGCGCCGACGGTCAGCCGCTGTTCGACGCCGTGCTGGAGACCGACTGGGACCGACCGCCGGACGCACCGGCCGAGCCCCGGTACCGCGACCTCTTCGGCCAGGTCGGTCCCGGCCTGTCGTTCCTCGCGCTGCACCCGAACGCGCCGGGGGAGCTGGCCGCGATCGAACCCGACTCGGCGCACATCCGCGAGGACGAGTACGCCCTGTTCGCCAGCGCGGGCTTCCGGGACTGGCTCTCCGAGCAGGACCTGCAGCCGATCGGCATGCGCGAGCTCCGCGACCACTACCGCGCCACCCCCCGCTTCTGACGCGCTTTGGGCGCACTACGTGCGCCCAAAGCACCAGTAAGCGCCGAGGCGTCGTTCTCACCGTGGCACCGCAGACCTTCTGTGGTGCTTTGGGCGCACCACGTGCGCCCAAAGCGCGTCAGAACGATTGAGGGGTCAGCGGGAGCAGCGGGCTGGGCGCGGGAGCGTGCCGGCGGCGACGGCGGCGAGGAGGGGGTCGACGACCTCGATGCGCGTCGCCCAGGCCCGGTCGTCGACCTCGCGGCTGCGCGCCCACACCATTCCCACGAGCCGCCCATCCTCGCCGACGACACCGCCGCCGGAGTCCCCGGCGCGCACCGCGCCGGACACCTCCAGACCTGGGCGGACGTGCTCGCCGTCGCGGTAGATGTCGCTCGTCCGGATGCGGACCCGCCGCCGGACCTCGGCCGCGTGGGCGCGCACCTCGCCCGACTCGATCACGAGCAGGCTGACCGGCTCGGCGACTTCCGCGGCGCGGCGCGGCAGCGGGACGGCGTCGAGACCGTCGACGCGCAGGAGCGCGGCGTCGAGCACGGTGTCGATCGCGGCCACCTGCGCCGGGAGCCGGCGCCCGTCGCCGGTCTGCACGTCGATGTCGTCCTCTCCGGCGACTGCGTGGGCCACGGTGAGCACGAGCTCGTCCGCCACGACCGTGCCCACTGCGTGCGTCGGCCGCAGCCGGCACCCCGTCGCCTCGACAGCGACCACGGACTCCGCAGGATCACGTGCGCCGCCGTCGTCGCCGGCACAGCCAAGGAATGCCGCCGAGACGACCGCCGCCATTCCCGCCGCCGCGACGACCACTGGTCTCACGGCGCCCGGGGATCCGTCCGGCGGGCCCACCGACGCTCACGCGCGCTCGGTGGGCCGAACGCGTCGAACCGCAACCGGCGCGGTCGTCGCCCTGACGACGAGCGACGGTGAGACGGCGCGGCTGACCGTCTCGCAGCGGGAGCGGTCGAGACGCTCGAGCAACGTCTCGATCGCGATCCGGCCCATCTCGTCGCGCGGTTGGTGGATCGTCGTCAGCGAGAGATGGTGCATCGCCGACAGCATCGTGTTGTCGTAGCCGACCACCGACACGTCCGCGGGGACGCGCAAGCCTTCCTCGTCCAGCCGGCTGAGCGCACCAGCCGCGCTCAGGTCGTTGGCGACGAAGAGCGCCGTCGGTACGGGGCCAGCGCGGACGATGCCAGCGACGGCGCGCATCCCGGACAGCTCGGTGAAGTCGCCGCCGACGACGCGCGCCCGGGCCCCGAGCCCGTGGTGGTGCATGGCGCGGAGGTAGGCGGCGCGCCGCGGGGCGCTGCCGGCGCCTCGGCCGCCGTCGATGTGGACGATGTCCTCGTGGCCGAGCGCGACCAGGTGGTCGACCGCCAGGTGGGCGCCCTGCTCCTCGTCGTTGTAGACGGTGTCCACGAGCCGGGAGCGCAACGAGCGGCACACGGCTACGACCGGGACGTCCGCGGCGACAGCCTCGATCCGCGCCACCGGTAGCCGCGGGCTGACGAGCACGATCCCGTCGACGCGCTGCTCGAGGAACGCCTCCAGCGCGCGCGCTTCCGCCGCCGGACGGCAGCGGCCCGTGCTGAACAGCACCCGGTAGCCGGCACGGTCGGACGCGGCGAGGATGCCGTCGGCGACCTCGGCGAAGAACGGGTTGTGCAGGTCGTTGAGCAGCACGCCGATCGTCATCGTCCGCCGGCTGGCGAGATTCCGGGCCAGGACGTTCGGCCGGTAGCCGAGGCGTTCCGCGGCAGCGAGCACGTCGCGACGGGACCGCTCACTGACCCTCGGCGACTCACGGATGACGAGGCTCACCAGGGCACGGGAGACGCCTGCGAGACGGGCGACGTCCTCCATGGTGGGCTGCGCCACGCCATCTCCCCCCGGGTGAGCCGATGCTCGACAGCTCGCCGACCCTTGACAGCGACCTGACCCGAGCATAAGAAGTAGAGCGCTCCAACGCAATGGGCGCCGGAGCGACCGGGGGACCGTAGGGAACCGTGGGGGACAACAACCGCGCGGGCGAGCGCCGGAGCATCGTGGAACGCGTCGTCGGCGCGCCGATCTCGTGGGGGGTGTGCGAGGTCCCCGGCTGGGGGCTGCAGCTCCCGGTCGATCGCGTCCTCGGCGAGATGCACGACCTCGGCCTGCGGTCGACGGAGCTCGGCGCAATCGGCTGGCTCCCAACGGACCCTGGCGCGCTCAGGAAGCAGCTGGCCGCGCACGAGCTGCGCGTGATCGCCGCCTTCGTGCCGCTCGCCGCGCACGATCCGGAGCGGCGCGACGAGACCTTGCAGAGCGCGACGCGCATGGCCGAGCTCCTCGAGGACATCGGCGCCGATCACTTCGTCACCGCCGCCGTGAGCGACCCGGAGGACTGGCAGCGTCCCGAGCTCAGCGAGGAGCACTGGGCGCACCTGTTCGAGATGCTCGACGAGATCGAGTCGATCACCACGAGCCACGGGCTGCACCAGGTGCTCCACCCCCACGTGAACACGATCGTCGAGACCGCCGACGAGCTGCAGCGCGTGCTCGACTCCTCACCGGTGCCGATCTGCCTCGACACCGGCCACGTGACGATCGGCGGGGCCGACCCGCTCGCACTCGCCACGGACCACGCCGACCGCGTCGGGCTCGTGCACCTGAAGGACGTGCGGACCGGCATCGCCGCGCAGCTCAACGCCGGCGACCTGGACCTGATGTCCGCGGTGCAGGCCGGGCTCTTCGCTCCGCTCGGCGAAGGCGACGTGCCCGTCGCCGACGTGATCACCGCGCTCGAGCAGCGCGGCTACGGCGGCCAGTACGTGCTCGAACAGGACGTGGCCATCACCGGCGGAGCACCGCCGCCCGGCGAGGGCCCAGTTCGCGACGTCGCCAAGAGCGTCGCGTACCTCCGGTCAGTCGACGCATCGCTGAGCGCTACGTTGCGCGACGGGGCGACGGCTGTGGCCGGTACCGCACCCACCACCGAACAGAGGGGGAACCCATGAGGAAACCGTTCCGCTACGCGCTGTCCGCCGTGGCGGCCTTCACGCTCGTCGCCGCGGCATGCACCGGCGACGACGACGACGGCGGCGCGGAAGAGGCCGAGGGCACCGAGGCGCCCGCAGGGACCGAGGCCACCGAGGAGACCACGGGTGGCGGCGCTGCCACGACCGCGGCCAGCGAGGACACGGTCGACGCGACACAGGGCGAGGACCTGCAGTTCCACGTCATCACCCACGGCGACGACGGCGTGTTCTGGGCCGTCGTGCAGACCGCTGTCGAGCAGGCCGCCGCTGACCTGGGCATCAACGTCAGCTACTTCGGATCGACGAACGATGCCGAGGCCCAGTCGCAGGCCATCGAGGCCGCGATCGCTGAGGGCTCCGATGGGATCGCCATCTCGCTCGCCGACCCGGAGGGCGTGAGTGCTGCCGCGCAGGCCGTCGTCGAGGCCGGCATCCCGCTCTACACGCTGAACTCGGGTCTGAACAACTGGGAGGACCTGGGGGCCACGACGCACGTCGGTCAGGACGAGATCATCGCCGGCGAGGGCGCGGGCGAGCGGTTCAACGAGCTCGGCGTGACGAAGATCCTCTGCGGCCGCCAGGAGCAGACGAACGTCGCGCTCGAAGAGCGCTGCGCGGGGTTGGCGAACACGTTCGAGGGCGAGGTCGTCTCCGAGTTCGTCGGCCTCGACGCCGACCCGGCCGACCAGGAGTCGCAGATCTCCGCGCTGCTCCAGGCAGATCCGGACATCGACGCGTTCATGGGCACCGGCCCGAACCTGCCGCTGCGGGCGCTGGCCGCGGCCGAGTCGGCCGGGCGCGAGCTGCAGGTCGGCGGGTTCGACATCTCCCCCGACCTGCTGCCCGAGATCCAGAGCGGCGAGGTGGCGTTCACCGTCGACCAGCAGCAGTACCTCCAGGGCTACATCCCGGTCGTGCTGATGTACCTCCAGGCGACGAACCTGAACACCGCCGGTGGTGGCAACCCGATCCTCACCGGTCCGGGCTTCGTCGACGCCGAGAACGTCGAAGGCGTCTCCGCCCTCGTGGAAGCCGGGACACGCTGACCCATCGACATCACTGACGCGGGCCGGGGAGCGTCACCGCTCCCCGGTCCGCCCGACTCGCGGAGGACACCATGGCGACGGTGACGGACGTCGAGGCACCACCGCCACCGACGGGACCCACCGGACCATCACCGGTTGACGAGCGACTGGCGTTCCGCGGCCCGATCCAGCGGCTGCTCGTACGGCCTGAGATCGGCGCGCTCGTCGGCACGACGGCCGTATGGCTGATGTTCTGGGCGGTCGCCGACGTGTTCGGCACGGCGGCCGGAACCGCCAACTACCTCGATGTCGCGGCCATCTTGGGGATCATGGCGGTGGCGGTGTCCCTGCTGATGATCGGCGGGGAGTTCGACCTGTCGTCCGGGGCGATGATCGGCGCGACAGGAATGCTCGTGATCATGCTCTCGAAGGAGGTCGGCCAGCTCGGCGGCGCGGGGCTGAACCTGATCGTCGCCGTGCCGATCACGTTCTGCTTCGCGATGATGATCGGTTGGTTCAACGGCACGGTCGTCGACAAGACACGGCTGCCGAGCTTCATCGTCACGCTCGGCACGTTCTTCGTGCTGATCGGGGCGAAGCTCAGCTTCGCCAAGATCTTCGCCGGTCAGGTCGTGGTGGAAGGCCTCAGCGAAGCGGACGGCTACGACTTCTGGCGAAACGTGTTCGCGTCGGCGTGGATCCGTAACGAGAAGGTGTGGAACGACCGCGACACGGTGTGGGCCATCCTGGCCATCCTCGGTGTGGCATGCATCGCCGCCGGCGTACTCGAGATGAGCTACCGCCGGGCTCCTCACCGCAACCCGAAGGGCCTGATCGGGTTCGCCGTCGGGGTCGTCGTCGCGTTCGCGGGTTTCTACGGCCTGCTCAATAGCGACGGCGTCTCGAAAAACGTCGTCAACAGCGTGCTCGTCGGCATCGGGATCCTGGTCGCGGTGATCGGCTGGGCAGCCTGGCGGTTTCCGCCGATCGGCCGGCGCGGACCCGTCGAGCTCGAAGGCCGCTCGGCCCGCCTTGCGCTGATCGGCCTCGTTGCCGTCGTGGTCGCAGTCGTCCTCGCGCTGCTCTTCGACCCCCGATCGAACAACTCCGTCGGAGTGTTGCTCTCCGACGGCTTCGGTCGGGCGCTGTTCGC
>DASZOG010000016.1:0-4378 GCA_035550895.1 Acidimicrobiales bacterium
AGAACCCCTGGTCCGTGGCGAGCGCGTCGATCTCCGCGAGGTCGGGTTCCACGTCGTGACCGTAGGGGAGCATGCCGGCCGTCAGAAGAACGTGCCGCACCAGGGGAGTGGACGGCTGGCGAACAGCGTGTCGGCGCGGGCGACCGCGCCGCGGCGGACCTCCTCGATCCGGCCCCCGGCGGCCAGCTCGGCGAACGACGTGCCACCGAGGTAGCAGGCCGCCAACGTGCTCACGTCGAGCCGCAGCTCGGGGCGACGGCGGACCCGCACCGCCCCGTCACCGCCGACGGCGAAGCGCCCGACGTTCTCCGGGAGCACCGGATCGCGGGTGACCTCGATGACGACCGCGCCGTCACCCGTGTAGGTGCGTGCGGCGAGCGCGACCTCGACGTCGACGAGCCGGACCCACTGCTCGTCCCACACCGACTGCGTCTCCAACGCCCGCGCATCCGCGAGCAGCCACCGCAGCGGCGTGTCGAGCGGCTGGGCGCGCAGCACGGAGCGCTGGACGAGGTCGATGTCGAGCACGAAACGCCACAGCGCGGCCTCTGTCGCATCGCTCCCGGCGACGAGCTCGAGGACCTCGTTCCGGTGGCCGCCGCCCGAGTCCATCCAGTCCTCTCCGGGCGGGTCGGCGGTGCGCCACTCGACGTAGCCGTCCGGGCGGCCGCGGCGGTCCTCGTGGACCGCGACCCAGCGCGCCGGCGGGTGCTCGTCCTCGGTGTGCTCGAGCACGCGCCGCTCCCACATCCACGCGTCCCGGACGAGCTGACCGGGACGGCGCAGGCTGCGTGCGTACGCCCGCGGCAGGACGTCGGCCAGTTCTGAGGGGTCCACGAGGCGGATCCGCCCGTCGTCGTGGACCGGGCTGCGGAAGCGCCCGCGAGCGTGATCGATGCGCAGGTCGGTCGCCAGGCCGGCGAGGCCGTACCCGAACCTGCCGTAGATCACCGCCTCAGAGGCCCGGAGGCTGGCGAGCGGCTCACCGCGCTCGCGAGTGTCGAGCAGGTGGCAGTGCATCATCGCCGTGAGGACGCCCCGCCGCCGGTGGCTGGGCAGCACCCCGACGCGGGTCAGGCCGGCGGTGGGCACCAGCGCCCCGCCAGGAACGAGCGTCCGGAACGGGAAGGAACCGGCGTTCCCGACGACCTCGCGCCCGTCGAGCGCGACGAGCGCCCGGTCGAGGAACCACGACGCGCGGCGCTTCTCGAGGTCGGCGTCGGGGACCGGCGCGACCTGGAGCGCGGTGGTCAGCACGCGGAAGCCGGCGAGGTACTCGGCTTCGGTCGGTCGGCGGATCTCGAGGCTCACGAGGCGGCAGTCTGGCGGCTCGGCGTCACGTGGGGCGTGTGAGATCCGACCGACGACGCCGGTAGCGTGCGGGCGCCCGATGTCCTACGTCGCTCGTTGCACGCATCTCGTGCGCCGCTTCCTCGGCTCGCTGTCTCGGCGGCCTCCCGCTGTGAGTGACACCGCGTGGGCCGAGTCGTTGCTCGCCCCGGCCGAAGTGGCGCTCTGGCGGAGGATGGGCGTCGCCGACCGCCGGCACGCGATCGACGTCGCGCACCGCTTCGCCGAGCGGGCGCCGGGCGCGGGACGTCCGGCGATGGCCGGCGCGTTGCTGCACGACGTCGGCAAGCTCGACAGCGGGCTGGGGACGTTCGGCCGCGTCGGCGCCACGCTCGTGCCGGCGCGCTGGGTGAGCGGACGATTCGCCCGCTACCGCGACCACGAGGCGATCGGCGCGGCCATGTTGCGCGAGGCGGGCAGCGATCCGCTGACGGTCGCGCTCGTCGCCCGCACCGACGGCTCGCCGGCGGAGCTGGTCGCCGCGCTCGCCGCCGCCGACGACATCTAGGACCGGGCCGTCAGGTGCGGAGGAAGCCGACCGCGTCGTACGCCCGCTGGAGCGTGACCGAGGCGACGGCCCTGGCCTTCGCCGCCCCGACCCGCAGCAGGCCTTCGAGCTCCCCGCGGTCGTCGAGCAGCTCTCGGTACCGGGCCTGGATCGGCCGCAGCAGCTCGACCACGGCCTCCCCGGTCGCTGCCTTCAACGGCCCGTACTGGTTGTACTCGCCGGCGACGGCCTCCGGTGACCGGCCCGTCGCGGTGGCGAGGATGTCGAGGAGGTTCGACACGCCCGGCTTCTCCTGCCGGTCGTAGCGCACTTCGGTCTCCGAGTCCGTCACCGCTCGGCGGAACTTGCGCTCGATGGCTGCCGGGTCGTCGAGCAGCGTGATCAGGCCGGCGTCAGAGCCGGCGGACTTGGACATCTTCGACGTCGGGTCCTGCAGGTCCATGATCCGGGCGCCGGCCTCGGGGATCGTCGGCTTCGGGATGACGAACGTCTCGCCGAAGCGGGAGTTGAACCGCACGGCGATGTCGCGGGTGATCTCGACGTGCTGGCGCTGGTCCTCGCCGACGGGGACTTCGTCGGTGTCGTAGAGGAGGATGTCCGCGGCCTGCAGCGCCGGGTACGTGAACAGGCCGGCAGAGACGAGTTCGCCCTCCCGCTTCGCCGCCTTCTCCTTGAACTGCGTCATCCGCGACAGCTCACCGAAGGACACCGTGCACTCCATGACCCACGACAGCTGGCTGTGCTCCGGCACGTGGCTCTGGACGAAGACCGTCGCCACGTCCGGGTCGAGGCCGATGGCGAACAGCATCGCCGCCAGCTCGACGGTCGTGGTCCCGATCACGCCTGGTTGATCGGTGGCGGTGAGGGCATGGAGGTCGACGATGCCGTGGAAGGCGTCGACCTCGTGCTGGTGCTCGACCCAGCCCCGCAGCGCCCCGAGGTAGTTGCCGAGGTGCACGTCCCCGGTGGGCTGGATGCAGGACAGAACGCGGGTCACGGAGGGGGGAGGCTACCGGCGCGCTGCCCCGGCCTCCGGACTCGATTGCCGGGGTTCGCGCCATCGCCCGCAGTAGCGTCGATGGCGTGCCGTACGAGGTCTCGACCGCGGTCTTCGAGGGCCCGTTCGACCTGCTCCTGCACCTGATCCTGCGCGAGCAGGTGGACATCCACGAGATCTCGCTGGCCCGGATCGTGGACGAGTACCTGACCGAGGTGGAGCGGATGCAGGCGCTCGATCTCGACGTGGCGACGGAGTTCCTCCTCATCGCGGCGACGCTGGTGGAGCTGAAGGCCCGCCGCCTGCTGCCGGGGCGCGAGGACGTCGACCTCGACGACGAGCTGGCGCTGTGGGAGGAGCGGGACCTGCTGCTCGCCCGCCTGCTCGAGTGCAAGACGTTCAAGGACGCGGCGCGGGCGCTGGCGCGCCGGGCAGAGCGCAACGCCGGCACGTTCCCCCGCACGGCTGGGCTCGAGGTCCGCTTCCTCGAGCTCGCGCCCGACGTCCTCGCCGGCGTCGGACCTGGCGAGCTGCGGGCGGCGTACGTGCGGGCCTGCGCACCCCGGCCGGTGCCGCGGGTGGACACGGCTCACGTGGCGCCGATCCGCGCCTCGGTCGCCGACGCCGTCGCCGAGCTGATCGACGAGTTGCCCCGCGTGCGGCGGACGTCGTTCCGGGCGCTGACGAGCGGGCTCGCCGAACGGCTGGAGGTGATCGTGCGCTTTCTCGCCTTGCTCGAGCTGTTCAAGCAAGGTCTCGTCGAGCTCGAGCAGGCGGCGGTGTTCGGCGAGATCCGCGTCGAATGGACCGGTGGAGGGGACACCGCGCTGGCTGCCGTCCACGCCGGGCTGGACGACTACGAGGGGTAGGGCAGCGTGGACGACGAGCTGTTCGAGCTCGATCCCGACCTCGGCGACGACACTGCGGAGGTGGACGGCGTCGACGCGCCGGCGGACCTCGTGCGGGCGATCGAGGCGATCTGCCTCGTCGCCACCGAGCCTGTTCCGCCCGACCTGCTCGCGCAGCTCCTCGAGCTGCCCGTGGCGACGGTCGAACAGCTCTGTGCCCGCCTCGCCGCCGTGTACGACGAGGCCGGGCACGGCTTCCAGCTCGTACGCGTGGCCGGCGGGTACCGCTACCAGACGCATCCGGACCTCGCCCCGTACGTCGAGCGGTTCGTGCTCGAGGGTCAGTCCGCGAGGCTCTCGGCGGCGGCGCTGGAGACGCTGGCGATCGTCGCCTACAAGCAGCCGATCTCCCGCGCCCAGATCGCCGCGATCCGCGGCGTCGACCCCGACGCGGTCCTGCGCACACTGCAGGGGCGCGGCTACGTCGACCAGATCGGCCGTGACCCGGGTCCAGGACAGGCCCTGTTGTGGGGCACGACAGCGCGGTTCCTGGAGCGGATGGGCCTCGATTCCCTCGCCGAGCTGCCACCGCTGGCCGAGTTCATCCCCGGCGCAGAGGTCGTCGAGGCGCTCGAGACGGGGCTGCGGGCGCCGTCGCCACCGGACCAGGGAGAT
>DASZOG010000017.1:0-8398 GCA_035550895.1 Acidimicrobiales bacterium
GCCGACGCCGCGCTCGTGCAGTCCGCCGGCCAGCGCTGCCACCTGGGTCGCCATTTCGCCGTACGTGGTGGTGGCCCCCTCGAACACCGTCACGGCCTTGTCCGGCGTGCGGGTCGCGTGGTGGGCGAGCACGGCGAACCAGTTCATGTCCGGCTGCATCGTCGGTGCGTGCGTCACGGGCGCCCCTCCCCTCCACCGCGACCCGGCGTTGTACCGACCAGTCAGCCTATTGAGCCGTGCGCCGGTCCACTAGCGTCGCCGCCATGCCCCTGGCGGACGCGACCAAGGAATCCCGGCGCAGCCCCCGGTGGCAGGCGCGCCGCGAGGCGATCATCGACACGTCGGCACGCCTCTTCGCCAGCCGGGGCTACCACGCCACGGGCATCAGCGAGCTCTGCGACGCCAACGACCTCGGCAAGGGGGCGCTGTACCACTACATCGGCTCGAAGGAGCAGCTCCTCGCCGCCATCCACGACCGGGTGATGGACGAGGTGATGCTCGGCGCCGATCGCGTCGCCGCGGCGGGCGGATCGGCGTCGCAGCAGCTGGCCATGCTCGGCGACGAGCTGCTCGATGTGATCCACCGCTACCCGGATCACGTCTGGGTCTTCCTCCACGAGTTTCCGGCGCTCACCGGCCAACGCGCCGCCCAGTTCCGCGAGCGGCGTGGGGAGTACGAGCGGCGCGTCGAGGGCGTGCTGCGCGCCGGCGTGAAATCGGGTGAGTTCCGCGACCTCGACCCGTGGCTCACGGCACGGGCGTGGCTCGGCATGCACAACTACACCTACCTGTGGCTGAAGGCCGGCGGCCGGTTCTCGGCCCCTGATGTGGCCAAGCCGTTCGCCGACATCTTCATGTGCGGCATCGAGAGGCGGTAGGGGCCACGTCGGGCGTGGCCGACATCGAGCCAGCGGGCCGAGTGGGAGATGGCACGTAGGCGGCCAAACGCGGTCGTTGCCCACCTGACGGCGCCCCGAGCGCCGAAGGGACTCTCAAAACGACCGGTGTGCATCCCTTGCCGCGCAACCGGCAGCTGAGACGGCTCGCGGCACACGTCGCGGGCGCACGTTCCGGAGCAGCGTTCGGTTCGCCGTCTCCGCACACGGAACGCCCGCCGATGTCCCGCGCCGGCATCCCTCTTGACGCCATCCGCACCGCCGCGGCCGAGCGCATTGCCGCCGCCCTGCCACTGCGCAGGAGCTGCGGAACGATGCCCACGGTCAGGGCCTGGTGAGGACGTACATCCCACGGCTCGGATCGAAGCCCTGTGGATCGAAGCCCACGGCGAATCCTGCGGCGTTGAACGCCTCGATGTAATCGGCGGCGGAGAAGACGTAGAACTCATGGCACTCACGGATCAGCTCGATCCCTGCCGATGTCGCGACGGCGTACCCGATCTCACGCCGCACTTCCGACCCCTCGCGCTGCGCCATGTCAACCATTGCGATCACGCGGTCGTCCTCACGTTTGGTTCGCAGGCCGAGAAGTCCGTCGACCCAGGCCTCGGCGGGGATGAACGGTTCGACAATGCAGACCCCTCCCGGTGCCACATGCTCGTAGAGGGTCGCCGCTGTGGCCCGCAGGCCGCCCATCGAGCCGGCGTAGGTGATCGAGCTGAACATGCAGATCACTGCGTCAAAGCGGGCCATCAGCTGGAAGTCGCGCATGTCACCGACGTGGATGAGCGCGCCCGGCAACCGCCCCCGCGCGATCTCAGCCATCTCCTCGCAGACATCGATCCCGGTCACGTCGTAGAGCTCCTGCAGCGCTTGCAGGTGGAGTCCTGTTCCGCACGCCACGTCGAGCAGTGTGCGCGCACTGGGCAGACGCTCACGAATCCATCGATCGATCTTTGCTGCCTGCGCCTCATAGTCACGATCTGTTGTGTAGAGCGCATCGTAGAGATGTGCCGACTTGGAGAACGTCATTGGCGGGGAAGCTGTTTCAGAAGGAGGCCCATACCCGCCAGGCGTTCACGCCAATCAGCACCATGAACGCAAGCAAGAACGCGAGGAACATCGCGTTCAGCATATATCGTGAGCTCACAATCGCGTACCTAGGCATTGTAGCTTTGCTCCCGTTGACCGTCACCTCATGATCTTTGGAGAGCGCGATAGAGCCTCTTATCGTTTCATTTGTCTGCCTGAATTGTGCCTCGTATTCCGCCGCTCGGGATACCCAGTACCCTTCATATGTCCGTATCCGGCTCACCATCGACCCGAACATGGCCGTCAGGATCCAGCCGGCGACCGACACGCCGAGGCCAGCAAATGCCAACACCTTCTCGCTGCCGTTGTCACCGACGAAGCTCGGGAACGTCGCGCCAAAGATGAGGACGAACCCGAACTGCACGAAAATCCCCGTGACCTGCCACGACAACTGACCGTCATACACTGCGAACTGCGTCGCGGTTTGGTATCCGAGTCGTACGTTGTCTGGCGCCGGACCCGAGTCAAAGTGGCCGTTGACGTCTTCCTCACCCATCGAGGCCTCGGACAATGTCCGGAACGGCGGAGAGGCGGTCGACGACGAAGTGGGCCGCAGCGGCGGCATGTTCGGAGTAATACGACGTCGGTCGGAACAGGATTGTCGTCAAGCCGAGGTCGATCGCCCCCGAGATGTCTGTGTGGGGATCGTTGCCGACCATGACTGCTTCGTCTGCCGTGGCGTTGAGTGCTGCGAGCGCAACAGAGAACATCTCGGGCCGCGGTTTCCTGGAGCCGACGTCGACTGACGTGACGACTGCATCGAAATACTGCTCGATGTCCAACTTACGTAGTGCCCGGCGAACGGCCTTCTCGTTAGACCTCTCGGTGTCAGTGACCAGTCCGAGCTTGTATTCGCCAGCAAGATCGCCAAGCACCGATGCGGCGTCGGGCCGGAGGTGGAGGACCATCTCATCGAGCGTCTGTTCATCGTCGACTTGCTCGAAGATCAGGGTGTCACCGAGGTCAAACAGCACCACTCTGATCACGTGCGCGAGATTAGCGGAGCGCCTCCACGCCAGCCCCGGCCCGCAGCGACACGTTGCCGTTCAGGAGGCGCTGCCGAACGTCGTAGTAGGGGTTGCCGACGTATGGCTTGGGTCGATCCGGCGTGCAGGTCAGTGAACGGTCATCGCTGTCACTCGGGCATGAAGGCCGCAGCCCAGGCGCCGAGGTCGGCGGGGACGTAGTAGCCGGACTCGTCGTTGATCGCCGCCCAGTGCTCCGCGACGTCCTCGATCGTCGGGCCCGGGCCCGGGTGGAGGTAGCCCTCGGTCGAGGCGATGAAGATGCGCGCGAACCGGCCGGCGCCGGCCGCGTAGATCTCGCCGCTGATTGGGCAGGCCTCGTGCGCCAGGAACGCCGCCATCGGTGCGACGAGCTCCGGCGACATCCGCCTGGCGGCCTCGTCGTCGGCCGGGCCCGCCATCCGCGTCATCGCCGCGGGGGCGACGAGGTTCGCCTTGATCCCGTGCTTGGCGCCTGCCGTTGCCAGGCTGCGCGTGAGCCCGATGACGGCCGCCTTGGCGGTCGCGTACGAGGTGTTGTTGGGCAGCCCGAAGATCCCCGACGACGTCGTCATGACGATGCGGCCGTAGCCCTGCTCGACCATGTGCGGCCATGCCGCCCGGGCCGTGCTGAACGAGCCGGCGAGGTGGACGGCGAGGTGGCGGGCGAGGTTGTCCTCGTCGGCCTCCGGAAAGCCTGCCCACCTGATGATGCCGGCGTTGTTGATCAGGACGTCGACGCGCCCGAACCGTTCGACCGCCGCGTCGACGAGGCCCCGTGCGCCCGCAGCCGTGGCCACGTCGCGGTCGTCGGCGACCGCCTCGCCACCCGCGGCGACTATCTCCGCGGCGACCGCGGACGCGGGACCGGGGTCCGCGCCGGCGCCGTCCATCGAGCCGCCGAGGTCGTTGACGACCACGCGGGCGCCGCGTTCGCCGAGCAGGAGCGCGTGGGCCCGGCCGATGCCGCGCCCGGCGCCCGTGACGACGGCGACGCGTCCCTCGAAGCCGAGCTCGTTCAGGCCGCCACCGGTGCGTCGAACCCGAGGAGACGCCCCAGCGTGCCGCCGAGCATGGCCGCCCGCTCATCGGCGGGGACACCGGCGAACTGGCTGGCGATCAGCTCGGGGCTGTGGCGGAACGTCCCTTCCGCGTGCGGGTAGTCGGCGCCCCAGACGATGGTCGACAACCCGCTGACGTGCCTGGCCGCCACCGCCACGGGGTCGTCCTGGAACGAGACGTGGAACTGGCGCTGGACGTACTCGCTGGGCTTCAAGGGGTAGGGCCACTTCTCGTTGAGCCGGAAGAGTCGGGCCATCTGCGGCTGGTCGTTCTCGGGGCGATCAGAGTCCCAGTACCCGAGCCACCAGTCGGGATCCTGCCCGATCCCGGTGATCCAGCACTTGTCCATCGCGCCGACCAGCGACGCCAGCCAGTGGGCGTTGAACTCGATCAGCGCGAAGTGGAGGTCGGGGTAGCGCTCGGCCACGCCGCCGCCGATCAGCTCGATCATGACCTGCTGCGGGACCATGGGGCCGTAGATGCACTGCGTGATCATCCGTTGCGACGCCGAGCGCTCGTCCATCGGCCTGTTGACCTGCGCGGCCATCCCCATGACCACCTTGAGCGTCGTGGACGCCGGATCGTCGACCTTCACGCCACCGGTCTGGGAGTGCATGAACACGTGCACGCCGTTCGCCTGCGCCGCGGCCCACACCGGATCGAGGTCACGCGAGTAGTACGGCTGCGGCGGGACCGCCGGCAGCAGGATCCCACGGAAGCCGGCGGCCGCGACCCGCTCGATCTCGGCGACGGCATCGTCGATGTCGGTGATCGGAACCGGCGCGGTCGGGGCCAGCCGCCCGAAGTGGGGCGCAAACCGCTCGATGATGTAGTCCGTGTACACGCGGGCGTGGGCCATCGAGAGCTCGTGGTCGTCGGAGTAGAGCCCGAACAGCGACAGGTTCGGGTGCATCACCTGGGCGTCGATGCCGTCGAGGTCCATGTCCTCGAGGATCCGAGCGGGTTCGCCGGTGTTGGGCGTCCCGTCGTAGTGACGGAATCGGGAGACCGTCCAGCCCTCGAAGCCCGGCGTGTGGAGCCGGCGGAAGTCGCGGACGCCGCCCTCGGCGAGCGGCTCGATCTCGAAGTCCTCCTCCCAGGCCGCGCGATCGCGCAGGTGCTTCGGCAGGCGGGTGAGGAACAGGTCGGTCGGCTCGAGGATGTGGCCATCGGCAGAGACGACGAAGTCCTTCTCCGTCACGGGTGACGACCTCCTGTGTCGGACTCGAGATGTGCCCGGCGAATCGCATCACGGCGCGCGCGTCCCCGCCCTTCCGGCGGAAGTTATACCAACCGGTCGGTACATGCAATGCTGTCGGCCGCCACAGAAGGGCGGGCGCCGGAAGGAGGGAGCGGTGACCAAGCGGTGGCGGCAACGCCCGGCCGGCTCGACGTGGGGCGACTGGGGCGAGGACGACGAGCTCGGCCGGGTCAACCTGCTCACGCCGGAGAAGGTCCTCCAGGGCGTGCGGGAGGTGGAGGCCGGCGTCAGCTTCTGCCTGAGCCTGCCGCTCGACTATCCCGGCGGGACGGCCTTGAACCAGCGGCGGCACCCACCGGTGCTCGCGCCGACCGAGGACATGGGGGGCATTCCGGGGAGCTTCTACAACGTCCACATGAGCGAGATGGACGACTTCGGCGATGCGCGCTACGTCGACGTGTGGGCCGACGACACCGTGACCCTGTCGCTGCAGTACTCGACGCAGTGGGACTCGCTCGCCCACGTCGGGGCCGAGTTCGACGCCGACGGCGACGGGGTCGACGAGGCCGTCTACTACAACGGCTACCGCGCCGGGACCGACCTCGTCGGGCCGCAGGACGACGCGCGCGGCGACGGCGGCCGGCACCGTTGCTTCGCCCACCACCTGGGCCTGGAGCACATGGCGTTCCACGGCGTGCAGGGCCGCGGCGTCCTCGTCGATCTGGCCCACCACCTGGGCCACGACTGGCGCGGGGTCGACCGCACGACGCTCGAGGAGATCATGCTGGCCGACCGCGTCGTGGTCGAGCCCGGCGACGTGCTCCTGCTCCACACCGGCTTCGCGACCGAGGTCCTCCGCTGGAACCGCGACCCGGACCCGGTGAAGATCCACACGTCGTGCACCTACCTCGACGCCCGGGACCCGTCGCTGCTGGAGTGGATCGCCGAGTCACGGATCTCGGCGCTGGTGGCCGACAACTACGCGGTCGAGGGGCTGCTGGGGCGCGACCGCGACGAGAGCCGCCACTCGTTCCTCCCGATCCACCACCTCTGCCTGTTCAAGCTCGGGGTCCCGCTCGGGGAGATGTGGTACCTGCACGAGCTGGCGGCGTGGCTGCGCGAGCACGACCGGAGCCGGTTCCTGCTCACCGCACCCCCGCTCCGGCTGCCCGGGGCGGTCGGCTCACCGGTGACGCCGGTCGCCACCGTCTGACGAACGCAGGCGGAACGCGGCGTAGTCGGTCTCGACGACCCTCGCGATCTCCTTGAACAGCTTCGGCCGGCCGCCGGAGTTGAGGAGGTAGCGGCGGGGCTTCCCGGGGATGTTGGTGCCGTAGTAGTAGCTGCGCTCGGTGAACGACGACAACGCCACGTTGCGGTTGACCATGTCGGTCCATCGCGCCTCGGCCGCGGGGTCGACCTCGATGGTGTCGCAACCGTGGTCTCGCACGTAGACGAGCGTGTCGGTGACGAAGTCCACCTGGTCGCCGTTGTACCGCGGGTTGTTGCCGGCGGCCGCGTGCGGCCCACCCGGGAAGAAGAGGTTCGGGAAGCCGGCGGTCTGGATGCCGAGGAACGTCGTCGGTCCGTCGGCCCAGTGCGCCTCGAGGGCGAGGCCGTCCCGGCCGCGGATCCCCATGCGCAGCAGGGCGCCGGTGCCGAAGTCGAAGCCGGTCGCCCACACGATGACGTCCACCTCGCGCACGCCGCCGGCCGTCTCGATCCCCCGCTCCGTGATCCGGACGATAGGCGACTCCTGGAGATCGACGAGCGAGACGTCGGGCCGGTTGTAGGCCTCGAAGTAGCCCGCCACGAACGGGGGTCGCTTCTCGCCGAAGCGGTGGTCCTTCGGGATCAGCTTCTCCGCCGTCTCGGGATCATCGACGATGCCCCGCACCTTCTCGGCGATGAAGCGGCACCACTCGGCGTTCGCGTCGTGGTCGAAGAGCAGGTCCGTGTAGTTGCTCGTGAGCTTCGAGAAGCCCGGGCTCTGCCACATCTTCTCGAAGAACGCCCGCCGCTCGTCGGCCGAGTCCTCGAACGCGGTTCGATCGTGGGCGGGGTGGAGGAACCCGTGCACCGACGTGTTCAGCACCTCGCACATGGCGTCGAAGCCGGCCCGGAGCTGCGCCTGCTCGGCGGGCGAGATGGGGGCGTTGTTGAGCGGCGTGCACCAGTTGGGGGTTCGTTGGTACACGGTCAGCGAGGCGACGTCGTCGGCGATGGCCGGGACGATCTGGACGCCGCTCGATCCCGTGCCGATGACCGCGACGCGCTTGCCGGCGAAGTCGACGGGCGTGGCCGGCCACCGCCCCGTGTGGTACGCCTCGCCACGGAAGTCGCCGCGTCCCGGCACATCGGGCACGTAGGGCACCGAGAGCACTCCGGTCGCCGCCACGACGTGGCGGGTGCGGATCTCGGTGCCGTCGCCGGCGACGACGGTCCACATCGCCGCCGGCTCGTCGAACGCCGCCGACGTGACGCTGGCGCCCAGCCGGATGTTGCGCCGGAGGTCGAACCGGTCGACGACGTGGTTGAGGTAACGCTCGGTCTCCGGTTGGGCCGCGAAGTGCTCGCGCCACTCCCATTCGTCGAACAACTCCCGCGAGAACAGGTAGCCGTACGTGTAGCTCTCGGAGTCGAACCGTGCGCCCGGGTACCGGTTCCAGTACCAGGTCCCGCCGACGCCGGCGCCGGCCTCGAGCAGGGCCACCGTGAACCCCGCCTCACGGGCGCGATGCAGCTGGTAGATGCCGGTGATGCCTGCGCCGACGACCAGCACGTCCACGTCGGCCGCGGGTCGGCGCGAACCCAGGGTGGCTGCGGCTTCGTGGGATGTGGTCATGCCAGCGCGAGCTGTCTGGTGTGTCGTGTCGTCCGCCCCCGGGATCCACCCGATCCCACGGGCGCCCCGCCCGGGTTTGTACCGACCGGTTAGTCTAAACGCCGCCGCTGGGCAGCCCGGGAGGGGTTCGCACGGAAGCGACGTACGCACAGGTGGTCGAGGGCGTCCGCGCCGCCATCGCCGCGTACACGCAGGCGCTCGACGACGGCCGGACCGACGACGTGGTCGCCACCTTCTGCCCCGACGGCGCCTGCGAGATCCCGGGCATGGGCACCCACGAGGGCCACGACGCCCTCCG
>DASZOG010000018.1:0-13969 GCA_035550895.1 Acidimicrobiales bacterium
GCGCGATCCGCCGCGAGCTCGCCAAGCTCGAAGCCGAGCACGCCGCCGACTGACCGGCCCGCACTCCCAACAAGGACGACCACGGATGCCGGGTGAGACCGTTCTTCGGTAAGAGCTGGTCGATACTCGACCAGCTCTTACCGAGGTTCGCGGTCCGCGGCCCTACGCCTGCGGGACCGGGCCGAGTACGGGTTCCGCCAGGCGCAGCTTGGCGTCGAAGCCCGGCTCCCACGGGAGCCACCCGTGGCGATCGGGCCACACCAGTTGGACGACGCGGAAGTCCGAGCCACCGTGCCAGGCGACGGCCGCGGCGAACAGGTCGAGATGCTCCGCCACGTCGACCGGGAGGAGCGCGCAGCGCAGGTCGTTGTCCAGCAGGCCGGTGAACAACACACCGACCGGCAGCTCCGTCCCGCCACCGAGGAACTCGGCAACGAGGCCGGCGAGCCCGTTCGCCGCCACCGGCGTGAGCCCGAAGATGGCGACCTCGGGGAACCCGAACGCCGCTTCGAACCCGATCGTGTACGCGTAGCCAGGCGACGGTGGATCGGTCTCGGGATGCGGCGCGACGGGTTCGATCGCCCACCCGCGCGTCTCGATCATCCAGGCGATCTTGTCCCGGTGCTCCATCGCCCGGTCCGGCATCGGATCGCTCACGCCCGCACACTCGCGCAACCCGGCACCCGCCCGGTACCGTCCATCTCGTGCCCTGTCAGGCAACCTTCGTCCCGTTCCCGCCGGCCAGCGACGCCGACCGCGGCGTCCGCCTCCTCGCCAAGCGCGCTCGGGCAATTGCCTCGTCAGCGTCCTCGCGCTCGACGCCGCTGACTCGGCGGTCGACGCGCCACGGTTGGCTGACAGGGCACTAGCCGATGCACCGCTCACTGCTGCGCCCGAGGTGGATCGTGTTCCACGTGCTGATCGCCGTGCTGGTCGTGGTGATGGTCAGCCTCGGGCTGTGGCAGCTGCGCCGGCTCGACGAGCGCCAGGACCGGAACACGACCGTGCGCGAGCGCAGCGAGCTCGCGGCAGAGCCCGTGACCGACTGGCTGGATCCCGCTTCGGATGCGGAAGCGGTGGCGGCGGCCGAGTGGCGTCCGCTATCCGCGACAGGGACATTCGACGACGCAGCGACCGTGCTGGTCCGCAACCGCACTCTCGACGGCGCCGCGGGCTACCACGTCGTGACACCGCTCGTGCTGGACGGCGAGGCTGTCCTCGTCAACCGCGGCTTCATCCCCCGGGGCACGGCGACCGACGCTCCGACCCCACCCCCCGCTCCCGATGGCACGGTCACCGTTGTCGGGCGCGCCCGGCCGACACAGGAGCGGGGGCTGTTCGGCCCTCCCGATCCCGGCGACGGCACGCTCACCGAAGCGCACCGGATCGACATCCCCCGCCTGGCGGAGCAGCTCCCGTACCCCGTGCTGCCCGCCTACCTCGAGCTCGTCGGCATCTCACCGGATCCCGGCGCCGGGCAGCCGGTGCTGCTGCCCTTGCCCGCGCTCGACGACGGGCCGCACCTCTCGTACGCGATCCAGTGGTTCCTCTTCTCGGTCCTCGCCGTGGTCGGCTGGGTCCTCGCCGTGCGCCACTCTGCGGCGAAGGCCCGTGAGCGCGAGCGCACCGACGAACCCCCGCTCGCGGCGGTGTCCTGACGACCGCGTACCATCCGCCGGAGAAGGGCCGCCCGGGAAAGGGGCCACCATGCGTCAGCTCACCGGCGTCGACGTCAGCTTCCTGAACATGGAGACGGCGGCCACGTTCGGTCACGTCTCGTCGCTGAACATCTACGACCCGGCTGCCGCGCCGGGCGGCGCCGGCCTGGAGGCGACGAAGCAGCTGATCATGGAGCGCATCGACCGGCTCGCCCCGTTCCGGCGGCGACTGGTCGATGTGCCGCTCGGGCTCGACCTGCCGTACTGGGTGGAGGATCCGCACTTCGATCTCGACTTCCACGTCCGCCACCACGCCGTCCCGCCACCGGGAAGCGCCGAGCAGCTCGCCGAAGTAGTCGCCCGGATCGTGGCCCGACCGCTCGACCGGTCGCGGCCGCTGTGGGAGCTGTACGTCATCGAAGGCGTCGAGGGTGGCCGCATCGCCCAACTGACGAAGGTCCACCACGCCACGATCGACGGCGCATCCGGAGCGATGATGCTCGCGTCGTTGCTCGATCCCGATCCCGGCTGGCGGCCGTCCGCTCACCTCGAGACCTCTGAGCTGCCTGCTGGGCGGCTGCCGACCGACGGCGACCTGCTCCGGCGAACGGCGATCGAGTACCTCCGCCGTCCGGAGAAGCTCTTCCGCCTCAACGCGCGGATGTTGCGCGAGCTGCGCGACGCCGCGCCGACCGGGGGCACACGGGCGCTGCTCGACCTCGTCGCGCAACCGCTCCCCGGTCCGGTCGGCGACATGCTCCGCCGACGGCTGCGGACGGGTTACGCGTCAGAGATCGACAATCCCCCGCCGCTGCCCCCGACCCAGGCACCGCGCACTCCGTGGAACCGCTCGATCACCCCGCACCGCCGCTTCGCGTTCACCACGCTGCCCCTGGACGACGCGAAACGGATCCGGCGCGCGTTCGGGTGCACCTTCAACGACGTCGTCATGGCGATCTGTGCCGGCACGCTGCGCCGGTACCTGCTGAAGCACGACTGCCTGCCGGACGAACCGCTCGTCGCTGGTGTGCCGCTGAGCATCCGCGTCGGAGACGAGGAGGACACCTACCAGAACCGGGTCTCCTTCCTGTTCTGCACGCTGGCGACCGACGAGCGCGATCCGGCGAAGCGGCTGCGCACGATCTCGCGGGCGATGACATCGGCGAAGGAGATGGCCCGCGCCATGCCGGCCGACGCATTGCAGGACTACACCCGCTTCGCCCCGCCGGCCGTTGCGGCGCGGGCGATGCGCCTCGCCAGTCGGCTGCGGATTCTCGACCGCATGCGCCCGCCGTTCAACCTGATCATCTCGAACGTGCCCGGTCCGGCGCAGCCGCTGTACTCAGCGGGGGCGCGGCTCGAGCACTTCTACCCGGTGTCGGCGATCGCCGACGGCCAGGGTCTGAACATGACCGTCCAGAGCTACAACGGCAACCTCGACTTCGGGATCATCGCCTGCCGCGAGCTCGTCCCCGATCTGTGGAGCATGGTCGACCTGCTGCACGAGTCGGCGCAGGAGCTGCTCGACGCGGCGGAACCGAAGCCGGCGCGCGGCAAGCGCAAGGCCAAGGCTGGCTGACGGGCGAACGGCCGCCGTGCGCATCGACCTGAGTCCGGAGTGGGCCGCGCTCGCCCAGCACGCCGAACACCACGCGTCGACGACCTTGCGCCAGCTGTTCGACGGCGATCCGCAGCGCGCCGAGCGGCTCACGTTCACCGTCGGTGACCTGACCGTCGACCTGTCGAAGCAGCGCGTCTCGACGCGGACGCTCGAGCTGCTGCTCGCGCTGGCGACACGCGCCGGCGTCGCAGCGCGGCGCGACGCGATGCTCCGCGGTGAGCGGATCAACACGACCGAGGACCGGCCGGTGCTGCACACCGCGCTCCGCCTGCCACGCGATGCATCGCTCCTGGTCGATGGCGTCGATGTCGTCGCGGAGGTGCACGAGGTTCTCGACCGGATGGCGGCGTTCGCCGACGAGGTCCGCAGTGGCCGGTGGACGGGGCACACCGGCCAACGGATCCGCAACGTCGTCAACATCGGCATCGGCGGTTCCGACCTCGGACCGGCGATGGCCGCGCACGCGCTGCGCAACTGGTCGGACCGCACGATGCGCTTCCGGTTCGTGTCGAACGTCGACGGGAGCGACCTCGTCGAGGCGACGCTCGACCTCGATCCGGCGGAGACGATGTTCATCGTGTCCTCGAAGACGTTCACCACGCTGGAGACGATGACGAACGCGCACTCGGCGCGCGGCTGGCTCGTCGGGCACCTGGGCGAGGAGGCGGTGCCCCGGCACATGGTCGCCGTGTCGACGAACCTGGACGCCGTCGCCGCCTTCGGCATCGACCCGGCGAACGCGTTCGGCTTCTGGGACTGGGTCGGCGGCCGCTACTCGATGGACTCCGCGATCGGCCTCGCGCTGATGATCGCCATCGGACCGCACCACTTCCACGAGACGCTGCGCGGCTTCCACACCGTCGACCGGCACTTCGCCGAAGAACCGGCGGAACGCAATGTGCCGTTCCTGCTCGGTCTCCTCCGCGTCTGGGAGCGGAACTTCCTCGGCTCCGCGGCGCATGCAGTCGTGCCGTACTGCGACGAGCTCGCCCTGTTCCCCGCGTACCTGCAGCAGCTCGACATGGAGTCCAACGGCAAGCGCGTCGACCTCGGCGGGCACGAGGTCACCTACGACACCGGGCCGGTCGTGTGGGGCACGCCCGGAACGAACGGGCAGCACGCGTACTTCCAGCTGCTGCACCAAGGCACGACTGTCGTGCCGCTCGACCTGATCGGCTTCGTCCAACCCGTGCACGACCTCGGCGACCACCACGACCTGTTGCTCGCCAACCTCATCGCCCAGGCAGAGGCGCTGGCGTTCGGGCGCAGCACCGACGAGGTGGCCGCTGCGGGGGTCGACGCAGAGCTCGTCCCCCATCGCACGTTCCCCGGAAACCGTCCGACGACGGTCATCCTGGGAGACGCGTTCTCGCCGTACGCGCTCGGCGAGCTGGTCGCCCTGTACGAGCACACCGTCTTCGTGCAGGGCGTGATCTGGGGGATCAACAGCTTCGATCAGTGGGGCGTCGAGCTCGGCAAGGCGCTGGCTCAGGCGATCATCCCCGAGCTGCAGTCCGGTGGCCGCCCGAGCGACGTCCACGACTGCTCGACCCGGGCGTTGATCGCCCGCTACCGCGCCGGCCGCAACCGCTGAGCGCCGCGCCCACGATCCGCCACGGCCCGCCACCCGATCTCGGCGCGGAATGGTGCGCCTGGTGCACCATCTCGCGCCGAGACGCTCCGGTTCCCTCGATCAGCCGGCGGGATCGGACGGGGTCAGGTTCTCCAGGTGGGCGGCGTCGTTGTAGCGCAGCAGGCGCCAGCGACCGGGGCGGATCAGCGCCAGCTCGGTGAGCGAGGTGTTCACCGTGTTCAACTCGAACGAACCGGTGAACGGCAGCTTGAGCAACGTCCGCAGCGCTCGGTCGATGACGCCCCCGTGGCACACGACGACGAGCGTTCGGTCCCGATGTTCCCGCAGCAGCCCGTACAGCGCGATGGCGACGCGGTGGTGGAACTCACCGACCGTCTCCGCACCGGGGAAGCTGGCGACGTACGGGTCGTGCTCCCAGACGGTGTCCCAGTCCGGCTGGTGCTCGGCGATCGCCTCTTCCCACAGCCGCCCGTCGCACAGCTCGCCGGGATCGTGCTCGCCGAGCTCGTCGACGACCTCGATCGGCGGATCGCCGAGGCCGGTCGCGACGATCTCGGCGGTCTCCACCGCGCGGGGGTATGCGCTCGAAACCAGCGCCTCGGCCTCGACCTCTCCCGTTCGCCGCAGGCGCTCCGCCAGCGCTTCCGCCTGCTTGCGGCCGAGTGGTGAGAGCCCGCCGCACGTGCGCGGGCCGCCCATCGTGCGGTTCACGGAGGACATCGATTCGCCGTGGCGGATGAGCACGAGGCGGGTCACTCCGCCCACCCTACGGACGGATCACGCAAGTTTCTCGACGAACGCCTCGAGCTGGCGCAGGTTGCGGCACTCGTACACCCCGTCGGTGTGGATCCCGTACTCGCTGACGATCGAGTCGCCGGTGTTCCAGTAGCTGCGCGGCTCCGGGTTCAGCCAGTAGACGTGGCGCGCCTTGTGACGCATCTCCTTCACCACCCAGCTCTGGCTGGCGTGGTAGTTGTTCCGCGCGTCGCCGAGGAGCAGGATCGTCGTCTTCGGGCCGACGTCCTTGCCGTAGCGCTGCCAGAACACCTCGAACGCGTGCCCGTAGTCGGAGTGGCCGTCGACCCACACCACGTCCGCCTCCGTGTTCACCTTGTGCACCGCCTCGGACAGGTCCTCGACGGACTTGAAGAACTCCGTCACCTCGTCGATGCCGTCGATGAACACGAACGAGCGGACCTTGGAGAACTGGTTCTGGATCGCGTACACCAGCATCAACGTGAACCGGGCGAAGGCGGCGACCGACCCGGAGATGTCGGCGACGACCATCAGCTCCGGCTTCGCCGGGCGGGGGTACTTGAACTTCGGCTCGGCCGGCACGCCGCCGTAGCTCAGTGAGTGGCGGACGGTGTTGCGGAAGTCGAGCGGTCCGCGCCGACCGTGGCGGCGCTTGCGGGCGAGCCGGGCGGCGAGCTTGCGCGTCAGCGGATGCAGCGCGCGCCGGAGCAGCGCCATCTCGTCACGCGTCGCGTGCATGAAGTCGACGTCCTCGGGGAGCGGCTTGCGCAGCGTCTTCGCCATCGCCTCCGCGCCGCGGTCGGCGACGAGGCGGCGGCGGATCTCGGCCTCGACCTCCTTGCGGAACTGATCGATGCGGCTCTCGTACTCGTCGTGCTCGAGCCGCTCCTCGAGCGGGGTCAGCTCGCCGCCGACCTGCTGGCGGCTCTGCTCCATCAGCCGCTCGAGCATCGCGTCGAGGTCGAGGTTGCGCAGCGTCCGGTACAGGTAATAGGTGCCGCCGACGGGCCGGCCGGGCTCCATGCCTGCGTAGCGGCTCACCGCCTGGCGGGCTAGGGCGCGCATCATCGCGTCGTCGCCGTTGAGCAGCGCCTGGTAGAGGAGCATCGCCAGCTCCTCGGGGGTCAGCGACTCGAGGCTGCCTCCGGCGGCGCCCCGCCCGTCGCCCTGCTGCATCTGATCCTGCATCTCGCGCCACAGCTCGTCGGCGTCAGCGTCTTCGCGGAGCTGGTACTGCGGCCCGCGCAGGCTGAAGTAGACCTCGAACACCGTCTCGAACGCCCGCCAGTGCGAGCTGTTCTTCACGAGCGTCGCGCCGAGCGCGAACTTGAACGCCTCCCGGTCCTCGATCGGGATGTGCGTCACCGCCTCCATCGCGTCGAGGTTCTCCGTCAGCGACACCGGCAGGCCGGCGCTGCGCAGCTCCTGGATGAAGCCGGAGAGGAGGTCGAGCATCGGACGCCCTGGACCGCTACTTGTCGACGGCCAGCTCCTTGGCCGCCTTGGTGATGTCCGACTGGTACTTGAGCAGGATGTGCAGCGTCTCCTTCGCCTGCTGCGCGTCGATGTAGTCGATGCCGAGCAGGACCAGCGTGCGCGCCCAGTCGAGCGTCTCGGAAACCGACGGCGCCTTCTTCAGCTCGATCTGGCGGATCGAACGGACGATGCGTGCGACCTGGTCGGCGAGGTTGTCGCTGATGCCCGGGACCTTGGCGAGGACGATCTCCTTCTCCCGTTCCAACTCCGGGTAGTCGATGTGCAGGTACAGGCAGCGGCGCTTCAACGCCTCGGACAGCTCCCGGGTGTTGTTCGACGTGAGGAACACGAGCGGGATCTGCGCCGCGCCGATCGTCCCCAGCTCAGGGATCGAGACCTGGTAGTCGGAGAGCACTTCGAGCAGCAGGGCCTCGGTCTCGACCTCGACCCGATCGACCTCGTCGATCAGCAGGACCACTGGTTCGGCGGCGCGGATCGCTTCGAGCAGCGGCCGGGTGAGCAGGAACTCCTCGCTGAAGATGTCCTCGTGCAGCTCCGACCAGCCGTCGGACTGGCGGTCGGCCTGGATGCGCAGGAGCTGTTTCTTGTAGTTCCACTCGTAGAGCGCCTTCGACTCGTCCAGGCCCTCGTAGCACTGCAAGCGGATCAGGCGGGCGCCGGTCATCTCGGCCACGCTCTTCGCCAGCTGCGTCTTGCCGGTCCCGGCCGGGCCCTCGACGAGCACCGGCTTGTCGAGGCGGTCGGCGAGGAACACCACGCCGGCGATGCCGTCGTCGGCGAGATAGTTCACGTCGCGCAACGACTCGCGCACAACGGGGACGGACTCGAAGCGCTCGGACATGCCCGCACGATACCGGCCGTCTTGACCGGGGGGTCAATCAGTTGCCCGCCGCCAGCACCACCGGGCTCAGCCGACGTCGTTGAGCTCGTCGACCACCTCGAACACATCACCGATCGCGACGTAGTTCACTGCGATGAGGTTCGGCAGCTGCCCCCGTTCCGCCGCGCACTGCTCAGCACGCGCCAGCAGCACGTCGCGCTCGTTGACCAGCTCGGCGTCGGTGACGAGCGAGGTGAAGCCCGCGAGCCAGTGGTTCAGCTGGAAGAGTGGCGCGTCGGACGGTCCGCGGTTCGGATCACAGCTGAACGACTCGACCGTGGGGAACGTGTACGGCGTCTCCTGGGTGATCTCGAAGCCGTTGACCAGCCAGGGAGCCTCCGCCCCGCCGTTGCCTTCCTCGAGCATGACGACGAGGCGCCGCCCGGAACGGACCATCTCGCCCAGCGTCGGCCACGGCGCGCCGACGACGGGCTCGTGGACGAACGGCAACAGGCCCGCCGCGACGATGTCGGCGGCGATGAGGTCGGCGTCGACGTGGTCCTCGACGAACAGCGTCACCACCTCGTCGGGATGACCCGCCATCCACGCGCGCAGCTCCGCGAGCGCTTCGAGGAACGGCGTCGAGCCCGTCTCGCACAGCCCGTGGCACAGGAAGCGAGCCTCGGTGCCGACGGCCTCGCCGGCGATCGACTCGGCGACGCGCAGCGCCGCGGCGACGATCTCCGGACCGAGCTCCTCCTCGGCGATCGCCAGTGCCTCCGCGTAGCTGCTCCTCGCCGTGCGCACGACGTCTCCGGCAGGGACGCCGGACCAGACGTCGACGAGCAGCGCCCGCACGCCCTGATCGAGCTGGACGGCGATCGGATCGATCTGCTCGGCGAGGAACCAGCCCGGCTCCCTGGCGACCGACATCGCGTTGTGCGACGCGGCGTACGCCACCTCGTCGAAGGAGCGGTCGCAGAGCTCGGCGTGTCCGTTGCAGGTCGTGCCGTCGACCGGAGCCGCCACGGCTTCGTCGGCGTCTCGGCCCGGCCACCCGAGGTACGCGACCCCGGCGACCAGGACGGCGGCAGCGAGACCGAGCACGGTCGGAGCCGTCCACCGTCGGCTGGATCGTGCCGTCGCCTCCGCAGGAGCAGGCGCCGCCTCACTGCGCGCAGGCGCCGCGACCCGGGCGATCTCGGTGAGGGCGAGGAGGACCAGGAGCACGCCGCCGAGCACGACGAGCAGTTCGACCATGCCGAGCGGGTCCGCGATGGCGGCGACACCGACGGCCACTGCGAGCACGGCCCGGAGGACAGCTCCGGCGACGCTGCGCGGTGGGCTCGACAGAGCGGCCCGCGTCCGGTCGAGGTGGCGGCCGATCGCGGCCGGAGCAGAGGAGGTGGTCGCGAGTACGACGGTGATGCCGACGGTCGCCAGGATGGCCACGCCCCACCACAACGGACGGATCAGCACGTCCCACGTCGCCCGGACGACGGCGCCGCTGAGCACGTCCGTGTCCTGACGGCGGAGGAGGAAGCCGCCGACGACCAGGAGGAGGCCGACGGCCGCGGCAGCACCCGCCATCGCGATCCCGACGGACCCGGTCGTCGCCCATCGATCTCGTGACAGCGCGATCGCGCCACCGAGGCAGGCGAGCGCGAGCAGCGGCAGCAGCCACGCCAGGACGTCGAGCACGCTGGCGATGGCGACCGTGGTCTCGGCGAACTCCTGCCCGCCGAATTCGGCGAGTGCCACCGACACGTCGGCGGACACGGGGGCGCGATCGGGCGCGAGCGCGTTGAGGACGGCAGTCACGACTGCGGCTGCGTCGGCGATGCGCAGCACGACGGAATCCGCGTCGGCTTCGGTCAACGCTTCGTGCGTCACCTCGGCCGCGCGCCGAGTGGGCCCGGACAGGACGTCGCTGCCAGCGACCCGAGTGGCAACGGATTCGACGAGCGGCCGGAGCGCGACGAGATCGGGATTGGCGACGATGAGCTCGGTGGCGATCGCCTCGCCGAGCGCGGCAGCAACGTCGTCGTCGCGGCGGATCTCGTCGATGTGCTCGGCAAACCTCGGTCCGTCGAGCACCTCGCGGTGGAGGTGACCTGCGACGAGCGCCAGCGCGGCCAGCACCCCGCCGATCACGACAAGAAGGCGTACGACGAGCGGCGACCGCATCGAGGCATCCTCGCGTCATCTGCGACGAGCTCGCGGCGCGTCAGGGCGACCCGACCTCTACGCTCCGCCGCCGTGGCGACCCGCCGTCGTGCCCGGTCCAGCGCCCGCGTGCGCAGGGCGATGTACGCGCCGACGACGCTGCTCGCCACGGGAGGCGTGTTCGGGATCGGGCTGATCGCCGATCTCCCGGTGGTCGGTGCCGGTGTGCTCGGCGCGGCGACGTGGGTCGCGTGCGTCGGCGGCGCGGCCCTCACGCGAGGACGCGACCGGCCGAAGCGGGAACGCATCGATCCGTTCACGCTCGCCGAGCCGTGGCGGCGGTACGTGCAGGGCGCGCTCTCGGCGCAGGCCCGCTTCGAACGCACCGTCGAGACGATGCACTCCGGCCCGCTGCGCGAGCGGCTGGCGTCGATCGGCGAGCGTGTCGGCGATGCCGTCGACGAGGTGTGGCGCATCGCGTCCGGCGGGCACACGCTCGACCGCGGGCTGACCACACTCGACACGCGCGGCGCCCGGGCCCGCCTCGCCGAGCTGGAGGCGGCCGACCCGCTCGACCCGCACACGACAGCAACGGTGTCGTCGCTCGAAGCGCAGCTCGACACCGCGTCGCGCATGGAGCAGGTGTCCTCGACCGCGCAGAGCCAGCTGCGCCTGCTCGATGCGCGACTCGACGAGCTCGTCGCGCGCGCCGTGGAGCTGTCCGTCGGTGGATCCACCGCTGGGGTGGGCGGTCTGGGCGACGATGTGGACGTGCTCGTGCAGGAGATGGAAGCCCTGCGCCAAGCCGTCGAGGAGATCGACCAGGCGGCGCGCCCGGGGCCGCCGCCACTCCCTCCTGAGTCCGGCACACCGCCCGGGTGACCGGCGTGGAGGAGGGCGGGCGCCGCGGCCTGCTCGCCGCCAATGTCTCGGTAGCGCTGGGCACGCTCTTCTCCCGCCTGACCGGGCTGCTGCGCGTCATCGTCCTCGGCATCGTCATCGGCCAGGGCGCGCTGGCCGACGCGTACACCTCGGCGAACAACTCGCCGAACAGCATCTACGAGCTGCTGCTCGGCGGCGTCCTGTCGGCGACCCTCGTGCCGCTGTTCACCCGCCACCTCGAGGAGGACGACGAGGAGGCGACGAGCGCGGTCGTCAGCGTGTCGATCATCGTCCTCGCCGCCGTCACGGCGGCAGCGGTGGTCGCCGCGCCACTGATCTTCCGGCTGTTCTCCCTGTCCCCCGCCGCCGACGTCGACGCGCAGGAGTTCCGCTCCGTCGGCACGTCGCTGACGCGCATCTTCCTGCTGCAGATCTTCTTCTACGGGCTGATGGCGCTGTTCTCGGCGCTGCTCAACGCGCGGCGGAGGTTCTTCGCGCCGGCGTGGTCGCCGGTGCTGGCGAACGTCGTCATCATCGCTGCGCTGCTGGCGGTGCCCGCCGTGCTGGACGACCGGGCGCCGTCGCTCGACACGGCGACGGACAGCCTCGCGCTGCGGCTGCTCCTGGCTGCGGGCGCGACCGGAGGGATCGCGCTGATGGCGCTCGCGCTCCTCCCCGCTCTGCGTCACGCCGGCGTGCGCGTGCGGTTCCGCCCGCGCTGGCGGCACCCGGCCGTCGGCCAGCTCGTGCGGCTCTCGGGATGGACGCTGGGATACGTCGTCGCCAACCAGGTGGCGCTGATCGTCGTGCAGAACCTGGCCGATCCGGGCAGCGGCCAGCAGGACGCGTACGCCAAGGCGTACACGTTCTTCCAGCTGCCGCACGGGCTGCTCGCCGTGTCGATCATGACGACGTTCGCCCCGGATCTCGCCCGCTTCGTGCAGCGGCACGACAAGCCGGCGTTCATCGCCCGCGCCGCGCTGGGCGTACGGCTCGTCGCGCTGCTGACGATGCCGGCCGGCTTCGGCTACCTCGTCCTCCGCCAGCCGCTGATCGGCGCGTTGCTGCAGCACGGCGAGTTCGGTCCGGACGCCGCGGAGCGCACCGCCGATGCGCTCGCCGGGTTCGCGCTCGGGCTCGTCGGCTTCTCCGTCTACCTGTTCGTGCTGCGCGGCTTCTTCGCGCACCAGGACACGCGCACGCCGTTCGTCATCAACCTCGGCGAGAACGTGCTCAACATCGTGCTCGCCGTCGTGTTCTCGGCCTGGTGGGGCGTGCTCGGGCTCGGCCTGGCGTTCGCGTTGGCGTACCTCGTCGCCGCGGCGTGGTCCCTGCAGGTGCTGGCGTACAAGGTGCCCGGCTTCGCCCTGCGCCCGCTGTACGCCAGCTTCGGTCGCAGCCTGCTGGCCGCGGTGCTCATGGCGGAAGCGGTGTGGCTCGTCACGCAGGTCGTCGGCAGCAACGTCGGCGGCGGCGCCTGGGTGCGCGCCATCGTCGGCGTGATCGTCGGTCTGGCGGTGTACGTCGGGGTGCTCGCGCTGCAGCGCGACCCGGACATCCGCTCGCTCCGGGCGGTCGTCAGTGGATGACCGGGTTCTCCGGGATGGGGCTTATGCTGCGCGTCCATGTGGAGAACCATCAAGAAGTGGTGGCACAACCTGTGGGGCAAGGCCGAGGCGAAGGTCGACGCGTCCGCCGACCCGACCGTCCAGCTGAACGAGGCGATCCGTGACGCGCAGACGCAGCACAGGGAGCTGACCGAGCAGGCGGCAGCGGTGATCGCCAACCAGAAGCAGGCCGAGATGCGGCTCAACTCGAAGCTCGCCGAGATGGAGAAGCTGAACGCCAATGCCCGCCAGGCGTTGAAGATGTCCGCCGACGCGCAGACCACCGGCGACGCGGCCAAGGCGCAGCAGTACAACGTCGCCGCGGAGTCGATCGCCACGCAGCTCATCGCCGTGGAGAAGGACATCGAGGACCTGAAATCGACGGTGCTCGAGTCCACGCAGGCGGCGGGGCAGGCGAAGCAGGCGGTGCAGAACAACTCCCGCCGGCTGCAGGAGAAGCTGGCCGAGAAGAACAAGCTCCTGTCCAAGCTCGACCAGGCGAAGATGCAGGAGCAGCTGAACAAGGCGATGGGCTCACTCACCGCCACGGTCGGCGACGAGCTGCCCAGCTTCGACGAGATCAAGGACAAGATCGAGGCCCGCTACGCCAAGGCCAAGGGTATGTCCGAGCTGCAGGAGGAGAGCGTCGAGGGCCGGATGGCCGAGATCGAGGCGGCCTCGGCGAACGTCGAGGCGCAGTCCCGCCTCGAGCAGATGAAGGCCGAGCTCGGGCTCGCACCCGCCCCGGCGGTGGAGGCGCCTGCCCCGGCGCCTGCCCCGTCCGAGCAACCCCCGGCCACCCCCGCCTGACGCCGTCCACTCCCGTACCCCTCACCTGACGGGATCGGGCCTCAGGATGGCAGCAGGACGAGGTCGTCGCGGTGGATGGCCTCGTGGGCGACGTCGGGCGGCAGCTCGTTGGTCCGCCGCCCGGCCGTGCGCCGCAGCACCGGCGCGTCGGCGGCCGCCATGCCGCGGGCGAACACCCGCCCCCCGAGGTCGGCGACCTCGAGCGTCGCCCCCTCCTCGAACTCGCCCTCGACGGCGTGCACGCCAGCCGGAAGGAGCGACGTGCCGCGGTCGACGAGCGCGGCGCGGGCCCCGTCGTCGACCACGAGCCGTCCCTCGACCGCCGAGGCGAACGCGATCCACAGCTTGCGTGCGGGTAGCCGCCGGTCGTGCGCGTGGAACGTCGTTCCGACTGGCTCGCCGCGCACCGCCGCCAACACGACGTCGTCGCGCGTCGCGAGAGCGATCACGGCGCGCACGCCCGACCACGACGCGATCCGGGCCGCGGTGAGCTTCGAGGCCATCCCCCCACGTCCCCGGTTCGTTCCCGTGCCGCCCGCCGCGACGTCGAGGATCGGG
>DASZOG010000019.1:0-3619 GCA_035550895.1 Acidimicrobiales bacterium
GCCGGGGTTCCCTCGCCGAAGAACGTCGTCACCGGCGGGATCCCGCCGGCCGGCAGCCAGCGCGACCCAGTGAACCGTCGCTCGCCTCCGCGCACGTGTTCCGCGACCGCCGCCAGCCCGAACAGCCCGACACCGGCGACCGCCAGCCCGCCGCCGGCGAGCAACGAGCGCCGCGACAGTCCGCCGGCACGCGCGGAACCATGTGGTGCCGGGCGCAGCAACCGCCACCGGCGGGGAAGCAGGTGCACGACCACGAGTGGCACCAGCGCGAGACCGACCCACATGTGGAGGGTCAGCACGGTCCAGCTCCCAAGCGTCAGCAACTCGCCGGAGGCGACCCACAGGTATCCGCCCGTCAGCGCCGCGGCGACCCCGAGGCTGACCGCCAGGCCGAGGGCGAGCCGCCCGTACCGGCGGGCCCCGGCAGCTCGTGGCACGGACCGGCGGAGCTTGACGACCGTCGCCGCGAGCAGCGCTCCCGCCAGGACACCGTGCACCACGAACAGCCATGCGGATACGGGCGAACCGGCGCGCAGGGAGAGCAGGCCCGTCGCTGCCATGGCGACGACGAGTCCGGCGAGCACCCGGTCGAGCGTCGCGCTGCTCATGTCGCCAACCAGTGTGCACCCGGGATGTGGCGAGTCCGTGACGCGCGGCGGGCCGACAGCGCCCAGGCGGGATCAGTACGGGCGGCGCAACCCCGGGAACATCGGGAAGTCCTTCACGTTGACCGTGGCCAGGTCCGCCGAGAGGAACTCGGCCGCCGCGGCGACGATCGCATCGACCACATCGAGTCCGTGACTCCGCCCGTAGCGCTGGCCGAAGTAGCCGGCTCTGTCGGCGATGGACTCGGAGACTTCGAGCCAGTATGTCGATGCAAACAGCCGTCGCATCGCCACGAGCTCGTCAGGACGCACGCTCCACAGGACCTCGGTCCGCACCGGCGTGACGCTCCACACCTCCCCGGCGTCGACCGAGTCCCGCAGGAAGGCGGTTGCCGCCTCCCTACCGCGGGTGCCGTCGATGAAGACTGACGTGTCGATGAGCACGCGGCTCACGGCCGATCCGACTCCGCATCGGCCGCTGTGCGGCCTCGTCTCGCATACCGCTCGAGCTTCGCGCGGCTCCGTCGCGTCAGCTCGGCATACGTCGCATCGAGGTCGTCACGATCTGCCCACATACCCGCGACGGCGTCGAGTGCCGCCTTGAACTCGACCGGATCCTGGACCGGGCGGAGGTACTCGTCCACCGCCTCGCGGATGAGATGGGACCGCGTCGTCCCCCGCTGGCGGGCACGCCGGTCGAGCTCGCGCGTCTGCTGCTCGGAGAGGTAGATCTGCGTTCGCTCCATGACGATGTACAACATACATCGCCACGACGCGGCAGACAACACGTGGCAGGATTCCCGGAATGACCGACGACATCACGCTGCGCGCCCCGGGACCGGACGAGATCCGGGCCTTCAGCGATCCGCTCGCCCTCGCGTTCTCGGAGGAGTTCGCGCCCGGTGAGCTCGACTCGTACGGGGCGCTGTTCGAGCTCGATCGCGCGATCAACGCCTTCGATGGCGAGCAGCGGGTCGCGGCCGGCGGTGCGTACACCTTCCGGCTGACGGTGCCCGGCGGCGGCGAGGTCGGTGCCGCGGGGATCACCGCGATCGGCGTGATCCCGAGCCACCGGCGGCGCGGCATCCTGCGCCGCATCATGACCTGGCTGCACGACCAGGCGCTCGAGCGAGGTGAGGCCGTCGCCGTGTTGTGGGCGTCCGAAGCGGCGATCTACCAGCGGTTCGGATACGGGTTCGGGACGCTCGGGTCGATGTTCGAGGCGGATCGCGCCCGGGTCGCGTTCCGCGAGCCGGTCCGCGTGGACGGGGCGCGGATCCGGATCGTCGACCTCGACGAGGGCGTGCGCGTCTTCCCGACCATCTACGAGGACGTCCGACGGGCCATGCCGGGGTCGCTCACCCGCAAGCCGGTCAAGTGGCGCGAGCAGGTCCTGACCGACGCGGAATGGGCGCGCGGCGGGAACGGCCCCAAATACCTGGCGCTCCTCGAGGTGGACGGCGAGCCGCGGGCGTATGCGGTCTACCGGGTCAAGGCGGACTGGGACGAGCGCGGGCCCAAGGGCACGCTGCTCGTGCTGGAGCTGTTGGCGGTCGATGCGGCGGCGGAGCAGGCGCTCTGGCAGTGGCTGTTCTCGATGGACCTCGTCGGCGTCGTCAAGGCGTGGCGCGGGCCGGTGCCGCATCCGCTCCAACAGTGGCTCGTCGAACCGCGGCGGCTGGGGCTCATCGTCGGCGACGGGATGTGGCTGCGGCTCCTCGACGTGCCGGCGGCGCTGGAGGCGCGCGGCTACTCGGGGCGGGGCTCGGTGGTGCTGGAGGTCACGGACAGCGGCATCGAAGCGAACGCCGGCCGGTGGCAGCTCTCCGTCCCGAGCCCCGATCGCGGCGGCGGCGTCTCCGTGGAGCGCACCTCCGCCGAGCCCGACCTCGTGCTGGACGTGGCGGCGCTGGCGTGTGTCTACCTGGGAGCGCTGCGGTTCAGCGACCTGGCGCGGGCCGGCCGGGTCCGGGAGTGCCGGACCGGCGCTCTCCAGACCGCGGACGTGCTATTCACGGCGGATCGGGCGCCGTGGTGCTCGACGGTGTTCTGAGGCAGGGGCGGTCCCCACTCCCGGCGTTGTCGTCAGACACGCCCTTGCCGCGAACGAGCGTGCTCCAGCCACCCGAATCAGCAGATTCGGCGGCCTGAGCATCTGGCCATGATCGTCTCGTCGGTTGAGCGTCACTCAGGCTGACACGCCTTGACGGCGTCGGCCGGAATCAGGGATCGACGATCTCGGGCGATCTGATCATGCTGCGGTCATGAGCGCCATCGAGTTCTCCACCCTCGATCGGATCCTGCGGCTCCACGAGGACGAGCTGATCGAAGAGGCGCTCGCCCAGCTCCCTGCCTTCATCGCCGAGCGCGCGCCGCGCGTCATGTTCGAGAACAGCGGCCAAGCGATCCTCCGCTGGCTCATGTTCGGGAGACCGCCGCACGTCGAGTGGCTCGAGCTCAACTCCCTCTCGTACTACGTCCTGACGGAGCGGTACGTCGATCCAGCGCCACCGGTCTAGCCGGCGGCTACCTTCGCGTGTTGGTAGATCTCGGCCGGCATTGGCCGCTCGAGCTCCCACACAATTCGGATCGGTCGCTCCGACTCGTGCCTGACGTACCGAGCTGGGCCAAGGCAGAGATACGGGGCCGAGACGTCTCGCTCGTCCTGCTTGTTCTCACGAACGAAGAGCATCACGCGAGAGCCTCGCGCCACGTGGTTGATGTACCGCTGACCGGTTGTTGATCGCTGCGTCGTCTTGGACTGCGACTCCCAGTGGAACAGCGTCGGCGAAATCGGGTAGTCCTCGTACCTTGTGGTTGGGGAGTAGTCCTCGTCGGACTTGTTGAGGGTCACAAAGAAGAGGTCCGTCGCGGCGGACGGTATCCAACGAACGCCTTCTCGAAGCTCGGGAATGAGTCCGTCGTTCGTCGCAAGGCCGTACGCGGCCAAGACTTCGTACATCCCATAGGTTGCGTGACTATGGATGGGCACGAGTCCGAAAGGATCGACTGGC
>DASZOG010000020.1:0-4147 GCA_035550895.1 Acidimicrobiales bacterium
CCGGCGCCTCCGGCGCCAGGTCGCCGCCGCCGGCTATCCGACCGACGTCGTGACCGAGGAGTGGTACGACCCGCGCGACTGGGCGGCGCAGGGGATGGAACGCGGCACGCCGTTCGCGCTCGCCCACACCTTCCGCCAGACCGGTCCCTTCCGGCCCCGGAACGTGGACCGCCACGTTCCGGGGCTCGTGTTCGCGGGATCGTCGACCGTGCCCGGGGTCGGCGTCCCGATGGTCCTGCTGTCGGGCAAGCTCGCTGCGGAGCGGGTAACAGCGCTGGACCGCAAGGTGAGGGTCAGGCGGGCAGCAGCACGCCGTCGATGACGTGGATCACGCCATTGCTGGCGTCCACATCGGTCTGCACGACGGCCACCTCGTTGCCGGTGGCATCGGTCAGCGTCACCGAGCCGTCGTCGCCGACGTTGACCGTGATGCTCGCGCCGTTCACCGTCGGGACGGACTGACCGTCCAGCCCGGTGACGTCGGCGGCCAGCACCTCGCCCTCGACGGCGTGGTACGTGAGCACGTCGGTCAACGCGCCCGTCGGATCCTCGAGCAGCGTGTCGACCGTGCCCGGCGGGAGCGCGGCGAACGCATCGTCTGTCGGCGCGAACACCGTGAACGGGCCCTCGCTCCGGAGTGTCTCCTCCAGGCCTGCGGCCTGCACTGCCGTCACCAGCGTGGTGAACGAGCCCGCGCCGACGGCGGTGTCGACGATGTCGCCGCTCGCCGCCGTCGTGCCCGGGGCCATCGTCTCCTCCGGGGCCATCGTCTCCTCCGTCGCGCCGCCGGACGTGGTCGCTGGCGCCGCGGATGTGGTCTCGGTGCTCTCGCCGCCCGCAGACGTGTCGGAGTCGTCGTCACCGCACGCGGCGAGCGCTCCCACGACGAGGACGGAGAGGGCGAGAGACAAGGGTCGCTTGTACATGAGTGCTCCTTGGGTGGAGTAGGGGTCGGCCGGGGATTCGTCCGCTCGTCCGCGATCGGATGCAGCGGATGTGGCATCCGCGCGGGCGGTTGGCGCCGAACATCAGGTGATGGCCGCCGTCGGCACCACCAGACCCTGCAGTCGCTCCCGCGTCCGCCCGTCGTCTCGGTACGGTCGCGCCGTGCCGACGCGCCAGGAGGTCGACGAACGCGGAGACGCCGCGCTCGCCGCCGCGTGGTTCGCCGGCAGCGAGGCGGCTCTGCGCCAGGCATGGGTGCGTTACGGCACGCTCGTCCACACGTTCTGCGTCCGCTCGCTCGCCGATCGGGAGCTCGCCGCCGACTGCACGCAGGAGACGTTCATCAGCGCGTGGCGCTCCCGGCAGCGGTTCGACCCGGAGCGGGGCAGCCTCGGCGCGTGGCTGCTCGGCATCGCCCGCTACCGCGTGCTCGACGCGTACCGCGCGCAGACCCGCACCCCCACGCCCGAAGCCGCGGCAGACGAGAACGCGGTGGACGAGAGCGACACCGAGGGCCTGCTGGTCGAGCGCCTGCTCGTCGCCGATGCCCTGGAGGCACTGGCCGAGCGGCCTCGGCAGGTCGTCGAGCTGGCCTTCTACAGCGGGCTCAGCCAGAGCGAGATCGCCGCGACCCTCGCGCTGCCGCTCGGCACCGTGAAGAGTGACATGCGCCGGGCACTGCACCGGTTGCGCCACGTGCTGGAGGGAGGGGATACCGATGGCTGAGCACGAGCCGCCCGTGGACGAACCGGAGCTGGCCGAGCTGCGCCAACTGGGTCAGCGGCTGCAGCCGCGGGACGTGACATGGGAGGAACCTCCGGCGCGCCTCTGGGACCGGATCGCCGCAGCAACCCGTGAACCCGAGCCGGCAGCCGGCGAAACCGAGGCGCCGCCCTCCGTCCCCGCCCCGACGCCGATCACCAGTGCCCCACGGCGCAGGCGCGCCTGGCTGGCGGGCGCCCTCGCCGCAGCCGCGGCGCTGATCGTGGCGGTGTTCGTGACCGTGATCCGCCAGGACGACCAGAACGTCGTCGCCGAGGTCGCCCTCGACCAGCTCGAGGGAGGCGGCTCCGGCCGCGCCGAGTTGATCGAAGGACGCGACGGACAACTGTTGCTGCGCGTCGACACCGAGGGCCTCGAGCCCGGTGACGGCTACCTCGAGCTGTGGATGATCGACCCGAGTGTGACGCGCCTCGTCTCCCTCGGCCACCTCCGTGCCGGAGGGGTGTACGACGTGCCCGCAGGCGTCACGCCGGCGGACTTCCCGATCGTCGACATCTCGGCGGAACCTGTCGACGGCGATCCGACGCACTCTGGCCGGAGCCTGCTGCGCGGCCAGCTCCCGCTGTAGGCGCCGAGCTCCGTTCGCTCACTCGTCGAGGTAGGCCACGATCCGGTTCGTCACCGCGGTCGCCCGGCGGACGATCGACGCCGAATCCGGCGGCGATTGCGTGGCAAGCGGGACCTCCACCGCCGGAGTACCGGCGGCGGCGAGCGAAGCGGCGATTGCGGCCGCGTCGCGGACGACATCGGGATCGACGCTCCACACCGCCTCGAACCGGCGGCCATTGCTCCGGCTGCGACCGGGACGCTCGACCCCGGCGAGACAGGCGGCCGCGTCAGGCGCGTCGCAGATCACCGCCCATTCGCGCAGGAGCGGAGCGTCGTCCGCCAACGCGACCTCGATCGGGCGACGGCGGTGTGATGGCTGGCCGGGGAACTCGGCGAATACCACGGCCGCGGCAGCGGTCCGCGCCAGCTCGCGCCAGCGGTCCTCGCTCTGCCGGTAGAAGCGCTCGCGCTGGAAGCTCCCGAACAGCAGCGGGCTCTCTGCCAGCGCGCAGCACTCGTCCTCGATCGCGCGACTCACCGCGAGCATCGCCCGCTTCGACAGCACGTGCACCGGCAGATACGGGAACCGACGGCGGAGGCCGGCGAAGATCGACGTCTCGGCCGACCGGCCCGTCGCGCGCGCTCGTGCGATCGCCGCGTCGAGTGACATCCCTGCGGCCCGGTCCCGCACGACCTGGCGGATCTGCTCCACCTGCTCCGCGGCGTACCGCCGGTGACCGCTCGCCGAACGCTCCGGTGTCGGGAAGCCGTAACGCTGCTCCCAGGAGCGCAGCACCGGGACGTTGACCCCCGTCTCGCGGGCCGCGGCACCGATCGTCAGGCGAGGAGCAAATCTCGGCATCCCATGTATATTAGCTCGACACGATGGTGAGGATTGGGGACAAGATGCAGGCGATCGAACACCGCCGCGGGCACCGGGCCGTGGCGCACGACGAGCCCGTTGTCCTGCTCGACGCGCGCGGCCGGCCGTCCGGAACGGCGCCGAAGGCTCTCGTCCACGGCCGCCGGACCCCGCTGCACCTGGGGTTCTCCTGCTACCTCTTCCGTGGTGACGGGCGGGTGCTGGTCACCCGCCGGGCGACGACGAAGCAGACGTGGCCGGGGACGTGGACCAACGCCTGCTGCGGCCATCCGCTCCCCGGCGAGACGCTGCGCGCCGCCGTCTCCCGCCGCCTCGGCGACGAGTTGGGAGTCAGGCCGTCCCGGATGGCACTGGCGATCCCCGACTTCACCTATCGCGCCACGATGCCCAACGGCGTCATGGAGCACGAGCTCTGCCCGGTCGTCCTGGCCGAGAGCGACGACACGCCGGCGCTCAATCCCGATGAGGTCGGCGAGGCCGAATGGATGTCGTGGGAGGCGCTGCGCGCGCGGGCCGACGAGCGGCCGGACTCGCTCAGCCCATGGGCCGTCCCGCAGATCTCCGAGCTCAGTGGCCTCGCGGCGTCGCCCCTGGACTGGATGCGCACCGGCAGGACCGGTCCAGGGCTGGACCTGCCGTCGTGCACCGTCGCGCCGCCGACGCCCAGCGCAGGTCTCGAGACCGTGGTCGAACCGATGCGCGGCTTGGTCGACGAGGTGCTGGCGGACTTCCTCCCGGCTCGCATCGCCGAGCTCGTGACGCTGGACCCGGCGCTCGCCCCAGTCGGGCGGGAGATCGCCGCGCTCGTCGCCGCGGGCGGAAAGCGGTTGCGTCCCGCCTTCGTGTACTGGGGGCATCGGGCGGCGGGCGCCGACCATCACGCGGCGATCGCTCATGTGGGCGCAGCCGTCGAGATGTTGCACACCTTTGCGCTGCTGCACGACGACGTGATGGATCGTGCCGACGTGCGCCGCGGACGACCGGCGG
>DASZOG010000021.1:0-6778 GCA_035550895.1 Acidimicrobiales bacterium
GGTCGCCGAAGATGCCGGCCACCGCGGCGAGGACGCCGGGCCGGTCGATGACGTCGAGGTTGAGGTAGTAGGCGGTCTCGACTTCGTCGATGGGCCGGAGGCGGGCCTTGCCGAGGATGCCGACCGTGGCGTGGCTGCCCCGGCTGCGGTTGACGGCCGCGTCGATCAGGTCGCCCAGCACCGCGCTGGCCGTGGGGCTGCCGCCAGCGCCCCGCCCGTAGAACATCAGGTCGCCGACCGCCTCGCCCTCGACGAACACGGCGTTGAAGCTGTCGCGCACGCTCGCCAGCGGGTGGGCGACGGGAACCATCGCCGGATGGACGCGGACGGCGACCGCGCCGCTCGCCGCGTCCTGCTCGCAGATGGCGAGGAGCTTCACGGCGTAGCCGAGGCGACGCGCGGAGGTGATGTCCTCCGGCGTGATGCGGCTGATGCCCTCGTGGTACACGTCGCCGGCCACGACCCTGGCGCCGAACGCGATCGAGGCGATGATCGCCGCCTTCGCACCGGCGTCGTACCCCTCGACGTCGGCCGTCGGGTCACGCTCGGCGTAGCCGAGGCGCTGGGCCTCACCGAGCGCCTCGCCGTAGCCGACCTGCCCGTCGGCCATCCGGCTGAGGATGTAGTTCGTCGTGCCGTTGACGATGCCGAGCACACGCCGCACGGGCTCGCCGCGCAGGCTCTCGCGCAGCGCGCGCACGAGGGGGATGCCGCCGGCGACGGCCGCCTCGAAGAGCAGGTCGCGTCCGACCTCGTCGGCGACGGCGAACAGCTCCGCCCCGTGGTTCGCGACGAGCTCCTTGTTCGCCGTGACCACCGGCTTGCCGTGGCGGAGGGCGGTGAGGATCAGCTCGCGGGCCGGTTCGATGCCGCCGATGACCTCGACCACGACGTCGACGTCGGGGTCCTCGACGAGCGCGTGCGAGTCGCGCGTGAGCACGCCTTGCGGCAGGGTCACGGGCCGGTCCCGGGCGAGGTTGCGGACGGCGACGCTGGCGACCTCGAGCCGCAGCCCGGTCCGCGCTTCGACGGCAGCCTGCTGGCGGTCGATCAGCTCGACGAGGGCCGCCCCGACGTTGCCGCACCCGAGAACGCCGACCCGCACCACACTGCCCTCGCTCACGCAGGGGCAGGGTACCGCCACCCCCGATCCCCACGGAGAGGAATCCCTGGCCGAATCGTCACGTGACGAAACGCGGGTACGCCGACCCGAATCGTCACGTGACGAAACACGGGGCAGACCGACCCGAATCGTCACGTGACGAAACGCGGGTACGCCGAGCCTCGGGAGAATCCGCCGCGACGCATCCCGCCACCCAGTTCTCGGCGCGGACTGGTGCACCGCCTGCCCCAATCCGCGCCAGGAAGGGGTCCGTGCCCATTCCGCGCGAGGTCCGGTTGCCGTTCGGGGCGGGGTCCGCTCCCACGGTGAGGTGTGAGACGAGCTCTCCTCACCCCGTTCGCCGATCGCCAGCACGGGCTCGTGACCTGGCAGCAAGCGGCCTCGATCGGCACGACCCGTTGGTCGTGGCAGCGCGCTCAGGCCGCAGGCGATCTCGTCCCGGTGTTCCGCGGGGCGTGCCGGTTCCCCGAGTACCCGTCGACCGACGAGCAGACCATCCTCGCCGGGGTTCTCTGCTGCGGCAGCAGCGCGATCGCCTCGCACCGATCGGCGGCCTACCTCTGGGGTGTCGAAGTACGCGGAGTGGAGCCCGTGGAGGTCATCGTGCCCGAGCGTGGCCGTTCACCGGACCGAGCCGGTCTCGTCGTCCACCGGCCCATCGACCTGATCGATCTGCGACCGACCAGACGAGCGGGGATCCCGACCACCAACCCGCTCCGCATCCTGGTCGATCTCGGCGCGTCGGCACCTGATCGCGTGAGCGACGCGCTGGAGCACTTCGTCATCCGCGGGCTGGTATCGCGGCGTGCAGCGGAGGCGACCCTGGCGCGGCACCGCCGGCAAGGGCGCCACGGTGTCGGTTCGCTGGCGGCGGCCCTCGAGGCCTGGGCGCTCGGTGACAAACCGCCCGACAGCACGCTCGAGCCGGCGATGGGGCGCCTCGTTCGGCGCTATCACTTGCCGGAGTACGAGTTCCAACTCCCGGTCGGCCGCTACATCGCCGACTTTGCGTGGCTGGCGTACATGGTCATCGCCGAGGTCGACGGGTGGGAGAAATACGTGACTCGCGCCGACTTCGAGGCACAGATGCGGCGCGACGCCGAACTGCAGGCCTACGGGTGGATGGTGTTGCACTTCACCTGGCTCCAGGTGGTCCGCCGGCCGGAACTCGTCGCGGCGCGGCTCCGGACCGCGTTCGCCGCACGTTCGTAGCTTCTCGGCGCGCAGTGGAGCATGCGGTGCACCACTCCGCGCCGAGAACTGAGATCACCCGGCGGTGGCGACCGGCGGTGACGACCGGCGGTGGCGACCGGCGGGCCGGGTCAGGGTTGGCGGTGGCGGGCCCGGACGACGGCGGCGCAGACCTTGTCGAAGACCTTCTTGTCGAGGATCGCGCCCTCGCGGCGCACCGCGCTCGGGGCGACGACGATGCATTGGTCGACCTTGGCGAAGCTCGGGCGGCGCTCACGGTCCCAGCCACCGCTGCCGATCGGGATCTCGTCGCGGTCGCCGCCCTTGCTCGTCAGGGGCACGACGGCGAGCCCGTCCCCGTCGAAGCCGACCACGACGACGGGGCGGTCCTTGCCCTGTGTCGGGTCGTCCTCATACGGCACCCAGGTCCAGACGACCTCGCCCGGATCCGGCTGACCGTCGAGCTCCGGCGCGTACGCGATCTTCACGTCGCTGGCCTGGACGCGCACCGTCGACTTGGGCGACGGCAGCAGCCGACCGACGAGCTCGCCCAACCGCGTCATCCGACGTCCGTCGCGAGGAGGTCGTCGTAGGTCTCCCGCCGCACGACGAGGCGAGCCTCGCCGTCGCTCACGAACACCACGGCCGGCCGCGGCACCTTGTTGTAGTTGGAGCCCATCGAGTGACCGTACGCGCCGGTCACCGGCGTGGCGAGCACGTCCCCAACCCCGAGATCCTCGGGCACGCGGCCGGCGCGGACGAGCAGATCGCCGCTCTCGCAGTGCTTCCCGACGACCCGCACCTCCCGCGGGCGATCCGCAGCGACGGCGCGCGGTAGGAACGTCTCGTAGCCACTGCCGTAGAGCACCGGGCGGGGGTTGTCGCTCATCCCACCGTCTACGGCGACGTACGTCCGGATCCCGGGGATGTCCTTCATCGTGCCCACCGTGTAGAGGGTCACGGCCGCTGCGGCGACGATGGCCCGCCCCGGTTCGACGAGTAGTCGCGTCGCGCCGAGCCCGGCGTCGGCGACCGCGGCGCGCACGACCTTGCCCCACTCCGTCAGCGTCGGCGCTTCCTCCCCGGCGACGTATGGCACGCCGAGCCCGCCGCCAAGCGTGAGCATCGGCAGGCCGAGGGGCCGGGCGATCTCCGCCATCACCTCGGCGCCCTTGGCGAAGCTGTCCGCGGCGAACACCTGTGAGCCGACGTGCGCGTGGAGACCGACGAGCTCGACGGACGGCGAGCGTCGCGCACGTTCGATCGCCGCCGCTGCCGCGCCGGTGCGGATGCCGAAGCCGAACTTCGAGTCCTCCTGACCGGTGCGCACGAACTCGTGGGTGTGCGCCTCGACGCCGGGCGTGATGCGCAGCTGGACGCGCGGGACCGGCAGCCCTTCGGTGTGCAACGTGTCGAGCCGGTCCAGCTCGTCGAACGAGTCCACGACCAGGACGTGCACACCGAGCCCGAGCGCAGTGCGCAACTCCGCCATCGACTTGTTGTTGCCGTGGACGACGAGGCGGTCCGCCGGCACTCCCGCGGCGAGCGCAACGTGCTGCTCGCCGCCGCTGGCGACGTCGAGCAGCAGCCCCTCCTCGTGCGCGAGGCGCGCCATCGCCCTGCAGAGGAAGGCCTTCGTGGCATAGACGACGTTGCCTTCGCCGAACGCTGCGACCGCCTCGCGGCACCGGGCCCGGATGTGGGCTTCGTCGTAGACGAACAGCGGCGTGCCGTGCTCGGCCGCGAGTCGCAAGACGTCGCCGCCGCCGATCGAGAGCGCGCCGTCGGCCGTCACCGCAGCGGTGTCCGGCAGGAGCGCGAACGGCACCGGTGCAGTCGGCGCGGGACGCGTCATCGCCAGGTGCCTACATCCGTTCCGGCGCGTCGATGCCGAGCAGGCCGAGGCCGTGCGCGAGCACCCGCGCCGTGAGATCGCACAGGGCGAGCCGGCTGGTCCTCGTCGACTCGGAGGGGGCGCGGAGCACCGGGCAGGCCTCGTAGAACGCGGTGAAGTCAGTGGCAAGATCGAACAGGTAGCCGGTGAGGCGGTGCGGGCTGTAGCGCTCAAGGGTGTCTGCGAGCACCGCCCCGTAGCCCAGCAGGCGGAGGCCGAGGGCCCGCTCCTCGGAGACGCCGAGCGACGGCGTCGTCCCCCGCACGGCGGCGCGATCGATGCCGATGCGACGGAAGATCGAGCAGCTGCGGGCGTGCGCGTACTGCAGGTAGGGCGCGGTGTCACCGTCGAACGACAGCATCCGGTCCCAGTCGAAGACGTAGTCCTTGATGCGGTCGGTGGAGAGGTCGGCGTACTTCACCGCGCCGATGCCGACGACGCGGGCCACCTCGGCGCGCTCGTCGGGCGGGAGGTCCGGGTTCTTCTCACCGACGGCGGCGTCGGCCCGCTGCACGGCCTCGTCGAGGAGCTCGATCAGCTTGACGTTCTCGCCGCTGCGGCTCTTCAGCATCTTCCGGTTGGGTCCGAGGACGTTCCCGAACGGAACGTGGACGGCACGCGCCGGTGGGCGCAGCCAGCCGGCCTGCTCGGCGACGACCCACACCATCTGCAGGTGCTGGGCCTGCGGCGCACCGACGACGTACAGCAGCAAGGTCGCGTTCACGCGCTCGACGCGGTCGATCACGGTCGCCAGGTCGGTCGTGGCGTAGGTGTAACCACCGTCGGCCTTGCGCACGATGAGCGGGAGCGGGTCACCGTTGCGGTTCGCGAAGCCGGGAGGAAATACGACCTCGGCCCCGTCCGACACCGTGAGGAGGCCGGCCTCGTCGAGGCGGCGCACGACCTCGGGGAGGAGCTCGTTGTACGCGCTCTCGCCCATCAGGTCGTCGTCCTCCAGCAGCACGCCGAGCCGCCGGTACACGGCGTTGAAGTAGCGCGTGCTCTCGGCCACGAGCAGGTGCCAGAGGCGCAACGTCTCCTGCTCGCCGCTCTGGAGCGCGACGACGCGCTTGCGGGCGCGGTCCTTGAACTCGTCGTCCGCGTCGAACTTGCGGCGCGCCGCCTTGTAGAAGCCGTCGAGGTCCCCGACCGAGAGCTCCCCGGCGGCGGCGTCCTCGCCGAGGTCGACGAGGTGCTCGATGAGCATGCCGAACGGCGTACCCCAGTCCCCGACGTGGTTCTCGCGGATGACGGTGTGGCCGGCGAAGCGCAGCATCCGCACGAGCGCGTCGCCGATGATCGTGGTCCGCAAGTGCCCGACGTGCATCTCCTTGGCGACGTTCGGGTGCGAGTAGTCGACGACGACGACCTCCGGGTGCTGTGCAGCGGCGACGCCGAGCCGCTCGTCGGCGGCCATCGCCGCGAGCTGATCGCCGAGGAAGTCGTTGTCGAAGGTGAGGTTGAGGAAGCCGGGGCCGGCGACTTCTACCGCCGCGATCCGGGAGAGATCGGCCGTACGCGCCACCTCGGTGGCGACTTCACGGGGCGACGTGCCGAGCTCCTTCGCCAGCGCCAGGGCGCCATTCGCCTGCGCGTCGGCGCGATCGGATGGGCGCACGACCGGGTCGACCTCGCGGCCGGCGACGCCCGCGAACGCAGCCGCGAGGCGCTCGGCGACGACGGCGAGGGGATCCATCGGTTCCATTGTGGCGCACGCGTGCCAGGGCCCCCCGGGGTCGGGGCGGCGCTGCGACCCGGTGCAGATGACGAACGCGCCGTCGCCTGCGACGTACCCCGGGCGCGCTGACGGCGGCGAATCGACTTTCGCCCGTGTGTCCGCATCGCCGACGATGCAGGGATGACTCGGCGGAGCTGGATCCTGTTCGGGTTGATGGGCGCGATCTGGGGCGTCCCCTACCTGTTCATCAAGGTCGCCGTCGAGCACGTGTCACCGCCGATCGTCGTCTTCGGGCGCTCCTCGCTGGCCGCCATCGCGCTCCTCGTGTTCGCCGCCCGAGCCGGGGCGATCACACCGACGCTGCAGCGTTGGCGGCCTGTGCTGGCCTTCGCCGCACTCGAGATGGCGATCCCTTGGTTCCTGTTGACCGACGCCGAACGGCACCTCCCCTCAGGGCTGACCGGGCTCCTCATCGCGTGTGTCCCGATCGTCGGTGCGATCGCCGCCTTCCTGCTCGGCGATCGCCATGCACTCGCTCCGCGGCGGCTCGCCGGCATCGCCCTCGGGTTGAGCGGCGTGGCGCTGCTGGTGGCGGGCGATCTCAGTGGAGAAGCGCCGTGGTGGAGCATCGTCGAAGTGCTCCTCGTCTGCGTGGGTTACGCCACCGCGCCCTTCATCGTGGCGCGACGGCTGGCCGACGTCCCCGGCATCGGGGTCGTCGCGGTGTCACTGACGGCTGTCGCCCTGGCGTACGCGCCCATCGCCTGGTTCGCGCGTCCGGAGGAACCTGTCCCGGCCGAGGCGTGGGCCGCCATTCTGGCGCTCGCCTTCCTGTGTACGGCGATCGGGTTCGTCGTGTTCTTCTGGCTGATCGCGGACGTCGGCCCGGCGC
>DASZOG010000022.1:0-4639 GCA_035550895.1 Acidimicrobiales bacterium
CACCGGGTATGTCCGAGGACGGCCACCTGCCCGCCGTGGATCAACGCCGCGCGGAGCAGCTGGTCGCGCTCGATCGCCTCGCGCAGCGCGGCGGTGTTGTCCCCCAGCTCCCCGATCTCGGCGGCCGCCTTGTACACGAACGAGAGCACGTTGCCGCTGGCGCGCACGGACTCGGACGGGAACAACGGGTCCGTGCTCCGCCGGGCGAGCTCCTCGGCAGCCGGACCCGCCGTGAGGTCCAGGTCGTGGCCCCACACGTAGAGGTGCAGGCCGGCGGAATCGCGGCCGCGCACCTCGAGACGGTCGATGGCGGACAGCGCCAGCTGCACGGCGAGATAGCCGGCGACGACGGGCGGCGTGGCGTCCCGCCCGACCAGCGCGGCGACCGCGTCGGCCGTGCGGAGCCGGTCCTGCCGGAGCGACCACGCCAGGTCCTTGCCCCGGATCAGCGCAGCGCTGGCCACCTCGAGCTCGTCCGCGCCGAGCCGCACCCCGTCGACGACTCGCTCCTCCATCCCGGACTCGATCGCCGCGATCCGAGCGTCGAACTCGTCGAGGACGGCGATGGTCCGCGCCCGCAGCTCGGGCTGGCCGAGCAAGGCCGCGACACCGGCGGTACCGCTCAGGAGCCAGTCGGCGTGCGCGACGTGCTCACTCGCCTCGCCGAGCGCCTCCGGGAGCTGTCCACCGGAGAGGGCCTCGACCGCGGCACGCAGCGTTTCGGAGATCTCCGTTGCGGAGGGGATCGACCTGCCCGACGGGCGCCCGAGGATGGCCACGATCCCGCACATGCGCAGCGAGGCTAGTGGTGCGTCGTCGAGATGATGTGGCGGGATCGGCGAGTCAGCGGCGTCGCTGGCCGGCGCGACCGGCGCCGCATCTCGGCGACGTACCAGTAGTGGTGCGTGATCAGCGTCCGGCGTCGGCGGCCCGGATGGCGGCCGCGATCTGGTCGGCGATCCGGTGTGCCTCGTCATCCGTCGGCGCTTCGACCATCACCCGCACGAGCGGCTCCGTGCCGCTGGCCCGGACGAGCACGCGACCGCGTTCCCCGAGCGCTGCTTCCGCGTCGCGTACGGCTTGCGCCGACTGGCGAACGGCGTCGCCCGCGTTCCCTGCGACGCGCAGGTTCACGAGCATCTGCGGCAGCCGGGTCATCGCCTCCGCCGAGAGGTCGGCGAGCGGTCGACCGCTGCGGGCGACGACATCCGCGATCACCAACCCGGTGAGGATCCCGTCGCCCGTGGTCGCGTGCGCCGGGAAGATGACGTGCCCGCTCTGCTCGCCGCCGATCGCGTAGCCGTCGCGTTCGATGACCTCGAGCACGTACCGGTCGCCGACCGCCGTCTCGACGACGGTGACACCGGCGCGCTGCATCGCCTGGCGGAAGCCGAGGTTCGTCATCACCGTGACGACGACCGTGTCCGCGATGAGTGCACCGCGGGCGCGCAGGTCGAGCGCGCAGATGGCGATGATGTGGTCGCCGTCGACGATCGCGCCGGTGTGATCGACGGCGATGCACCGATCGCCGTCTCCGTCGAACGCCAGCCCGAGGTCGAAGCCGCCCGCGGCGACGACCTCGGCGAGAGCGTCCGGGTGTGTCGCTCCGCAGCGGGCGTTGATGTTCGTGCCGTCGGGCGCGTTGCCGACGGCGACGACGTCGGCCCCGAGGCGCTCGAAGACGTGCGGGCCCAGCGCCCACGCGGCGCCGTTCGCGCAGTCGATGGCCACGCGCAGGCCGGCCAGCTCACGTCCCTCGAGCACGCCGACGAGATGGTCCGCGTAGGCGCCGACCTCGTCGGGACGGTCCATCAACGTCCCGACCCGCTCGGCGACGGGACGGTCAGCCGCCCCGCCGGCGAGCACCCGTTCGATCTGCTCCTCGATCTGCTCCTCCACGCCGTCGCCGAGCTTGCGCCCGCCGGGTCCGAACAGCTTGATCCCGTTGTCCGGGAAGGGATTGTGCGACGCCGAGATCATCGCTCCGGGCACGCCTTCACGCTGGGCGACGTACGCCACGGCCGGCGTGGGCACGACGCCGAGGCGCTCGACGTCGATGCCGGCGGACGCGCAGCCGGCAGCCAGCGCGGACTCGATCAGTGGACCGGAGCGCCGGGTGTCGCGGCCGATGACGATCCGCTCCGCGGGCATCACCTGCGCGGCAGCCCAACCCAGCGCGAGCGCGAGCTCTGGGGTCAGCTCGCTGTTGGCGACCCCGCGGACGCCGTCGGTGCCGAAGCGCAGGCTCACGCGGGTCTGCGCGTCAGCGCTTGGAGTACTGCGGTGCCTTGCGGGCCTTCTTCAGGCCGTACTTCTTGCTCTCCTTCTTGCGGGCGTCGCGGGTCAGGAGACCGGCCTTCTTCAGCGTTGGGCGCAGCTCGTCGTCGAGGCCCTCGAGGGCGCGGGCGATCGCCATCCGCAGCGCACCGGCCTGGCCGGTCGCGCCGCCACCGGCGAGCGTGGCGTCGACGTCGTACACCTCGTCCGTGCTCGTGATGCGCAGCGCCTCGGAGGCCACCATGCGCTGCGTCGCGACCGGGAAGTACTCCTCGAAGGCGCGACCGTTGACGACGATCCTGCCGGTACCCGGGCGCAGCCGGACACGGGCCACCGCCTCCTTGCGCCGGCCGGTCGTCTGCGTGAGCGGCTTCGTCACTGTCGATCGTTCCCTTCGGTCGTCCTGCGTCGTCGCGTCGTGGGGCGTCTGCGCCGGTCAGCGGGCCTTGGCGTGCGCGACGCCGAACGGCTGCGGACGCTGCGCGGCGTGAGGATGGGTGGGCCCGGCGTAGACCTTCAGCTTGCGGAGCATCTGCCGCCCGAGCGGTCCCTTCGGCAGCATCCCCTTCACCGAGCGGCGGATGGCATCGGCCGGCTTGCGCGCCATGAGCTCGGCGTAGCTCTCGGACTTCAACCCGCCCGGATAGCCGGAGTAGCGGTGCACCATCTGCCGGTCGGCCTTGCCCGCGGTGAGCACGACCTTGTCGGCGTTGACGATCACGACGTGGTCACCGGTGTCGAGGTGGGGGGCGAACGTCGGCTTGTGCTTGCCGCGCAGGAGGCGGGCCGCCTCCGTGCACACGCGCCCGAGCACCATGCCCTCGGCATCGATCACGTGCCAGGCACGCGTGATCTCACTGGCCTTCGGTGAATACGTACGCATCAAGACTTCTTCCACGACGGGCCGTCAGGGGCCCGGGCGAGCCGGATAAGCCTACGGGCGAGAACGACGAACCAGCAACCTCCCGCCAGCGTGCCCGCGGCCGCCAGGACACCGAAGCGCCGGAAGGCCGGCTCCGCCGGCCTGAACCGCGGCCACTACGACCGTTGGTCGGGAGGGGGTTCGGGGGCGGAGCCACCCTCCCCCGAGGCGGGAGGGGGTTCGGGGGAGGGCCCGCCCTCCCCCGAGTAACCCACCTCCCACAGGCACAGGCCGTGCGGTGGGGCGAGCTGGCCGGCGCGGTGGCGGTCCTTCGACCGGATGATCGCGAGCATGTCGCCGGCCCGCTTGCGGCCGAGGCCGACCTCGACGAGCGTGCCGACCACCGAGCGGACCATCTGATGGCAGAACGACGTCGCGGTGACGTCGAACGTCAACACGTCGTCCACCGGGCCCTCCCACCCGGCGGAGAGGATCCGCCGGACCATCGACGGCGGCTCCTCGTGCTCCCCCACCCGCGGGCGCCGGCAGAACGACGAGAAGTCGTGCTCGCCGACGAGCGGGTCGGCGGCGAGGCGCATCGCCGGCAGGTCGAGCGGTGCCGCTACGTGCCAGGACGTCGTGGCGCGGAACGGATCGGGCACGTCCCGGTTGAGGATCGTGTACCGGTAGCGGCGCCACCGCGCCGAGAAGCGGGCATGGAAGTCCACCGCGGCGAGCTCCAGCTGGCGGACGACGATCTCCGGCGCGCAGAGCGCGTTCAACCGCTTGCGGAGGTCGAGCGGGTCGATCCGGTCGGCCGGCGCGTCGAAGGTCACGACCTGCCCCCACGCGTGGACGCCGGTGTCCGTGCGCCCGGCGGCAGCGACTTCGATCGGCACGCCGAGCACGCGCTCGAGGCCGGCGCGCAGCGTCCCCGCGACGGTCGCCACGCCAACGTTCTCGGCGAACCCGTGGAACGCCGAGCCGTCGTACGCCACGAGCATCCGCACCCGCACTCCGGGTGCCACGAGATCAGACGAGTTCGATGCGGGCCATCGGGGCGTTGTCCCCTGCCCGCGGGCCGAGCTTGTAGATCCGGGTGTAGCCGCCCGGCCGCTCGAGGTATCGCGGGGCGACGTCGTCGACGAGTTTGGCAGTCATCTCCCGGTCGTTGAGGTACGCCTGGATCTGGCGGATGCGGTGCACCCGCAACGCGTCCTCGTCCTGCGCCTTCTTCGCCTTCGTGATCAGCTTCTCGGCGATCGGCCGCAGGGCCTTCGCCTTCGCCTCGGTCGTCTCGATCGCCTCTGCGGCGATCAGCGAGGCGGCGAGGTTGGCCATCATCAGGCGCTGGTGCGCGGCGTTGCCGCCGAAGCGACGGGAGCGGCGCGGGGTGGCAGGCATCGCTTCCTCCGGTCAGCCGCGCAGCGACAGGCCGCGCTCGTCGAGCTTCTGCTTCACCTCGTCGAGCGACTTCTGCCCGAAGTTGGTGATGTTCAG
>DASZOG010000023.1:0-2200 GCA_035550895.1 Acidimicrobiales bacterium
ATCGACGCGGTCCAGGCGGCGCTCGGCGGCAGGGGAACGACGTTCACCGTCTGCCGTCAGGGGCAGGAAGTCGTCCCGGCGGCGATGGCCCGCCTGCCGGAGCTGGCCGTGCTCGACCTGCAGATCGGCAACATGGGCGGCATGGCCGCCTGCATGGCGCTGCGCCTCGACGAGAGCGGCGGGCGCATCGCGCACGTGCCGGTGCTGATGCTGCTCGACCGCAAGGCCGACGTGCATCTCGCCCGGCGCAGCGATGCCGAGGGGTGGCTGATCAAACCGCTCGACCCGCTCCGGTTGCGCAAGGCGGCGACGACCATCCTCGAGGGCGGCACGTACACGGAAGGTGTGCCCGCCGAGCCGGCCGCGGTCGCGGTCGCCGAGCCGCTGCCGGACGACTCCGCGGAAGACGACGTCGACCCGTCGTCAGGCGAATCCCCGGCTGGCGAACCGGCGACCACCCGGTAGCATCAACCACCGCTCCGGGGAGTAGCGCAGCTTGGTTAGCGCGCCACGTTCGGGACGTGGAGGCCGGGAGTTCAAATCTCCCCTCCCCGACCAGGAGACCACCACGGCGCCCTCCGCGGCGCCGTGCGCGCTGCCTCGGCTCGCGTAGCGTCGCCCCGCGTGGAGTTGGCTCAGCTGCAGGACGTCATCGAGCGCACGTACGGCGCGCAGGACCGCGCCCGAGGAGTGCCGGGGACGGTGGCGTGGCTCGCCGAGGAGGTCGGCGAGCTGGCCCAAGCCCTGCGCAAAGGGACGCGGGAGCAGCAGGTCGAGGAGTTCGCCGACGTCCTCGCGTGGGTGGCGACGCTCGCGAACCTGGTCGGCATCGACCTGCCCGCGGCTCTCGAGCGGTACGCCGCCGGCTGCCCGAAGTGCGCGTCACTCCCCTGCGCCTGCTGACCGTGGTCGGGCGTGCTCAGAAGCGGCGGCGGAGGAGCTCTTCGGCGATCTGGATCGCGTTGAGCGCTGCGCCCTTGCGCAGGTTGTCGCCGGAGACGAACAGCGCCAGGCCGCGGCCGTCCGGGACGCCGGGGTCCTGGCGGATCCGCCCGACGTAGCTCGGATCTCGCCCGGCGGCGAGCAGCGGGTTGGGGATGTCCACCAGCTCGACCCCCGGCGCCCCGCGGAGCAGCTCCTCGGCCCGCGCCGCGGCGAGCGGAAGCTCGAACTCGGCGTTGATCGACAGCGAGTGGCCGGCGTACACAGGGACGCGCACGCAGGTGCCGCTGACCGCCAAGTCGGGGATGCCGAGGATCTTGCGGCTCTCCTCGCGCAGCTTCCGCTCTTCGTCGGTGTCGCCGGAGCCGTCGTCGACAAGCTTGAAGTTCAGCGGGATGACGTTGAACGCGACGGGCAGCGGATACTTCTGCGGCGCGGGGAAGTCCACCGCGTCGCCGTCGAAGGTCAGCGCGCTCGCGCCGTCGGCCACCTTGCGGACCTGCTCGTCGAGCTCCGCCACACCGGCGAGCCCGCTGCCGGACACCGCCTGGTAGGTGCTGGCGATCATCCGCCGCAGGCCTGCCGCGCGGTGCAGCGGCATGAGCACTGGCATCGCGACCATCGTCGTGCAGTTCGGGTTGGCGACGATTCCCTTCGGCGTGGCGTCGAGCGCTTCCGGGTTCACCTCCGACACGACGAGCGGCACGTCGGGATCCATTCGCCACGCCGATGAGTTGTCGATCACGACGGCACCGGCGCCGGCGAACCGCGGCGCGAGCTCGCGGGAGCTGGTCGCTCCGGCCGAGAACAGGGCGATGTCGAGTCCCGAGACGTCGGCAGTCGCCGCGTCCTCGACGACGACGTCGGTGTCCCCCCATGGCAGCGTCCTGCCCGCCGACCGCGCCGACGCGAAGTAGCGCACGTCCGCCACCGGGAACGCCCGCTCCTGCAGGAGCGTCCGCATGACGCTGCCGACCTGCCCAGTCGCGCCGACGACACCAACTCGCACCGAGGACATGGCCGGCAACGCTACCGGCGCGGTGTCACCTCGACCGCTCCATAACCGACGTGCGCCGCCCCCTCGGCGGCAAGGTGTCGACGATCTGGTTGGATTCCAACCGGTTCTTCGTCACGTCAGGTAGAGCGCGGCTCACCTGCGGCAATGTGTCGCAGAAGTGGTTGGATTCCAACCGGTTCTTCGTCACGTCAGGGACAGCGCGGCTCACCTGCGGCGATGTGTCGCAGAAGTGGTTGGATT
>DASZOG010000024.1:0-4227 GCA_035550895.1 Acidimicrobiales bacterium
GCTACACGAGCCTGCAGGTCGACACGGGCGGGAGCGAGGAAGACGACGTCGCCGACGTGGCCGGCGGCGAGGTGCCCGAGCCGACGCTGCTCGGCCGCGTGCCGATCGTGGCCTGCACGTTGCACAGCCAGGTGGCAATCGTGGCCGCCGCCGTCGCCGAGCGCGCCCCCGGGATGCGCGTCGCGTACGTGATGACCGACGGCGCGGCGCTCCCGCTGGCGCTGTCCGACTCGGTCGCCGAGCTGCAGGCGAAGGGCCTCGTGCACGTCACGGTCACCGCGGCGAACGCGTTCGGCGGCGAGCTCGAAGCAGTCAGCCTGCCCTCCGCCCTCGACGTCGCGGTGCACCGGGGCGGCGCCGGCGTGGTCGTCGTGGCGATGGGGCCGGGGGTGGTCGGCACCGGTTCCGCGCTCGGCACGACCGCCGTCGAGGTCGCGTGGGTGGTCGACGTGGCCAGCCGCCTCGGCGCCGACCCGATCGTCGCCGTGCGCGCCAGCACCACCGACGGTCGCAGCCGGCACCGGGGGTTGAGCCACCACACCCGCACCGCGCTCGCGCTGTGCCACGCGCGGGCGACAGTGCCGCTGCCCCCCGGCCCGGAGGCGGACGTGCTGCGCACCGCGCTGGCCGACACGGCGCACGATGTGGTCGAGGTCGATCCGGGTGACGTCGGCGGCATGCTCGGCCGCCACGGCCTGCGGGTGACGACGATGGGGCGCGGGCCGGTCGACGACCCGCTGTTCTTCCGGGCGACGGCTGCTGCCGGGTGCCTCGCCGGTGATCGAGCGCTCCATGCGGGTACCGTGCACACGTGACCGAGGTACGCGGCGGCCGGCCGATCGACTCCAGCGCGGAGGTCGAAGGCCTGGACGGCGTCCACGGTGTCCACGACGGCGACCTGGAACTGCCGGACGAGCACCACCGGCGGCGGAACCGGTCCCGCGTGGTGGTCGAGTGGATCGTCGTCATCGTCGTCGCGCTGCTCGTCGCCCAGCTGATCAAGACGTATGTGCTGCAGCAGTTCTCCATCCCGTCCGAGTCGATGGCCCCGACGCTGCGCACCGGCGACCGGGTCTTCGTCAACAAGCTCAGCTACCGGCTGCACGACGTGAATCGCGGCGACGTGGTCGTCTTCGAGCGGCCGGAAGCGCTCACCGACCCGCGCACGAAGGACCTGATCAAGCGGGTCATCGGGCTGCCCGGCGAGACGCTGGAGTTCCGCCCCGATGACTGCCAGGTCCTCGTCGAAGGCCGGGTCCTGGAAGAGCCGTACCTCGCGCCCGGGCAGTGCACGAGCGCGCCGGGCACGACGATCGATCCGGAGCAGGACCGCGTCGTGGTCGTCCCCGAGGACAGCGTGTTCGTGATGGGCGACAACCGGAGCAACTCCACCGACAGCCGTGTCTTCGGCCCGATCGAGGAGGACACGATCGTCGGGCGCGCGTTCGTCATCATCTGGCCCGTCGGCGACTGGGCCTGGCTGTGACCGTGACACAGCCCGACGTGCGCTGAGTGCCGCCCACGCCCGACGTGGGGGCGCGCTCTGCCATCGGCTGGCGGCGGCGTGCTCAGGCCGCATCGGGGTGATCCGTTCGTCGTTGGAGGCGGAGTCGTCCGTCGCCGCGGTCGGTGAGGTCGTGGGTGGTCGAGCTGCGGTGCACCAGGGTGTGGTGGTGCCAGCAGATCAGAGCGAGATTCGTCAGGTTGGTTGGCCCGTTGTCGCGGGTCCAGAAGTCGAGGTGGTGCACTTCGCCGGCCCACGCCGGGGCGGTACAGCCGTCGTAGCGGCAGTGCCGGTCGCGGTGGATGACGGCTCTGGCTTGGGCGGGGGAGACGGTGCGCGTCTTGGCGCCCAGGTCGAGGGGCATCGCGGCGCCGGCGGTGATCAGGCGCACGACTCCGGCGTCGCAGGCCAGGCGGCGGGCGTCGTCACCGGAGATGTACCGGCCTGAATCGAGTCGTGCGGAGCCGCCGCTGCGGGCGGCGAGCGTATCGATGTCCAGCGACACGACGACCGTCGGCCGAGTGCCACGGGTCCGCGGGTTGTCGGCGTGCTCGACGAAGTAGCGGCACACCGCGGTCAACCCCTTCGCCTGGCGGCTGGGCCAGGGCAGGTCGTTCACGTCGAGCTGGGCGGCGGCGGCGTCGACGGCGGTGCGGACCCATTCCATCGACTCCGTCGACAACGTCGCTTCGAGGCGCCGGCCGACGAAGCTGACCGTCTCCGCGTCGAGGTGCGGGCGGTGTTCGGTCTGCCAGCGGTCGACGTGACGAGCGACCTGGTCCACCGACGCCGTCTTTGCCGTCTCGACCAGCGCGGCCTGGTCGTCGGGAGAGGCGTCGACGGCGCGGGCCAACTCGGCGGCCTTCGCCTTTGACAGCGCCCCGGCGGCGAGACCGTCGGCGACGGCGGGCATCTGTGCCACCGCCATCGCAGTCTCGACCTCCCGGCGCGCGACGCCACGCCGCTCGCCGGCCTTCCATGCGATCCAACTCGCCGCATCGCGCGCCCCGTCGACCTTGTACGCCTGACGGGCCTCCACGGCGGCGATCACCGCCAGCCGCCCCGCGTCGAGGCGCGGCCACCACCCCAGTAGCAACTCGGCGAAGCGGGCCAGCGCCACGTCGTTCAAACTTTCCAACGCCGCCGGTGAGCACATCGCATGCAGCTCATCCAGCGTCGTGGACCCCGATACCACCGACACGGCCGACCTCCCAGGACGTAACACGATCTACTGGTGGGAGGCGGTGCCCCGAGCCGGGCAGCGCCCGGTGACGACATCATATCGAACACACGTTCGAAACGCAAGTGTTCGTGTCGAATCCGCCGGATTCACGTTCGCCGCCGCTGATCACCACGTCCTTGATCCGATCGGAGGCGACGACCGCTTTGCTGGCCAACCGCCGCCCGATGTCGCCGGTGCGGTATCAGCCGTCGCTCTCACCGGTGCGGTCAGATCTCGGAACCGATATCACGACTCACCGTCCGCTCCGCCGAGCTCGGCAGGCGAGGCGTCGACCAGCGCGTCGACCATGCGGTCGACCCAGTCGCTGTACACGCCGTCGATGCCCATCCGGATGACGTCCCGCAGGACCCGCTCGTGCTGCAGGTCCCACGCCAACGCGTAGCGCTCGAAGCGGTGGAAGAGCGTCGTCAGGCCGCCGGTCCAGTCGGTGTGGTGGAGGTTGATCGCATCGATGCCTCGCTCACGCAGCGTCGCGGCGCGCCGCTCGGGTCCTTCCTTGATGCGGTTGAGCCGTGTCGAGTCGACGAGCTTCAGGTCCGGATCGAGGTCGCGCAGCGCGGCGACGACGCGCCAGTCCTCGTGGCAGAGCCACAGCTGCGGTAGCAGATCTGGTCGCACGCGCCGCACGGTCTCCACGACCGCCGGCGCGGCGCCGGCCGCCTTCAGATCGAGGGACAGGTGGTTGTCCGGTCCGAGCAGCGGGAGCACGTCGGCGAGCGCGGGAAGCTGACTGGGGAGCGCGTCGCGCTCGATCCGCGCGATGGGCACCTTCCGCCGGCCGCGGCGAACGATGCCGTCGTGGTCGAGCACCGCGACGCCGTCGGCGGTGATCCACACGTCGCTCTCGATGCCTGTCGCGCCGAGCCGCAGGGCGAGCGTGAACGCCTCGAGGGTGTTCTCCGGAGCATGCGCCCGGGCGCCGCGATGGGCGAACGTGATCGGCGGGTCGAGTAGCGACGGTAACCGGGCCACCTGGGTCACGGTAGGGGACCCCTGGCCGAGTGGGCTCGTCCGTAGACTGGCCACGTGTTCAACGTGACGGGGACGGAGATCATCCTCCTGCTCCTCGTGGCGCTGATCGTCCTCGGCCCGGAGAAGCTGCCGGACGCCGTGCGCCGCTTCGGGAGGACGTACGGCGAGTTCAAGCGGATGAGCGCCGGTTTCCAGGCCGAGCTGCGTGACGCCCTGGAAGAGCCGTCCCGCGAGCTGCGCTCGACCGTCCAGGCGGCGAAGGACATCGTCCAGACTCCGGTGCAGGAGGTGCGCTCGACGGCCCGGGGCGTGAAGGATCTCGCGCACGGCAAGACACCGGGGGCGGCGAAGAAGGCCACTGCAGGCGACGCTGCAGCCGCAGCCGCGGTGCCCGGTCGGCCGTCCGATCGTCCGCCGCCGGCCCTGGTCGCCGAGGCCGACGCAAGCGCCGAGGCCGACGCAAGCGCCGAGGCCGACGCAAGCGCCGAGGCCGACGCAAGCGCCGATG
>DASZOG010000025.1:0-18013 GCA_035550895.1 Acidimicrobiales bacterium
CAAGCTCGGCCTGGTGGCCGGCCTGGTCGGCGTGGCGGCGGCGATCCCCGCCGTGATCCTGAAGCTGATCGACCCGGCCGTGCCACTGCTGTTCGCCGCGCTGCTCTCGCTGGCCGGGACGATCGCCGGGTTCAAGCTGCCGCGCACCGTCGTCGCGGCAGAGGAAGCCGAGGCCTCCGAACGGGTCGAGCTGCGGTCCTCGGCGATCGTGCTCGCCGCGTCGGCGATGGGCCTCTTGCGGGCGACGGTCGGGTTCCTCACGTTCCACATCGCCTTCTGGCTCCGGGGCGCCAGCGTCGCCGCCCTGTGGTTCGGGCTGATCCTGCTCCTGTCGTCGGCGGGCACCCTGTTCGGGAACTTCATCGGCCCGCTGCTCCGCCGGCGCACACACGAAGAGGTGATGCTCGTGACGTCGCTGGCCGTCACCGGTGTGGCCGGGCTCCTCACTGCACTCGTCGCCGGGCGGATCCCCGCCGCGCTGTTGGCGGCGTGCGTCGGGATCTCGGCCGCGGTCGGCAAGCTGGCCTTCGATTCGATCGTCCAGCGCGACGCGCCCGACGCCAACCGCGGCCGCGCGTTCGCCCAGTTCGAGACCCGGTTCCAACTGGCGTGGGTCGTGGCCGGCGCGATCCCCGTGATCATCCCGATACCCGGATCGCTCGGCTTCGCGATCGTCGGCGGCATCGCCACGTTCGGCATGGTCTCGTATGTCATCGGCGCCCGCGCCGTCCGCCAAGGTCGGCCGATCCCGGAGAAGATCACGTCACGTGCGACGCGCCAGATCCGCTCGCGGCTGACCCGCTCCGACCGGATCGGCCAGCCACCGGTGCCCGCGCCGCTGCCGCCTCCCGACGCCTCCGGTCGCCAACCCGCGCCGCCGGACCGGCCGCCCGCCGCGCCGCTGCCCCCGAGCCCGGTCCGCGAGGGCCGCCGGAGGGCCTGAGCCTGCGTCGTGCCAGCGCCTGCTGGCCCTACTCGTATTCGAGGCGGGCGAGCCAGAGTCCCGGAGCGTCGACCTCGGCTGGCGTCGGCAGCGTCGTCGGCGACTCCCACAGCCGGGCCAGGCCGTTCGCGCCGGCGCGTTCGACGACGCCGCCGACGAAACTCCGGCCGCGGGCCACCTGCTCGAGCGTGAGGTGCACGCCCAGGAGCCGCTCGAGCAGGCGCTCGCCGCCGCCCAGTTCGATCCGCCGGCGGCGGGCGACCTCCCCGAGCTGGGCACCGCTGGAGGTGACGTTCGCCGCCGCTTCGTCGACCGTGTGGTCGACGTAGCCGGTGATGACGGCGATCAGCGCGTCGAGCCGCGGGCGGAGGGCCTCCTGCTCCGGGGAGCGCACCGCGCCGAGCAGCACCTCCGGGTCGCCGAACACGCGCTGCAGGTCGGCGAGTCCGCTCGCCGGGTCCTCCACGTCGAGCTCGCCCATCCGGTCCGCCAGCGAGCGCGGGTCCGGCCGGAAGCCACCGGCGTGCTCCTGCAGCAGCGACGTCAACTCGTCCGAGACGTGGGCCACCCCGAACACCGCCTGGGTCGTGAGCTGGTGCAGGCAGACCCACAGCAGCAGCTCGTCGCGGGGCAGGCTCCATTCCTCGGCGACGGCGCCGACGGTGGCCGGCAGGAGCAGCAGCTCCCGTTCGCCGGGGCGGGGGATCGGCAGGTCGTACGGACCGAAGCTGCGCCGCGCGAGATGGCCGATCATCGAGCCGATGGCGACACCGAGCATCGATGGGGTGACCAGCTTGGCCAGCTCCCCGACGAGCGCCAGTTCGGCGGGCACCGGCACGTCGGAGTCCTCGTCGCTCGGGGCGGGGGCGCTCGCCAGGCTGCCGGCCAACCGCTCGAACAGCGGCCGGTACGCGTCGAGCGTGCGGGCGACCCACGTCGTCCGGTTGACCGGCACGACCTCGACGGGCCGGCCACCGACCGTCGCCGTCAACCCGGTGATCTGCTGCACGTGCAGCTCGGCGAGCCGGGCGATCTCCTGCACCTGGAAGCGCAACGCGGGATCGACGTTGTCGGTGCTGTCACCCTCGGCGGCGACGGTGTGCGCCAGCTGGCGGGCCGCGTCCCAGTGCACCGGACCCTGGCCCTGGAGCATCCGGACCAGGTCGCCGAGGAACGGCATGGCGCCGAAGGGATCGTCGCCAGTTGGAGAGGAGTCGCTCACTGGTGCATCATCCGATCGTGCTCACACATCCTGGGAACAGCCCCGTCGGGGCGCACCAGTGAGCGTTCGCCGCTGCGCGGCGAACAACGCACCGTGACATGGAGCTCGCAGCGCTCGCTCACAGAGGCATCGTAGGCAGCGTGATCCAGGTCTCCTACCGCGCTCCCTCTGGGCACCGCAACCGATGACGGTCGTCCTGGTCAGCGGGGCCGCGGGGGTCGTCGGCCGGCACACGATCGCGCGGCTGGCCGAGCGTCCCGACGTCGAGCGGGTCGTCGCGTTCGATCGCCGCCGGGTCCCGGTCGAGCATCCCAAGATCACGACGCAGCTCGTCGACCTCGGTGATCCCGCCCAGCTGCCGGAGGTCCGCGATGCCGACGTGCTCGTCCACCTCGCGTTCGCTTCGGCCAGCCAGCGCCGCCGGTCGGCGACCGACGTGAACCTCGGTGGGACCCGCCGTCTGCTCTCGGTCGCGGACGCGATCGGCGTCGACCACGTGGTCAACGTCTCGTCGGCCACCGTGTACGGCGCGTGGCCGAACAACCCACTGCCGATCACCGAGGCGATGGCGCTGCGGCCCGTACCCGCGCTCGCCTACGCGGTGCAGAAGGCGCAGGTCGAGCAGCTCGTCGGCGACTGGGTCGACGCTGCGCCAGGGCGCACGGCGGCGGTCCTCCGTCCGTGCACGTCGCTGTCCGAGTACGGCTCGTCGTGGCTGTCGCGAGCGTTGGCCGCGGGGCACGGGGTGCTCGCCCCCGAGGAGGACCCGCCGGCACAGTTCCTGCACCTCGACGACCTGCTCAGCGCGGTCGAGCTCGCCGTCGTGCAGCGCCTCGACGGCCCGTACAACGTCGCCCCGGACGGGTGGATCGACGGGGCGACGGTGCGCGAGCTCGCCGGGCGCACCGCCACGGTCCGGCCACCGGCGTGGTTCCTGCACTGGATCGCCCGGGTGCGGTGGCGGCTGCAGCGGGGCCCGATCCCTCCCGGGTTGCTGCCGTACCTGTCGCACCCGTGGCTCGTCGCCAACGACCGGCTGCGCGCCGCCGGCTGGGCGCCGACGGTCACGAACGAGCAGGCGTACGTCGCGGGGACCGAGGCGCGGTGGTGGCAGGTGATGACGCCGCAGCGCCGCCAGGAGCTGGCGCTCGCCGGCTCGGCCGTCGCCGCTCTCGGCGCGGTGATCGCGACCGCCGCCGGTGTGCGGGCGGTGCTGCGCCGCCGTTCGGCGCGCAGATGAGCGGCCCTGGGTCTCCCGCGGCCTACGGCAACGTCCCAGGGCGCGTGTTGCGCTCCGGCGGCAGGGTCGCGGCCGGCGTCGTCGGCGGCGCGGCCGAGGAGGGCGGCGGCACCGTGACCACGGTCGAGGTCGTGGGTACCGGAGTCGCTGCCGGCGCCGTCGTCGGCGGCACCGTGGACGAGATCGGGACGGGCACCGAGCCGAGCTCGACCGGGACGTCGAGCATCGCGCCGTCGTCCACGTCCTCGCGCTCGACGGTGAGGGTGATCCTCTCCCCGGCGGCCTGCGCGCCGAGGAGCAGCACGAGCGAACCCATCGAGCGCACGGCGACCCCGTCCAGGGCGACGACCACGTCGTCAGCGCGAAGTCCGGCACCCGCTGCGGGACCACCGTCGAACACCTTCACGATGCGGGCCCCGCCGGCATCGGGCTCGTTGCGACCCTTGATCCCGAGCCACGGCACGGCGCGCGTCTCACCGGCCGCAGCCTCGTCCGCCAGCCGGCGGGCGATCTCGATCGGCAGGACCATCACGCTGCCGTCGTCGCCACCGCCGACGCAGAAGCCGATCGCCCGTCCCTTGCCGTCGTACAACGGCGTCCCGGCGGGCACGTCGCGCGCCATGCGCACGCGCAGCAACGCACGGCTCGTGTGCTGGTCGGAGGGCTGCCAGGCCACGACCTCGATCAGTTGGCCGGAGTTCCCGTCCGCGGACCGGACGACGTCTCCGGGAGCGAGCTCGGAGGCCGAGCGCGACGCCAGGGTCGTGAGCGGCGCCTGCACCTGGAGCAGCGCCATGCCGGAGACCTCGTCGGTGACGACCACGTGCGCCGCGTGCTCCTCGCCGCTCGGCAGGACGAGAGTCGCCTCGGTCGCCTCGCCGAGATCGCGGGCCGCGGCGAGCACGTACGTCTCGCTGACGACGGCGGCCGGCGCGCGCACGTCGAGCGCTACGAGCACCGGCGTGGCCGCAGCAGTGGTGGTCGGCGGCACCGACGGCGCGGTCGTCGGGGCCGGCGCGGTGAGCGCGGCCGACGACGTGAGCGAGGCCGTGGCGCGCGGCAGGGCCCGGCTCGTCGCGTCGACGGCGACCGGACCGTCCGGCTCGGAGACCGTCGCCCGGACCAGCAACCCGGCCAGCAGCACGCCGATCACCCCGATCGTTCCGGCGAGCACGAGCGGCGCGCGTGACGGCGGACGGCCGGTGACCGCGACGCCCGCATCTGGCGCGGCTCCGAGCTCGGAAGGGTGCCGCCACCAGCGTTGCTCGGGCGGGAGCACTGGATCGGTGGGGTGGTCCTCGCCGGGCTCTTCGGCCCACTCCTCCCGGTCCACGACGGCGCAGATTACCGACGAGGTTCTTCGGCGTGGTCGCGGGCAACGGCACCGCAGGAGCCCGCACGGCTACGATCCGCGGCCGTGCTACCGCCCTCTTCCGGCGACGACTGGCTCGCGCTGACCAGCGACGAGCTGCCCATCGCCGCGGCCTACGACTGGGCCGTCCGGCCCGACTGCGGGGCCGTCGTGCTGTTCTCCGGAACGGCGCGGGACAACGCCGAAGGCCGCGGTGGCGTCACCGAACTGCAGTACGAGGCGTACGAGGAACACGTCGTGCCGCGCTTCGCGCGCATCGCCACCGAACTGCGCGCACGGTGGCCGGTCATCGGCAGGATCGCGCTGCTCCACCGCGTCGGGGCGCTGCCGGTCGGAACATCGTCGGTCGTCGTCGTCGTCTCGGCACCCCACCGCCCCGAGGCGTTCGAGGCGGCGCGCTTCGGTATCGACGCGCTGAAGGCCACGGCGCCGATCTGGAAGAAGGAGATCCGGGATGCGGGGGCCGACGCGTGGGCCCAGGCCGGCGACGTGCGTGAGCTGGACGATCCGGCGGAGGTCAGCGGCTGATGGGCAACCTGATCTACCTCGTCGTCGCGGCCGGCGTGATCTTCTGCGCGATTCTCGTCATCGCCCTGCGTAGCCGCACGCCGCGCACGATCGACTCCGGCATCCGTGACCATCAGCGTCACATGGGCGCGCTCTCCATGGAGGCGCGCCGCGCGCTCAGCGCGACCAACCGCCGCGTCGCCCCTCCGTCCGCCGGGGCGCGGCCTCAGCGGCGATCCGCGAGGGAGTAGGTCCTGGCCCGAGACCTCGCCATCGACCTCGGTACGGCGAACACACTGGTCTACTCGCGCGGTCGCGGCATCGTGCTCAACGAGCCGACGGTGATCGCGCTGAACCGCCAGACCGGTGAGGTCCTCGCCACCGGGCACGACGCGTGGAAGATGATCGGGCGGACGCCTGGCTACATCGTCGCCGTGCGGCCACTGCGCGGCGGCGCGATCACCGACTTCGACATCACCGAGCGGATGATCCGCCTGCTGCTCCAGCGCGTCGGTGTCACGCGGTTCAACCGGCCGCGGGTGGTGATCTGCGTTCCGTCGGCGATCACCGAGGTCGAGAAGCGAGCCGTGACCGAGGCGACGCGTCGCGCCGGGGCGAGCGAGGCGAACCTGCTCGAGCAGCCGATCGCCGCGGCGATCGGCGCCGACCTGCCGATCGAGGAACCAGTCGGCAACATGGTCATCGACATCGGTGGCGGCACGACGGAGACTGCCGTGATCTCGCTCGGCGGGATCGTCGCCCTCGAGGCCGTCCGCGTCGGCAGCTTCGACATCGACACCGCGATCCAGAGCCACATCCGCCGGGAGTACGGCATCGCCATCGGCGAGCGCACGGCGGAGGAGATCAAGGTCGCGATCGGCTCGGCCGACCCGACGCCCGAGGAGCTGCACGCCGAGGTGCGCGGGCGCGATCTCATGACCGGGCTGCCGAAGACGGTCGTCCTCTCGCCCGACGAAGTGCGTGGCGCGATCGCGGAGGTCATCCAGTCGATCATCGACAGCGTCATCCGCTGCCTGGCGAAGGCGCCGCCCGAGCTCTCGCAGGACTTCCTGATGCGCGGGGTCAACCTCGTCGGCGGTGGCGGCCTGCTCCGGGGCCTCGACCAACGCCTGTCACGCGAGATCGGCGTCCCCGTCGTGCTCGTCGACGCGCCGCTGGAATGCGTCGTGCTCGGCGCGGGCTACTGCATCGAGAACTACGACGCGTTGCGCACGATGTTCATGGGCGTGCGCGGCTGAAGCTCGTCGGGCCGGCGCGGGTCAGCCGGCGTCGAGACGCCAGACGCCTCCACCGAGTGAGGCGACGTAGAGCTCGCCGTCCGGCGCCTCGCCGAACGTCGACACCTCGCCGGGATCCTCGGTGAGGAACACCTCCTCGCCTGCCTGGGCGTCCGCCGACACGGCGAAGGCGCGGATCCCGCTGGTGCAGTAGTCGGCGAACACGTAGGCGCCGGCGAGCTGTGGGATCGCCGCGCCGCGGTACAGGTACCCGCCGGTGATCGAGCACCCGAGATCGCCGTGCGGGTACTCGTGGATCGGGAACGTCACGCCGCCGATCGGCTGGTCCTGGTTGTACGCCACGCTGCCCTCGAACGCGCTCCACCCGAAGTTCACGCCCCCACCGCCAGGGGTGCCACCGCCCGCCGGCGCCCACGAGACCTCCTCCAGGTCGCCTTGCCCGACGTCGGCGACGTACAGGTCACCTGTCGCCCGGTCGAAGCTGAACCGCCACGGGTTGCGCAGCCCGTACGACCAGATCTCGGGGCGGGCGTTGCCGTCGCCGACGAAGGGGTTGTCCGCCGGGACGGTGTACGCCCCGCCGCTGCTCGGGGTGGGATCGATGCGCAGGATCTTGCCGAGATGGGTCGTCAGGTCGAGCCCGTATCGGTGCGGGTCACCGCCATCGCCGCCGTCGCCGAAGCCGAGATAGACGAGGCCGTCAGGGCCGACCACGACGTGGCCCCCGTTGTGGTTCGAGTACGGCTGCTCCACGACGAGTAACTCGCGCAGGCCGTCGCGGGCGAGCGTGCCGTCGTCTGCGACCGGGACTTCCACGACGTGCGAGTTGCCGGCGTCGTCGTCCGTGTAGTTCAGGTACGCGCGGCCGCCGTCCTCGGCGAAGGCCAGCCCGAGCAGGCCCTGCTCGTTGTCCGCTGAGGTGACGTCGGTCAGATCCAGGACCACGGCAGGCTCGCTCCCCGGACGGAGGGCGACGACGAGGCCGTGCTGCTGCGCGACGTAGATCGTCTGCTCATCGCCTGGCCGCCAGGCGATGGCGATCGGCTGGTCGAGCTCCGCCACCGGTGTGAGGACGACGTTCGCCGCGGCGGGATCCGCCGGTGGCGGCAGGGTCGTGCTCGGGGCGGTCGTGTCTGCCGGGTCGGTCGTCGCCGCGGAGGTCGGCGAGGTGGCCGCCGGTGCCGTCGTCGGCGCGGTCGCCGGGCCGCTCGTGACGGGCGACGGGACGGGGGTCGACTCGTCGTCGTCGTCCGAGCAGGCGCCGACGAGGGCCAGCGCGAAGACGGGGGCGAGCAGGCGGCGAACCATCGTCACAGGCTCGCATTCCGCCGCGTTCGTGTGCCCGCGGCCGCGCCGGACCGCGGGTCAGGCGGGACGGCAGGGAGGGAGCGCGGCGAGCTGCGCCGGGTCGAGCGGCTTCGAGCGGTCGACCCGCCAGATCGTCCACCCGGCTCCGTCGACGCCGTTCTCCCAGACCTTCTCCAGCCGGCCGTTCGTGGCCGCGGCGATGTCGTCGTCGATGAGGCACTGGCTGTACGTGCTGCCGCGTGCCATCACGTACCAGTCCGCGCGTTCGAGGATCTGCGGCAGCGACGTGAGCTGCAGGCCCTGGCGGCCGGTGTAGAGGTTCATCGTGCGGGCGCGGAAGAATGCGACGAGATCGTCCGCTTCGGTCACGGCCCGCACCTCGTCCCACATCTCCTCGGTGTCCGGCGTGTGCGGCCCGTTCACCGCATCCGGATACGTGCGCCAGTAGTCCACTGCGGATGCGAGCGGCCGCGTGTTGAACGCCACCAGCGCGAGGACCCCGAGCACCGGGAGGACGCCAGACGGCACGCTGCGCGGCACGACGCGCAGGTCCAGGCGGCGGACGCCGTGGACGGCGAAGTACAGCGCCAGCGGCATGACGACGTACAGGTAGCGCACCTCGCGGAACGGCACGCTGAGGTAGACGAACGCCAGCCCGAGCGTGGTGAGGGCGAGCGGGAGGTCCTCCCGCCAGCGCACGAGCACGCCGCTCAACGCGTGCACGATGATCAGCATCAGCACGAGCGCCAGCCACCATCCGTCGAGACCGAACATCCCGCTGAGGACATCGCCGTAGTACGAGATGTTCACGTCCCAGTTGTGGAACCCCATCCCACCCGAGTCGTCGATAGCCGTGCCGGGATCGGACGGGAGCAGGACGTTGAGGAGGAGATGGAAGAGACCGCCGGCGACGTACGGGACGGCGAACGGGATCGCCAGCCGGCGCAGATCGTCCCGCAGGTCGTAGGCGGTGAGTGCCTGGCGCGCCGCGAGGGCGAGGACGACGATCACGCCCTCCGTCCGGACGTTCGCGCACACCCCGAGGAGCACGCCCACTCCCGCCAGCGCCCACCACGGCGGTTGGCGCGGCGGGTCGTTCCCGAAGCGCGACGCGGCGAAGACGCGTTCGATGGCCAGCAGCGACGCGGCGACGAAGAAGGCGAAGGGGAACTCGGACAGCACCGAGTTCACCCATCCCGTGTATGCCTGGTTGAGGCCGACGAAGGCCACGATGGCGAGCGTCGCCACCCGCCCGAGCCGCGGGCGGAGCAAGGCGTGGAGCACGACGAGGAACCCGAGGAAGAACACGAGCTCGACGACTTTGAACGCGTCGTAGTCGATGCCGAACAGGGCGTACGCCGGAGCGAGGAGCAAGGGGACGACCCACGGGTAGCCGTACGGGCTGAAGCTGTGCCACGACGAGTTCCGGACCGTGTACGTCGTGCGGTCGATGACCTCCTGCACGTCGCCCTCGACGAGCGCGCGCGCCTGGTCGATGTACAGCGCGAAGTCGTCACCCCAGTCGTGCCCGGGGCGCAGCTCGAGCACTGCCAGCGCGCCGGCGGCGATCACCACCGCAGCGAGCGGACCGTGCTCGCGCACCACCCGTCGCCAGCGCATCGCCGGGATTATGGTCGGCGCATGCCGGTCCTCGACCTCACCCCGGACGCGCTGTTGACGACGACGCGCGCCGTTCGCAAGCGGCTCGACTTCGATGCCCCGGTGCCCGACGAGCTGGTCCGGGAGTGCGTCGCGGCCGCGTTGCAGGCGCCGTCCGGGTCGAACGAGATCACGATGCGCTTCGTGGTCGTGCGCGACGCGGCGATGCGCAAGGCGATCGGTGAGGTGTACGCCAGGTGCTGGGACATCTACGTGAACCTGCCGATCGCGGCGCGGAACCTGAAGCGGGACACGCCGGAGCTGCAGGCCCAGCAGGACCGGGTCGCCGATTCGGCCACCTACCTCTCGCAGCACATGGGCGAGGCGCCGGTGCTGGTCATCGGGTGCACGGCGTCGGGGCGCGTGGACAACCAGCCGGCCGTCTCCACCGTGTCGATGCTGGCGAACATCATGCCGGCGATGTGGAACTTCATGCTCGCGGCCCGCGCCCGCGGGCTGGGCACGTCGTGGACGACGATCCACCTGATGATGGAGCAGCAGGTCGCGGAGATCACCGGCATCCCCTTCGACTCGGTGCAGCAGGCCTGCCTGACACCGCTCGCGTTCACGAAGGGCACGGACTTCCGGCCCGCGCTGCGTCCCGAGCCGGACCGCGTGATCCACTGGGACACCTGGAGCAGCTGATCGACGCCGCGCTGCGCGAGCGGGCGCTCGAGGCGGCGGGGTTCATGCCGCCGGACGAGGGCGACGCGCTGTACGCCGCCGCGCTGAGCGCCGCCGAAGCTTGCCCCGGCCTGCCGTTCGTCGAGGTCGGGTCGTACTGCGGCCGCTCGACGATCTGGCTCGGCGCGGCGGCGCGCGCTCGGGAGACCGTGCTCTTCGCCGTCGACCACCACCGCGGCTCGGAGGAGAACCAGGCCGGCTGGGAGTGGCACGACCCGACGCTCGTCGACCCGGCCACGGGGTTGATGGACAGCCTGCCCCGCTTCCGCCGCACGATCGCCGACGCTGGCTTGGAGGACGTCGTCGTTGCCGTCGTCGGTTCGTCACCCGTCGTCGCGGCGCACTGGTCGACACCATGCGCGCTCGTGTTCATCGACGGTGGACACGGTGTCGAGCCGGCCCGCGCCGACTACCACGGTTGGGCGCCGCACGTCGCTGCGGGGGGCTCACTGGCGATCCACGACGTGTTCCCGGACCCCGCGGACGGCGGCCGCCCGCCGCACGCGGAGATCTACCTGCCCGCGCTGGCCAGCGGCGACTTCACCGAGCGGTCGGCCACCGGCTCCCTTCGCGTGCTTCGCCGCGTGCGTCGGCGCTAACCCTCGCCGGGGATGAACAGGCTGCTCGCCGGGGAAGCGCCCGCGATCGCGTCGGCGGCGAGGATCACCGCCGCCGCGGTGTACGCGGTGCACTCCCCACCGGGGAACGTGATCCGCTCCGGGTGCACCAGCCCGGTCGCGTAGGACCCGTCGCGCTGGCGGTGCGGACGGGTCCAGCGGAGGAGGTCGAACGCGGTGTCGCGGTCGCCGATCGCCACGTGCGCCAGCGCGCACTCGGCGGTCTCCGCGGCGGTGACCCACGGCTCGTCGCTCACGCAGCGCACGCCGAGACCCTCCATCACGAAACGGTGCCACTGCTCCGCCAGGCGGGCCTTCGCCGGCTCGCCACGCAGCGCGCCGGTGAGCACCGGGTAGTACCAGTCCATCGCCCACCGGTCCTTCGGCTCGAACGCGTCCGGCCGGGTGCGGATCACCTCGCCGAGGTGCGCCGCGGCGACCTCCCAGTCCGGCCGGGGTGCGCCGACCAGCCGGGCCAGGCGCGCCCCGCAGTGCAGCGCGTGCCAGATCGACGACGACCCGGTGAGCAGCGCGTACTCCCACGGCCGCTCATCGACGTGGCGGGCCCAGACGATCGCGCCGTCCGCGCGTTGCTCGGCGAGGACGAAGTCGAGCGCAGCCGAGACCGTCGGCCACAGGTCCGCGCAGAACGCCAGGTCGCGCGTGATCAGCGCGTGGTGCCAGACGCCGGTCGCGACGTAGGCGCAGACGTTCGTGTCGAGCTTCGGATCCTCGACCGTGCCGTCGGAACGGACGTAGTTCGGCCACCAGCCGTCGGGTGCCTGCGTGGCGACGAGCCAGCCGTACGCGGCGCGGGACTCTGCGTGCAGCCCGGCGACATCGAGCGCCATCGCCGTCTCGACGTGGTTCCACGGGTCGCAGTGCCCACCGCGGAACCAGGGGATCATCCCGTCCGGCAGCTGGAGCGCGGCGATCGACGCCGCGCTGGCGGTGACGTCGCGCGCCGACAGCATTCCCGGCAGGTCGGGCAGCGGATGCGTCACGGCGCGGCCGTCGTCTCCACGTCAGCCCGCCTTGCGGGCGTAGACGACCAGGCTCTTGCCGAGCAGCGGGTTCAGGGCGCGGTCCGCGAAGCGAGTCAGCGGGGGAGCGGAGACGATGTCCCATTCGAGCACCCGGCGGTACGCGCTGACCAGCGGATGGCCGTCGTTCTCGGGACCGACCGCGCAGCGCAGCCACCAGTACGGGGAGTGGAGGGCATGTGCCTTGTGCGCGAAGCCGGGCCGCAGCCCGGCCTCGCGCAGACGCCGGCGGAGCACCGGTTCGGTGTAGATCCGCACGTGCCCGCCGGGGACGTGGGGGGCGTGGTACTCGGCGGACAGCGCCCAGCAGATCCGTTCCGGGAGCCACGCCGGAACGGTCGCGGCGAGGACACCGCCCGGTCGCAGCACCCGCGCCAGCTCGGCCATCGCGGCGGCGTCGTCGGGAATGTGCTCGAGCACCTCGCTGGCGATGATCCGCTCGAACGTCGCGTCGCCGAACGGCAGCCGGGTGGCATCGCCCTGCACCGCGCCGGCGAGCGACGCCTCGTCGACCTCGCCGGACTGGACCATCGCCCCGAACGTGTTCCGCACTTCCTTCAGCTCGGCGTCGGCGTAGTCGTAGGCGACCACGCGCGCGCCGCACTTGGCCGCCTCGTACGCGTGCCGGCCGAACCCGCAGCCGAGGTCGAGCAGCAGGTCTCCCGGGCGCAGCCCGAGCCGGTCGTAGCGGACCGTCAGCATCGCCTGTCACCCATCGGCTGACGCCGCAGCGCGCATCGCCAGGACCTCGCGGTACTGCTCGACTGTCAGCTCGGCGCAGTGCCGCCAGCTCCACCGCTCGACGACGCGCTGGCGGCCCGCCGCTCCGACGCGGGCGCGCAGGTCTGCGTCGTCGAGACCGCGGCGGAGCGCGGCGGCCAGCGCATCGACGTCGCCAGCGGCGCACGAGAGCACCGCCTCACCGTCGCGGCCCGTGACCTCGGGCAGCGCGCCCCCGGTGGTGGCGACGAGGCAGATCCCGGTCGCCATCGCCTCGATGGCCGGCAGCGAGAATCCTTCGTACAGGCTGGGCACGACGGCGAGCTCCGACTCGGCGTACAGCTCGACGATCCGCTCGTCGTCGACGCCCGACACGAACGTCACGTGCTCGCGCAGCCCGAGGCGGTCGATGAGGTCCGCGCTGTGGCCCGGCCGGGGCCGGCCGATGATGGTCAGCGTCAGGTCGCGCTCCGTGCGTAGCTTGGCCATCGCCTCCAGCAGGAACGGCAGACCCTTGAGGGCGACGTCCGCTGACGCCGTGGTGATCAGGCGGCCGGGCGTGCGGGCGATGTGCGGCAGCGGGCGGAACAGCTCCGGGTCCACGCCGACCGGCACGAGGCGCATCCGGTCGTACGGGACGCCCATGTCGTCGTGGATGTCCTTGATCGAGTTCTCGGAGACCACGACGATGCGCGGCATCCGACGGGCGACGCGACCCTGCATCCTGACGAACGAGTACCACCGCCCCACCGAGATCCGCTTCCGCCACGTCGGCGCGTGCTCGATCTCGAGGGCGCGGTCCCGGGTGATCGGGTGGTGCAGGGTGACGATCGTCGGCAACAGCTCCTGCACGCGCAGCATCCCGTAGCCGAGCCCCTGGTTGTCGTGGACCAGGTCGAATTCGTCATGGCGGCGCTTCAGCTCGCGCAGGGCGCGCAGGCTGAAGGCGAGCGGTTCGCTGAACGTCCCGGTCGAGAACTGGAGCGCCTCGACCACGTCCGGCCAGTGGCGGAACTCCCAGTACGCGGGGAAGCGCCCCGGGTAGTGGTCGTTGAAGATGTCGAGGCTCGGCAGCTGGGTGAGCGGGACGCGCGGGTCGAGCACGGGGTACGGCTGCCCGCTGAACACTTCGACGTGATGGCCGAGGTCGACGAGGGCCTTCGTCAGGTGCCGGGTGTACACCCCCTGGCCGCCGACGTGCGGCTTCCCCCGATACGTGAGGTATGCGATCCGCAGGGCGCGCGGATCACCCGGATCGGGAGACATAGCCCAGCGAGCCTACCGGCGGGTATGCGGCGTCCGACTCGCCAAGTGGCAGAAGTGTCAGGTGTCGCGCTGCCACGAGCAGCGACCTCGGTGCCACGTCGCCGCGCAGAGATCGCCGCCGATCCAGTAGGCCAGCTCGCGCGGGTGCTCGACATCCCAGACAGCGAGGTCGGCGCGGTAGCCCGGCGCGACGACGCCCGCTTCGCCGGCGAGCCCGACAGCGCGGGCGGCGTGCGCGGTCAGCCCGGCCACCGCCTCGACGGGGGTCAGGCCGAACAGCCGGCAGGCGAGCACGGCCATCAACGGCAGATCGCCGACCGGCGAGGTGCCCGGGTTCGCGTCCGAGGCGATGGCGATCGGCACGCCGTTGGCCCGCAGCTCGTGCACCGGAGGGCGGCGGGACTCGGCGAGCGTGAGGAACGCTCCTGGGAGCAGCACGGCGACCGCACCCGCCGCGGCGAGCTGGCGGACGCCTTCCACGGAGCTGTACTCGAGGTGGTCGACCGAGTCCGCGCCGAAGTGGGCGCCGAGCGCGGCGCCACCGAGGTCCGAGAGCTGGTCGGCGTGGAGCGTGACGCGCAGCCCGTGCCGGTGGGCCGCGGTGAAGACGGTGGCGACCTCGTCCGGCGTGAACGCGATCGTGTCGCAGAACGCGTCGACCCGGTCGGCCAGGCCGCGCTCCGCGGCAGCGGGGATCACGTCGTCCGCCACGTGGCGGACGTAGGCGCTGCGGTCCTCCGCGTACTCCGGAGGCACCACATGCGCGGCGAGCAGCGTCGTCACGACGTCGAGCGGGACCTCCAAGCCGACGCGTCGCGCCGCGCGCAGCAGCTTCAGCTCCTCGTCGAGCGACAGGCCGTAACCGCTCTTGACCTCGAGCGTGGTCACACCCCGCCGTACGGCCCACCACGCCCGGGCCGCTGCGGTCGCGACGAGCTCGTCCTCCGTCGCGGCGCGCGTCGCGTGGACAGTGGAGAGGATGCCGCCCCCGGCGCGGGCGATCTCCTCGTACGTCGCTCCGGCGCAGCGCTGCTCGAACTCGCCGGCCCGGTCACCGGCGAAGACGAGGTGGGTGTGGCAGTCGACCAAGCCGGGCGTGACCCATCGCCCGCCGAGAGACTGGATCACGGCGCCCGCCGGCTCGACGACCTCGCGCCGGGGACCGACCCAGGCGATGCGTTCACCCTCGACGACGACCGCCGCGTCGTGGATCTCGCGCCAGCCGTCGACCATCGTCGCCACGTGCGCGTCGACGAGGACGATCGGCGGCGTGCCGTTTCGAGTCATCTCAGCGCAACGGCGCGCCGAGCGCCGTCTCCGCGGCGTCCACGACCGCACCAGTGCGGACCAGCTCCCACGCCGCCTCCAGCTCTGGTGCCAGCCACCGGTCGGGGCCCGCGCCGGGGATGGCCGCGCGCAGCGCGTCGCGCGCCGCGGCCGTCGCCATCGCTGGGGCCAGCGGCGACCGGAGGTCGAGCGCCCGCGCCGCGGCGGTCGCCTCGACGGCGAGGATGCGGCCGAGGTTCTCGACGACCCGGCGCAGCTTGCGCGCCGCGCTCCAGGCCATCGAGACATGGTCCTCCTGCATCGCCGACGTCGGCAGGGAATCGACGCTGGCCGGCGCGGCGAGCCGCCGGTTCTCGGCGCACATCGCCGCTTGCGTGTACTGGCTGATCATCAGGCCGGAGTCGACGCCGGCATCGGGCGCCAGGAACGGCGGCAGGCCGTGGGAGCGATGCGCGTCGAGGAGGCGGTCGGTGCGCCGTTCGGCGATCGCCCCGACCTCGGCTCCGGCGATCGCCAGGAAGTCGCAGGCGAAGCCGAGTGGCGCTCCGTGGAAGTTGCCGCAGCTCTCCACCCGCCCGTCCGGGAGGATCATCGGGTTGTCGATCGCGCTGCGCAGCTCTTGCTCCGCGACCGCGCGGGCATGGGCGACCGTGTCGCGGGCCGCGCCATGCACCTGCGGTGTGCACCGCAGCGAGTACGCGTCCTGCACGCGCGGATCGTCCGTGCGATGGGAGGCGACGATCGCCGAGGCATGGAGCAGGGTGGCGAGGTTCGCCGCCGAGTCGGCCTGGCCGGGATGTGGGCGCAGCGGGAGGTGCAGTTCCGCAGCGAACGCGCGGTCGGTTCCCAGCAGGGCTTCGACGCTCATCGCCGCGACGACGTCGGCCGCCCGCAGCAGGCCTTCGAGATCGGCGATGGCCAGCGCCAGCATCCCGAGGATGCCGTCCGTCCCGTTGATCAGCGCCAGGCCCTCCTTCGCCTCGAGGACCTGAGCGGTGATGCCCGCGAAGGCGAGGGCCTCGGCACCGGGGACGACACGACCGTCAGGCAGGCGGGCGGCGCCCTCGCCGAGCAGGACGAGCCCCGCATGGGCGAGCGGTGCCAGGTCGCCGCTCGCGCCGAGCGAGCCGTGCTCCGGGACCACGGGAGTGACACCGCGGGCGAGGAGGGTCAGCATCGCGTCGACGACCTCGGGCCGCACGCCGGAGTAGCCCATCGCCAGCGTCCGGGCGCGCAGCAACAGCATCGCCCGCACGACCTCGGTCTCGACCGGCGGACCCATGCCAGCCGCGTGGGACCGCAGCAGGGCGCGCTGCAGCTCTTCCCGCCGCTCCGGCGGGATCGGCGTGGTGGCCAGGGAGCCGAACCCGGTCGACACGCCGTACACCGGTTGGTCACTGCTCGCCAGCTGCTCCACGATCCGCCGTGAGCGCTCGATCGCTGCCCGGGCGTCCGGTGCCAGCGCGACCGCGCGGCCGCCGCGGGCGACGGAGACGACGTCGTCGATGGTCACGCCCGTGCCGGACAGGAGCAGCGGATCGGTCATCGGCCGCCGACGGTAGTGGTGTCGGCGGACTCCCCACCGAGGGCCGCCCGGTCCGATCAGTGCGCGAGCTTCCGGACCGCGAGGGCGACCACACCGCAGATCGCCCCCACGGCCAGGCCGGTGGCGAGGCCGCTGGCGACGGCGAAGCTGCGGAGCACGAGCTCCTCCGTGGTCGCGGAGAGCTTGCCTTCGAGGTTGCCTCCCAGGCGGGGCGGCTCGTCGTAGGCGCGGTTCCACAACAGTTGGTGGGTGGCCGCGAGGAGCACACCGTAGGTGGCGCCGACCCAGACGAGCGCCCGAAGCGGGTTGGCGAGGCGGCAGGCGAGCGTCGCGGCAATCCAGACGACTGGTGGCGCGAACACCAGCAGGGGGTTGATCGCGCTGGCCTCGTCGATGATGTCCAGGTCGTGGAGCACGACGCGGGGCACGCCGAGGAGGGCGAGACCGATCGTGACCGCCGGCCGGAACGCTCCCCGGTGGGTGGCGAGCGGGTCGTGCCGGGCTGTGCCGCGCACGGTTCAACTCCCGGCGCGCAGCGCCAGTGAGGCGACGACCGGCGCGACGTAGATCAACGGGTACGGGACGTGGGAGTACGAGCTCGCCCGCACGACGGTGGCGACGGCCCCGGCGAAGTACAGCACCAGCGCGAGCCCGGCCACCAGGCCGACGACCGGGACGAGGAGGCCGACGAGCAGACCCACCGCCCCCACGGCCTTGGCGGCACCCAGCCAGGGCCACCACGCGCGCGGGACACCGTAGGCCGCCAGCGGTCCCACGACCCATTTGGCGTGCCGCAAGGTGGAGATCGCAGAGAAGGCGACGAGAGCAGCGGCCAGGACAGTGACGACGACGTCGGCAGTAGACATGGGGGAACCTCCTCACGGCTCGCGGGTACGTGACCCTGTGGGTCCATAGGCATGTCCCCGCGCGGCAAGGAGATGTGACACCGTGGACGATCACGTCGAGCTGGCGGAGCGGTTCGAGGAGCACCGGCAACGCCTGCGGGCAGTGGCGTACCGGATGCTCGGCTCTGCTCGAGAGGCGGACGACGCCGTCCAGGAGACCTGGCTGCGCCTGACGCGCGCTGACCCCGGTAGCATCGAGAACCTCGGTGGGTGGCTGACCACAGTGGTCGGTCGCGTGTGCCTCAACATGCTGCGCGCTCGTGGTCGGCGACGGGAGGTCCCGCTCGACGATGCCGTGCCGGAGCCGATCGCCGGCCGGACGCCCGGCGCCGACCCGGCGGACGAAGCCGTGCTGGCCGAGTCCGTCGGTGCGGCCATGCTCGTCGTGCTCGACCGGCTCGCGCCGGCCGAACGCCTCGCCTTCGTGCTGCACGA
>DASZOG010000026.1:0-3021 GCA_035550895.1 Acidimicrobiales bacterium
TGGTGTCCGGCGAGGTGCGGTATCCGCGGGAGGAGATCGACATCGCCCGCGCGACCGTCGCCTTCCTCCGCCGCGGCGTGGAGCCGCGCCATCTGCGGATGTACCGGCAGGCGGTCGAGCGCGAGGTCTCCCTGTTCGAGCAGATGGTGATGCCGTACCTCAAGCAGCGGAACCCGCAGGCCCGCAAGCTGGCCGCCGAGACGCTGGACGAGCTGGCCGATGCCGGTGGCGGCCTGCGTGCGGCGCTCGTGCGCAACCGGGTCCGCGATCTGCTCGACGGCTGATCGCTCGGCTGGACGCGGGAGGCCGACCGCCGCAGCGCGTCGCCGAACGGCCGCGGGTACGCTGCCCGCGTGGTCCCGATGGAGCTGGTCGGTGTCCGGCTGGAGCTGCCGGCGAACGCTCCGATCGTCCTCCTGCGGGAGCAGGACGGCCAGCGCCGGCAGGTCCCGATCTACATCGGCGGGCCCGAGGCGGCGGCGATCCACTACGCGCTGGAGGGCATCGAGCCGCCCCGGCCCCTGACCCACGACCTGCTGAAGAACGTCCTCGAGGAGTTGCAGGTCGTGCTCGATCGGATCGTGGTCACCGAAGTGCGCGACCGCACGTACTACGCCGAGCTGCACCTCGTGGTCGCAGGTTCGGCGAAGCGGATCTCGAGCCGTCCGTCCGACGCCATCGCGCTGGCGGTCCGCACGGGCAGCCCGATCTTCGCCGAGGAGACGCTGCTCGACGAGGTCGGCCAGGTGATCGAGGAGGAGAGCGAGGCCGAGCCCGCCGAGGAGTCCGAGTTCCTCATCGAGGAGTTCCGCGACTTCATCGAGAACGTCAACCCCGAGGACTTCGCCGGCGGCGAAAAGGGCAGCTGAGCGGGCGGCACCTGCGCGTGCGGGTCGGGCCATACGCGATCGGGACGCTCGACGTCGTCGTCGACGGCATCCGGCGCGCAGAGGCCGACGGCTTCCCGACCGTCTGGACGCACCAAGCGACCGGACTGGACCCGTTCGTCGCCATGGCGGTGGCGGCGCGCGACGCCGTGCGGATCGAGATCGGCACGGCACTCGTGCCGGCGATCCTGCGCCATCCCCAGGCCCTGGCCGCCGAGGCGCTCACCGCGCAGGCTGCACTTGCCGGCCGGCTGACGCTCGGCATCGGGGTGTCGCACCCGCACATCGTGGAAGGTCGGCTCGGCCTGTCGTACGCGCGCCCCGCCGAGTACATGCGCGAGTACCTGGAGGCGCTCCTGCCGCTTCTGCGCGGGGAGCCAGCCGACGTCCGCGGGCGGCGCGTGACGATGGTCGGCGGCCTCGACGTCGGCGAGGTCTCGCCGCCGCCCGTGCTGCTCGGCGCCCTCGCGCCGCACATGCTGCGGCTCGCCGGCCGGCTCGCCGACGGGACGATCACGGGCGCAACCGGGCCGCGCGGCCTGGCCGAGCACGTGGTCCCGGCGATCACGCAGGCGGCGGCGGAGGCCGGCCGTCCACCACCGCGCGTGGTTGCAGCGGTGGTGGCCTGCATCACCGATGATCCCGACGCGACGCGCAGCAGGATCGCGGCGACGTCGAAGGCCTACGCGACGATGCCGAGCTTCAAGGCGATGCTCGAGCGTGAAGGCGTCACGAGCCAGGTCGAGGTCGGACTGATCGGCTCCGAGTCCGCCGCCCGGGCGCAGGCGCAACGGCTCGTCGACGCCGGGGCGACCGACCTCGCCGTGCGCGAGTCCACCGCCACAGCGGACGAAGCGCAGCGCACGCGGGAGTTCCTCAAGCGTCTGCTCGACGACTGACCAGCCACCCCCCTCCCATCGGGCTGGCTCTCCGCCGGCGCGTGCTACCACCCTTGCACCGGCTGAGGCGACGAGGCAGAAATCTCCCATGTGGCGCGCGACACCGCTGGTCGTGCGGACCCGGATTCGGCGTCATCGGGCGTCGATCGTGGGCCTTGCGCTGATCTTCGGGACGGCAGGTGGAGCGGCGATCGCAGCCCTCACCGGCGCTGCCCGCGTGGAGTCGTCGTACGACCGTCTCCTGACGTCCACGAACGCGCCCGACCTGTTCGTACCGGCGACAGCCGATGCCGTGGTCGCGCAACTGGGCGGCACGGAGATCGTCCAGGACATCCGTTCGGTGCGCGCCATCAACGGACCGGTGCTCGTCACCACCGACGGGCGCCATCTCGGCCCGAGTACCGCGACGCCGTGCCAGACCGGTGAGCACGAAGTCGCCGTGGCCATCGCGCCGACCCGTTGGGGTACCGAAGGCTGGTCGCCGATGCTCCTCCACGAGGGCCGGCCGCCGGACCCGAACGCCCTCGAGATCGCGGTGCCCATTGGGGCCGCCGAACGTGTGGGGCTCGAGGTCGGCGATCGCCTCTGGCTCATCGCGACGCATTGCGCGGATGAACGGCCCGTCCGTCTCGCCACGCCGATCAGCGTGACGGTGACCGGCATCGGCGCGGGTCCGCTCGACGTCGCCGCTCCGGGCGTCGAGGCGGTCCTCGACATCGCGGTCGCCACGCCGATGCTGCTCACCGCGCTGGCTGACGACCCGGCCGCAGGCGAGGACGTCGACGACATCGCGGCCGTCTGGCTGGCAGACGACGCCCGGTACGGCGATCTCGGCCCGGCGAGCGCCCTCGTCCCGCCGCAGCTCACCGTGCAGGAGCGAGCGGAAACCGTGCGAAGCGCACTCCGGCCTGACGCAATGGCGCTCAGGTTGCTCGCCGTGTTGGTCCTCGTCGCCGGATTCACCGTCCTCGCTCAGCTCCTGTCTCGCCACCTGCGGGAGACCGGCACGGACGGGCCGCTGCTCGCGGCGCTCGGCGCGACGCCTCGCGAGCGATGGGTGCACGGACTGCTGCACGCCGCGGTCGTCGGCATCGGAGCCAGCGTCGTCGCGGTCGTGGTCGCGATCGGGCTGTCGTCACGTGTACCCCGCGGGATCGCTGACGCCATCGAACCCCGACGAGTCGTGGTGCACCCACCCACGCTGGTGCTGGGCGGGTTCGGCCTTCTCGTCGTCA
>DASZOG010000027.1:0-6147 GCA_035550895.1 Acidimicrobiales bacterium
GAGGATCCGAGCCTGGTCGTGTTGGACAACTGTGAGCATCTCGTCGCCTCCTGTGCCGGTTTCGTGGCGGATGTGCTGTCGGCCGGAGTATCGGTGTCGGTGCTGACGACGAGCCGCGAGCCGCTCGGCGTCCCTGGCGAGGTCGTCTGGCGGGTGCCGTCGCTGCAGTGTCCCGGCCCCGACGTGGCCGTTTCGGTACCGGCGTTGTCGCAATTCGACGCGGTGCGGCTGTTCTTGGATCGCGCACATCGGGCCCGACCTTCCTTCACGGTGGGCGATCACAACGCCGCGGCGATCGCCCAGATCTGTCACCGGCTGGATGGCATCCCGCTGGCCATCGAACTGGCCGCCGCCCGCTGCCGGCAGACGTCGGCGGAACGAATCGCCGCTGATTTGGATGACCGCTTCCGGTACTTGACCGGCGGCGCGCGCACGGTGATGCCGCGCCAGCAGACCCTGGCTGCTTCGGTTGACTGGAGCTACGAGCGTCTCGATGACGCCGAGCGGCGAGCGTTTCGGCGGCTCGGTGTGTTCGTCGGTCCCTTTCCCCTCGACGCAGCCGAGATGGTGGTGGCCTCGCCCGGTGACAGCGACCGAGACGAAGTGTTCGATCTGATCAGCCGCCTCGTCGACAAGAGCCTCGTCGTCGCCGACGATGACGCCAGCGGTCAACCCTGCTATCGACTCCTGGAGACCCTGCGTGCCTACGCCACCGCGCAGGCGCACGCCGCCGACGAACTCGCTGGCCTGCGCGATGCTCACGCGACCTGGTGGACCGACTGGCTCGAGCCTCGCTGGAGCATGCCAACCGACGAGGCGCTGGCGGCGGCTCAACAGTTCCACGGCAATCTGCTCGTGGCCCTCGAGTGGAGCATCGCGGATCCGCGCCGTGGGCTCACGCTGTTGACGTGCCTGGGGAGAATTTGGACGAACTCCGGTCGAGCCGGCGACGCGATCGAAGCTGTCGATCGCCTGCTCACCGACGAAAACGCCCAGCGCCACAGCGGGGTCTGGTTGCCGGCGGCGACGGAGGCCTCGCCGCTGGTGTTCATGGCACGAGGCGTCGCCGAATTCGGCGCTCTGCTCGAGCGCGTCGAGGCCGTCGCCCGCGAGCAAGGAGACGACTATCACGCCGCGCTGGCGCGCATCCCTCTCGGGCACGTGCGCATCGCCGACCTGGAACTGGTACGGGACGTCGCCCGCGAGCGCGGTGACCGCTACATCGAGGCAGACGCAACCGTCATGATTGCGGATGATATCGCGGAGGCCGATCCCACTGCCGCAGCGCCGTTCCTCGGCGAACTCACTGGACTGGCGACCGCATGTAGGAACCGCAGGCTGAGCCACGGAATCCGCGCCGCTTCCGCCATGGTTGCCCGTTCCACGGGCGACCTGCGCGCGTGCATCGAATTGACCAGCAGTGTCCTCAACGATTGCTCTGCCGACGCCGTCAGCGATGCCGTCAATCTCATCGGGCCCGCCGCGCTGCTCGCCCGTGACGAGCACGCTTTGGGACTCGCGGTCGACTGCGCGCTCCGCATGCAGCGCAAGAACCCAGGGCTCACCCTCGTGGCCGACGTCGCGCGGCATCGGCTCGACCTTTGTTCGGGCCAGGAGAGCGCCGTCGACGCCGGACGTGCCGCCAGCGACGCGCGATGGCCGATGACGAGCGCCACGCTGTGGCTAGCCGGTCGAGAGGCGATCGACGCCGGAGCAAGTAGTACCGCACTGGCCGGCGTGAGAGCCCTCGCCTGCAGCTATCCACACAGCCGAGCAGTCGTCCTCGCCGTCAGCGCTGCTGCGAGCAGCGACGAGGACGCCTGGCATGCAGCCCTCCAGGTCGCCGTCGAACACGGCTTCCGGCTCATTGCCGTCGACGCCCTGGAAGGCCTGGCCGCCGCCGCCGCGCGCACCGAGAGCTGGGCCGAGTGCCTGCGGCTCCTCGCCGCCGCCCAACGCCTCCGCGACGAGCTCGACTACCGATGGCGGTTCCGGTTCGAACAGACAGCGGTCGACTGGGCTCGTCAGCTCGCCACCGAGAACCTCGATGACGTCGCCGCCGAACAGGCAAGCACAGACGGACAGAACCTCGACTGGCAGGCGGCCGCGACGTACGCCCGCCGGGCACGAGGCGAACGGAAACGACCGCGCCACGGCTGGGCCAGCCTCACCCCGACCGAGGAACAAGTCGTCACCCTCATCGCCGACGGCCTCACGAACGCGCAGATCGCCGCACAACTCCTCATGGCCCGATCCACCGTCAAGACGCACCTCGCTCACATCTTCGACAAGCTCGGAGTCACCACTCGCGCCCAACTAGCCGGCAAAGCGGCCCGGCGGGCTCAGGAGTGACGCGCCAGGCGCTGCCCTGTCGTTTGCGTCGTGCACGAGATCCGGTGCGGCGCTGGCCTCACGACGACTTGCGCGCCGCTGTCGCCGACCTCAGCCGCGAACGCCGGCTCGACGGCGTTCGCGGCCGATCCGACGGTCTTGGCTCCCGCCGAGAGCCGGGCACGTAGCAACCGTCGAAGCGGTGCGGACGTCCAGCACATAGTGCCGGCTGTACTCGTGGCTCGGTGCAGCGGCAAGTGAGGTGAATCGCTCGTGGCCCGGGAGCGTCACGGACGTGGACGACGCTCCGACGGCGCACAGGCGCTGACGGTCGTCGTCCGTCCGCAGGCGCGTCTGGTAGGTACCGGACATGCCCGAGCCTCCGGAGCCCTACGCCGAGTTCACCAGCCTGCGCTTTGACACTCCCGCACCCGGGGTGTTGCGGATCACGCTCGACGGGCCGGGGATCAATGCCGTCGACGAAGCGATGCACGGTCAGCTCGCCGACGTGTGGCCGGTGATCGACCGTGACCCAGACGTCCGGGTGGCCCTCCTCCAGGGCGCGGGGCGGGGTTTCTCCGCCGGTGGCAGCTTCGAGCTCCTGGAGCGGATCGTGAACGAGCATGACGTGCGCGTGCGGGTGCTGCGCGAGGCCCGGGACATCGTCTACAACGTGATCAACTGCTCGAAGCCGATCGTCTCGGCGATCCATGGCCCGGCGGTCGGCGCGGGGCTCGCCGCGGCGCTGCTCGCGGACATCTCCATTGCGGCGCGCTCGGCGACGATCATCGACGGCCACACCCGCCTCGGCGTCGCTGCCGGCGATCACGCGGCGATCTGCTGGCCGCTGCTCTGCGGGATGGCGAAGGCGAAGTACCACCTCCTGACCTGCGAGCCGCTCACCGGCGAGGAGGCGGAGCGGATCGGGCTCGTCTCGCTCGCCGTCGACGACGACGCGGTCCACGACAAAGCGCTCGAGGTGGCCACGGCACTCGCCGCGGGAGCGCAGCCCGCGATCCGGTGGACGAAGCTCGCCCTGAACAACTGGTACCGGACGATGGGCCCAGCGTTCGATGCCAGCCTCGGGTTGGAGTTCGCCGGCTTCACCGGACCGGACATGCCCGAGGGTCTGCGCGCCCTGCGCGAGAAGCGCCCACCGCGGTTCCCGAGCAGCACATAGCCGTGTTCAGCTGGTCTGGCGGTAGGCGCCGCCGTCGACGCGGACCAGCACGCCCGTGATCCACGCCGACGCCGCGCTGGCCAGCCACAGCGCGGTCCCGACGAAGTCCTCGGCGTAGCCGGGGCGGCGCAGCGGCAAGCTCTCGCCGACGCGCGCCCGCTGCTCCTCCGGCCACGCCTGCGCGATGTCGGTCATCACCGGACCGGGCAGGATCGCGTTCGCCCGGACGCGCGGTCCGAACGCGTCCGCGAGGCCGATCGTCAGCGCGTTCAGCCCAGCCTTCGCGCACGCGTACACCAGCTCACCCGCTCCGGGACGCAGCGACCCGATCGTGCTGACGTTGATGATCGACCCACCGTCGCCCGCGGCCATGTGCGTCCCGACGAGCGCGCCGAGGCGGAACGGTCCCTTGAGGTTCACGCTCTGGACCTTGTCGTAGTACTCCTCGGTGATCGACGCCAGGCCCGCGTACAGCGGCGACATACCGGCGTTGTTCACGAGCACGTCGCAGCGGCCGAACTCGCCGTACACGGTTTCGACGAGGCGGTCGCAGTCCTCCCACCGCCCGACATGGCAGGCGACCGGCAGCGCGCGGCGACCCGTCGCGTCCTGCACGCGCTGCGCCTGCTCCACGCAACGATCGAGCTTGCGGCTGGCGATGACAGTGTCCGCGCCGGCGCGGGCGAACCCGTCCACGATCGCCGCGCCGATACCTCTGCTCCCGCCGGTGACCACGGCGACCTTGCCGGTCAGGTCGAACAGCTCCGTCGCGTCCATGCCAGTCCCCTCGTGCTGATGCGCCGTCGGCGCCGCGTCACGTCCGTTCGCCACACGCGATGCGCAGCGCGTCGTGGATGATCCGCGGCGCGGTCTGGGCGAAGCGTCCTCCCGTACCGTCACCGCCGGCGACGACGCGCGCGTAGTGGCCCTCCATGATGCATCCGAGCTTGAACAGCGACAGCACCTCGTAGAACCGCAGGTGCGCGAGATCGAAGCCGGTGCGCCCGGCGTAGCGGGCGCGGAGCTCCGCCCGGGGCGCGTAGCCAGCCCGATCCGGGTTGTCTGCCGAACCGAGCGCGGTCGGCTCCTCGCCCTCCTCGTCCCACCGCGCCAGCAGGTGCCCCAGGTCCATCAGCGGCTCACCGATGGTCGCGGTGTCCCAGTCGACGATCGCGGCCAGCCGCGCCGGGGCGCCGTGGGCGAACATCACGTTGAACGTGCTGAAGTCGCCGTGCATGAGGCCGACCGGACCTGCTGCGGGCAGGTGCATCCGCAGCCAGTCCGTCACCTCGGCGAGCCCGGAGATCTCGCGCGTCCGGTACGAGTCGAGCTGCCACAACCACCGGTCGACCTGGCGGGCGAGGAAGCCGTCCGGCTTGCCGAAACCGTCGAGACCGGCCGCACGCCAGTCGGCGAGCCCCAGCTCGGCCAGCGCGTCGACCATCTCCATGCCGATCGCGCGGCGCACGCCGGCGTCGTGGTCGAACGGAGGCGGCAGCGGATGGATCGGGGTGAACCCGTCGATCCGCTCCATGAGGAGGAACGGCACACCGATCACCGACGGATCCGTGCACGCGGCGACGAGACGCGGATGGCGGACGGCGGTCGACGCCAGCGCGGCGAGCAGCCGCTGCTCTCGCATCGTGTCGCCGGCGCTCGCCGTCACCTTCACCGCCGGCGGTCGGCGGAGCACGAGCTCGACCTCGCCCCAGCGAACTGCGAACAGCGCGTTGCCGACGCCGGTCGCCTCGCCCATGCGCGCGACGTGCAACTCCGGACCGCCGTCGACGTGGGCGGCGAGCCAGGCGCGCAGCGCCGCTTCATCGAGCGCGTCGTGCGGGAGATCGGGTCGAACGTCCACGGTCGACAGACTCTGACGCGCCCGGCCGCTGCGTCCCAAGTCGTCCGGACCGAGCCGTCGCGCGGCAGGACTAGCGTTCTTCGATTCCGCTGCCGCTGCTCCTCGCAGGACCGATCGTGCGGCGTGTCGAGCCCCGGCTCGTCGCAGTGTGGGTCGCCGTGCGCGATCCGGTACCGGTGACGCTGCGCGTGTGGACCGGCCAGCAAGTCGCCGCCACAGCGAGCGGTGCGGTGACCTCCGGCAACGCTCCGGTCGCCACGAGCACGGCGGTGACACCGCGCCGCTTCGGCCAACGCCTCCACGTCGCGGTCGTCACGGTCGAGCTCACCGCCCCGACTCCGCCGCTCACGCCCGGCCAGCTGTACAGCTACGACGTCGACGTCGGCGGGAGCGGGCTCCGTGGCCTCGACCTGCTGCGGAACCAGACCTCGGGGACACCCCGCGGGCTCGCCCTCGGCTACGTGGAGAACCGGCTGCCGTCGTTCGTCGCGCCACCGGCGACGCTCGACCAGCTGCGCCTCGCGCACGCCAGCTGTCGCAAACCGAACGGACCCGGCTTCGACGCGCTCGCGTGGCTCGACGACCGCATCGAGAACACGTTTTCATCAGCGGATCGCCCGCAGCAGTTGTTCCTCACCGGTGACCAGATCTACGGCGACGACGTCGCCGCCTGCCTGCTGCCGATGCTCAACGCGCTGGCCGCCGAGCTGCTCGGGGCCCCCGAGCGGCTGCGGACCGGTCCAAACGCCGGCGACACCGTCGACGCGACGCTGGC
>DASZOG010000028.1:0-7607 GCA_035550895.1 Acidimicrobiales bacterium
CAGGGCGAGCTTCTGGCAGACGAGCTCCAACTTGGCGGCCTGCGCGTCCTCGAGGCTCGTCGACTCGGACGCGAACACCGCGCAGGAGTAGGTCATGCTCGGGCCGAGGACGAGCTCGAAGAACCGGGTCGGTACGTCGTAGTGATGCGAGATCGCTGCCGCGTCACGCCGCTGCGAGTGCCGCCGCCCGCGTAGGCGGACCTCCTCGGGAGGCGGTGGCGGCGGGCGGAGCTGGCGCGGCCCGCCGGCCAGCTTGACCAGCTCCGCGATCTGGCGTGGACCGACGCGCAGACGCTGGAACTGGCGTTGCAGCCCGAGCAGTTCGAAGATGTCGCCGTCCAGCTCGAGGTCGCCGGCGACGTACGCCCGGGCGAGGCCGAGCTCGCCCGGCGCGGTCACCATGCGCCGGATCGCGTCCGGCGAGCGGACCACCACGGTCGTCGTCGCGTCGGCCGGCCCGGCGCGGCTGCCGTCGTAGGCGTGGATGGCGATCGGGAGGTCTCCGCCGAGGACCTGTTCGAGGACGTTGGCGACGTTCACTGGTGCACCGTCCTTAGGTGATCTCGCGGTTTGCGACTTGCCGAAGATGGTGCACCGGTGAACGTCCGCCGCGGCGCGGCGGACAACGCACCGTGACATGGAGCTCGCTTCGCTCGCTCATGGCCCCACGTTAGGAGAGCCGATCAGGTCCGCTCGTCGACGGGGACGAAATCGCGCAGCTCAGGGCCCGAGTAGAGCTGGCGGGGGCGGGCGATCTTCTGGTCCTTGTCGCCGAGCAGCTCTTCCCAGTGGGCCAGCCAGCCGACGGTCCGGGGGATGGCGAACAGGACGGTGAACATGTCGATCGGGAAGTCCATCGCCTGGTAGATCAGCCCCGAGTAGAAGTCGACGTTCGGGTAGAGCTTGCGCGACTTGAAGTAGTCGTCGTTCAGCGCGACCTCTTCGAGCTTCAGGGCGATGTCGAGCAGCGGGTTCTTGCCGGTGACCTCGAACACCTCCTCGGCGGTCCGCTTGATGATCTTCGCCCGCGGGTCGTAGTTCCGGTACACGCGGTGGCCGAAGCCCATCAGCCGGCCCTTGCCGGCCTTGACGGCGTCGATGAACGCCGGGACCTCGTCGAGCGAGCCGATCTCGGCGAGCATCCGCACCACGGCTTCGTTCGCCGCACCGTGCAGCGGCCCGTAGAGCGCGCTGGCCGCCGCCGAGCAGGCGATGAACGGATCGGAGTGCGCCGAGCCGACGACGCGCATCGCCGTCGTGCCGCAGTTCTGCTCGTGATCCGCGTGGAGGATGAACAGCACGTCGAGCGCCCTGGCGAGGACGGGGTTGACCTCGTAGTCGTCGCCGACGCGGAACATCATGTTCAAGAAGTTCTCGGTGTACGACAGGGAGTTGTTCGGATACACCGTCGGCATCCCGATGCTGAAGCGGTGGCAGTACGCCGCCAGCGTCGGCGTCTTGGCGATCAGCCGCCGGATCTGCTTTCGGCGCGTCTCCCAGTCGAAGATGTCCTTCGCCTCGGGGTAGTAGGTGGAGAGCGCGGCGAGCCCGGACACGAACATGCCCATCGGGTGGGCGTCGTAGTGGAAGCCCTCCATGAACCGCTTGCGGACGTTGTCATGGAGGAACGTGTGATGGACCACCTCGTAGACCCAGGTCTCGAGCTCGGCCTTCGTCGGCAGCTCCCCGTTCAGCAGCAGGTACGCCACCTCGAGATAGCTCGAATCCTCGGCCAGCTGCTCGATCGGGTACCCGCGGTAGCGGAGGATCCCGGCGTCGCCGTCGAGGTAGGTGATCGCCGAGGCGCACGCCGCCGTCGAGAGGAAGGCGGGGTCGTAGACGCGGAGATCCGGATCGAGGTCGCGGAGCGCGCTGGACGGGAACGTGCCGTCGGTCAGCGGGATCTGGACCTGCTTGCCGGTGCGGTCGTCGATGATCGTGATCGTGTCGGGCACCTTGCTCGTCCCCTTCGTGACTCACCCAAACGGGGGCTTCCTCCCCCGCAGCCAGGATACGGCCACCTGGCGGACACCCGCCCAGGCCCGTGGCGTGCGGTCAGCACGGCATGTTGTCGTGCTTGCGCCCCGGGAGCGCCTCCCGCTTCGTCGCCAGCATCGCCAGGGCGTTCGCCACCTCGACGCGCGTCTCGGCCGGGTCGATCACCGCGTCGACGTACCCGCGCTCCGCGGCGACGTACGGGTTGAGCAGCCGGTCGGCGTACTCCGCCTCGAACGCGGCCCGCTCCTCGTCGGCGGCCCGGCGCATGAGGATCGCGGCCGCCTGACCGGCGCCCATCACGGCCAGCTCGGCACCGGGCCACGCGAGGCACACGTCGTTGCCCATCGTCTTCGAGTCCATCACGATGTACGCGCCGCCGTAGCTCTTGCGCAGGATGACGCACACCCGAGGCACGGTCGCCCGCCCGTAGGCGAACACGAGCTGCGCGCCGTGGCGGATCATCCCCCGCCACTCGAGGTCCTTGCCCGGGTAGAAGCCGGGAGTGTCGACGAGCGTCACGATCGGGAAGTTGAACGCGTCGCAGTAGGCCACGAACCGGGCGGCCTTCTGCGACGCCGGGATGTCGAGGGTGCCGGCGAGCGCCACCGGCTGGTTGGCGACGATCCCGACCGGCTGCCCGCCGATCGCGGCGAAGGCCGTCACGACGTTCGGGGCGAACCGCGGCCGGAGCTCCAGCACCTCGCCGTCGTCGACGATCGCCTCCGCGACGTGGCGCACGTCGTACGACCCGGTGGGGGAGTCGGGCAGGATCGCGCCCGCCTCCGCGCACGGCCGGTCGACCGGGTCGGCCGTCGGGCGGTGCGGCGGCAGGTCGTCCGTGTGATCCGGGAGGTAGCCGAGCAACCGCTCGACGACGTCACGCGCCGCCGCCTCGTCCGGGACCGTGAGCGTGGCGGCGCCGCTGAACCTGGCGTGCGCCACCGCGCCGCCGAGCTCGAGGGTGTCAACGGATACACCGGTGAACTCGGCGACCATCGCCGGGCCGGTGACGAAGGCGTAGGCCGCGTCGGTCATCACCACGACGTCGGCCAGCCCGAGGAGGAGCGCGGGCCCGGAGACGGCGGGGCCGGTGACGACCATGATCACCGGGACGACCCCGGAGCAGCCGGCGAGCGCGGCGGCGGCCTCACCCCAGCCGTGAAGTGCTGCCATGCCCTCGAGGATGTCCGCCCCGCTGGAGGCGATGCTGGCCACGAGCGGGAGCCGCTCGGCGCGCGCCGCACGCGCCGCGCCGGCAAGCACCGACGACGCGTCGGCCGAGAGGCTGCCCCGGCGCACGGAGGCGTCCATCTCCACGGCGACGACGCGCCGGTCGCCGATCCTGGTGACCATCGACCGCACCGCTCCCGGCACGAGCGCCTGCAGATCCAGCGCGGTCGGTGCTTGCTGGACCTCGCTTCGCTCGGTCACATGCCGAGACTAGAAGCGGGGCCGCGCGTCTAGGCGTTGTTCGTCCGCGGCGTCGCGACGCGCACGCCGCGCTGGCGGGGGCCGCGGTCGGCGATGACGTCGAGCAGCACCCGCCCCACCGCCCGCGCCGGCGGGCTGACGAACGCTCGCTTGCGGCGCGCGAGACCGACGTGGCGGGCGGGGAAGCCGACGAGCGGCACGCGCGTGAAGTCGCCCTTCAGCCATCCGGGCACCGCGGTCGAGGGGACGATCGCCGCGCCGAAGCCCTCGAAGGCCAGGGACGTCAACAACCGGGCGCCGTCGATCTCGGCCAGCGCGACGAGCCGGACACCACGGCGCGTCGCCTCGGCCTCGAGGTCGTCGCGCAGCGCCGTTCCGAGGGGCGTGAGCAGGAGCGGGTGCGCAGCGAGGTCCTCCAGGTGGACCTCGTCGTAGGACGCCAGCGGGTGCTCGAGCGTCGTCAGGAGGACGAGGTCCTCGTCGAACAGCGGCACGGTGTCGAGCTCCGGATCGTCGACGGGCAGGTTGACGACCGCCAGGTCGAGCTGGCCGGCGACGAGCTGGGGCACGAGCGAGGTCGTGCTGGCCTCGACGACGACAGCCCGGATGCGCGGGTGCACGTCACGTACGGCCTGGAGCAGCTGGGGGACGAGCCAGCGGGCGGTCGTACCGATCACGCCGATGCGCGCTTCGCCCTGGATCTCGTCGACCAGCGCCGAGAGGTCGGCGGCGACTCCCTCCAGCTCGCGCTGGATCCGGCGGGCCCGGGCGACGACGAGCTCGCCTTCGACGGTCGGGCGGCCACGGGAGCGGTCGATCAGCTCGACCCCGAGCTCCCTCTCGAGGTGCGCCACGTGCGCCGAGACGTTCGATTGCACGGTGAACAGCGCTCGTGCCGCCGCGGAGAACGACCCGTGGTCGGCGACGGCGACGAGGGCACCGAGCTGGCGGAGATCCATCAGGGAAAACGATGGCAGAAATCGCTCGCTGACTGTTGCGCGGATGCCCCTACATCGTGCATACTTTCACGTAGTTCGAAGCGGGGGCCCCCAACCCCGCTCGACAGGAGCCCACAAGCGGGGTCCCCCCACCCCGGCGGGTTCTCGGTAGCAGGAGCGCCGCTTCCCCCAAGCGGCGCTTCTCCCGTTTTCCGGCCAGTACTCTTCGCGGCCGATGGCAGCGGGTGCGGCGTTCTTCGACCTCGACCGCACGCTGCTGTCCGGCGGCAGCGGGCTCGTCCTGTCCGAAGCGATGCGCACGGCGGGCGTGGTGCCCAGGGCGCTGCCCGGCGAGCGCCTGCTCTACAACGTGTTCAGCATGTTCGGCGAGAACCTTCCGAGCATGGCCCTGGCCCGCCAGGCGGCCACCCTCTCCAGGGGCCGGTCGCGGGCCGCCGTGCAGCAGGCCGCCGAGCAGGCGGCCGAGGTGCTGTCCGGCATGGTCCAGCCGTACGCCGAGTGGGTCTTCGAGGAGCACCGCGAGGCAGGGCGGCCGCTCGTGCTGGCGACCACGACGCCGTACGACCTGGTGTGGCCGCTCGCCCAGCGCCTCGGCCTCGACGACGTCGTCGCCACCCGCTACGGCGAGCGACCCGACGGGACGTACGACGGCTCGCTGGCCGGCCCGTTCGTCTGGGCGAACGGGAAGCTGGCCGCGGTGCGTGAATGGGCCGCGGCCCACGGCATCGACCTCGCCGAGAGCTGGGCCTACTCGGACAGCTTCTACGACACGCCGTTGCTGTCGGCGGTCGGCCACCCGGTCGTCGTCAACCCCGACCCGAGGATGGTGCTCGTGGCGCTCGCCCGACGTTGGCCGACGATCCACCTCGACGTCCCGCCCGGTGTGCCGAAGCTGCCCGTGCTCGGCGTCGAGCCGCAGCAGGTGGCGATGCAGCTCAGCCGCCCGCTGTTCTTCCCGTACGCACGGTTCGACATCCGGGGCGAGGACCGCATCCCGCAGGAGGGCGGGGCGGTCGTCGTCGCCAACCACCGCTCCTACTTCGACGCCGCGGCGATCGGGATGCTCATCGCCCGCACCGGGCGCACCGTGCGCTTCCTCGGCAAGAAGGAGGTGTTCGACGCGCCGATCGTCGGCCAGATCGCGAAGGCGATGGGCGGGATCCGCGTCGACCGGGGCACGGGGAGCGACGAGCCGCTGCGCCACGCCGCCGAGGCGCTCGAGATGGGGCAGCTCGTAGCGGTCATGCCGCAGGGGACGATCCCCCGTGGGCCGGCGTTCTTCTCGCCGAAGCTGAAGGGACGCTGGGGCGCGGCGCGCCTGGCGGGGATGGCGCGGGTCCCCGTGATCCCGGTCGGCCTGTGGGGCACCGAGCGGGTCTGGCCGCGCTCGTCGCGGCTGCCGCACGTGTGGAACGTGACGGACCCGCCGACGGTCCGGATCCGTGTCGGCAAGCCGGTCGACCTGAAGTACAGGAGCGCCGACGCGGACACGAAGCGGATCATGACGGCGATCTCCGCGCTGCTGCCCGCCGAGGCGCGCCGGCTGCACAACCCGACGCCCGACGAGCTCGCCCGGACCTATCCGCCCGGCTACCACGGCGATCCGGAGGCAGAAGAGGACCGCCGTCCCGGCACCGACTGAGCGCGCCCGGCCGTGGAGCCACGAGCGGTGCGCTACCGCGTCGTCGTCACCGGCAGGGTGCAGGGCGTGTGGTTTCGCGAGTCGTGCCGGGAGCACGCCGAGCGCCTCGGCGTCTCCGGCTGGGTGCGCAACCGCGCCGACGGCGCGGTCGAGATCGAGGTCGAAGGTGCCGAGGACGCGGTGAGCCAGCTCGTCTCGTGGTGCCGCCTCGGTCCGCCGGCGGCGGAAGTCGACGGCATCGAGCTCGACGAGCTCCCGGTCAGCGGCGACCGCGCCTTCCGCGTCACCCGCTGACTCAGGCTTCGCCGGCGGCGACCTTCCGGCGGACGATGTTCAGCGCGGAACCGGCGCGGAACCACTCGACCTGCTCGGGGCTGAACGTGTGCGTCGCCGTGAAGTCAGTCGTGGTGCCGTCCGGCTTCGTGATCCGGCACTGCACGGGCTGGTCCGGCACAGGCGGGAGGCCGAGCACGCTGATCCGGTCGTCCTCGCCGATCTGCTCGTACGTGGCCGGGTCGGTGAACGTCAACGGGACGAGACCCTGCTTCTTCAGGTTCGTCTCGTGGATGCGGGCGAAGGAGCGGGCGAAGATCACCCTCCCGCCGCGGAAGCGCGGCTCCATCGCCGCGTGCTCGCGCGACGATCCCTCGCCGTAGTTCTGGTCACCGATCGCGACCCACGAGATGCCCTGCTCGCCGTAGCGCTTGGCGATCTCGGGGAACGGCCGCGTCGCGCCGTCGGTCTGGTCCTTGCCCTCGCCCGTGGCGCCGGTGAACGCGTTGACCACCCCGAGGAAGAGGTTGCCCGAGATGTTCTCCAGGTGCCCGCGGTACCGGAGCCACTTCCCCGCCGCGGAGATGTGGTCGGTGGTGCATTTCCCGGCGGCCTTCATCAACACCGGCAGATCGAGGTAGTCGTTGCCGTCCCACGCCCGGAACGGCTCGAGCAGCTGCAGCCGATCGCTCGCCGGGTCGACGACGACCTCGACGGTGCTGCCGTCCTCCGGCGGCGCGAGGAAGCCGCTCTCACCGGGGTCGAACCCCTTGTCGGGGAGGATCTCACCGACCGGCGCCTCGAGCCGGACCTGCTCGCCGGCCGCGTTCGTCAACGTGCCGGTCGTCGGGTCGAAGTCGAGCGTGCCGGCGAGCGCGAGCGCGATGACCGTGTCGGGCGAGGTGACGAACGCAAGCGTGTTCGCGTTGCCGTCGTTCCGCTTCGGGAAGTTGCGGTTGTAGCTGTTGACGATCGTGTTCAGCTTCGTCGGGTCGAGGTCGGTGCGGTCCCACTGACCGATGCACGGGCCGCAGGCGTTGGCCAGCACGGTCGCGCCGATCGCTTCGAGGTCGGCGAGGAGGCCGTCGCGCTCGATCGTGGCGCGCACCTGCTCCGATCCCGGCGTGACCAGCAGTTGCGTCCGCGCCCGCAGCCCGAGCGCGCTCGCCTGGCGGGCGATCGACGCGGCGCGGGTGATGTCCTCGTACGAGCTGTTGGTGCACGACCCGATCAGGGTGGCCGACGGCTCGAGTGGCCATCCGTTCTCACGGGCGGCGGCGCCCACGCCGTCCTTGCCGGCCCGA
>DASZOG010000029.1:0-5759 GCA_035550895.1 Acidimicrobiales bacterium
CGCGCCGACGGTCAGTCCCCCGCCCGGGCCGATCCACAGCCCGACGAGGACGACGGCGGCAACGGTCAGCACGGAGAACAGGTCGCCCGAGGGGAACAGCGCCGCGGCGATCGAGTTCGCCCGGATCGCCGAGTCGCGGTAGCGGCGCGTGGCGCGGCGCACGACCCGGTCGACGCGCTGCTGTGCGGCGTACGCCCGGACGACCCCCGCGCCCATGACCATCTCCGACACCGCCGCGAGCAGGTCCGCGTTGCGCTCGCGCACGACCCCGTAGGCGCGCACCAGGCGGCTCTGCACGAAGCGGAGCATCGGCACGAGCGGCAGGGAGACGGCGAACGCGACGAGCGCCAGCCGCCAGTCGAACACGAGCATCACGCCGGCGGTGACGACGATCAGCACGCCGTCGAGCAGCCAGGCCAGTCCGCCCCAGGCGAAGAACTGGCTCAGCGTCTCGACGTCGGACGTGACGCGGGCGACGAGCGCGCCACGGCGCTCCTCGGCGTGCTCCGCCAGCTCGAACCCGTGGATGTGTGCGAACGCCCGTGTCCGCAGGCTGTACAGCGCCCGCTCCGACTGCACGGCGAGGCGTGCCGCCGCGGCGCGCATGGCGAACGTCGAGACGACGATCGCCACTGCCGCGATCACCGCCAGCCTCTCGATGCGGGTCACGTCGACCTCCCCGTCGACGAAGCCCTTGTCGATCGCCTGCTGGATGAGGATCGGCACGGTCAGCCGCCCACCCGTGCCGATGAAGGCGAGCACGATCGTCAGCGCCATCCCCTCGCGCAGCTCGGGGCTCGCCCGCCACCCATGGCGGATCGTCTCGACCGCGCCCCACGCGTGGTCCGGCAGGGCATCGGCGTCGACCACGTCGGTGTCGGTCTCGACGATGGTGCTCACAGCTCGCTCCGGTCGCGCTCGTAGGCCTCGACGAGGTGCCGGTAGCCGGGCACGCTGCCGTACAGCTGGGCGTGCAGGCCCTGGGCGACCGCCCGCCCGTTGTCGAGGTACAGCACCTCGTCGGCGAGCGCGATCGTGGCCGGCCGGGTGGCGACGACGATCGTCGTGATCCCGCTCAATGCGTCGCCGAGCCCGGTCAGGATGCGCGCCTCCGTCGTCGGGTCGAGGCTCGACGTGGCGTCGTCGAGGAGCAGCAGGCGCGGGCGGCGCACGAGGGCCCGGGCCAGCGCGACGCGCTGCCGCTGGCCGCCGCTCAACGTGACACCGCGCTCACCGACCACTGTGTCGGCGCCGGCGGGCATCTCGCCGAGGAACGCAGTCACCTGGGCGAGGTCCATCGCCCGCTCGACCGCGCCGAGGCTGGCGGTGCCGTCGACGTCGATGTTGCCGCGGATCGAGTCCGCGAAGAGGAACGGCTCCTGGAAGACCAGGCACGGCTCGTCGACGACCTCGATCGTGCCGGCGTCGGGCTCGAGCAACCCGGCGAGGAGCAGCAGCAGTGTCGTCTTGCCCGCACCGGTCGGCCCGACCACGGCCAGCGTCGTGCCCGGCGCTGCTGTGAGGGAGACGCCGTCGAGCACCGGATGGGCGGCGTCGTACGCGAAGTGAAGGTCCCGCGCCCGCGTCACGCCGTCGGCCGAGCGGGGGGGACGGACGATCGGCGTCGGCGGGCGCGGCATGCGCAGGATCTCCTGGGCGCGGTCCCACCCGGCGAGCGAGTGGGGCATGTCGCCGAGGACGAAGCCGATGATCCGCAGCGGCCAGACGAGCAGCGTGAACAGGTAGACGAAGCTGGTGATGTCACCGAGCGACGCCTCGCCGGACGCGACGCGATGGGCACCGACCACGACGAGGAGCACGTTCGCCAGGGCCGGCACGCCGTCGAGCACCGCCTCGAACGTGGCTCGCAGGCGGGCGACGCGGATCTTGGCGTCACGTAGCTCGGCGGCCTTCGAGGAGAGGCGGATCGCCTCCTGCTCCTCGGCGCCCAGCGCCTTGACGACGAGCACCCCGTCGAAGCTCTCGTGGACGACGGTCGACACCTCGCCGAGCCGGTCCTGGGCCTCGGTCGCCGGCGCGTTCACCCGCCGCTGGTAGACGACGTTCAGGCCGATCAGGACCGGGAACAGCAGCAGCGCCAACGCCCCGAGGAGGACGTCGGTGAGGACGAGCCACACCGACGAGATGACGATCATCAGGATCGTCCCTGTGCTGTAGGGCACCGGGGCGAGCACCTCGACCGCGGCGTCGACGTCGACCCCGGCGCGGGCGACGAGGTCACCGGTGGCCCGGGCCTGGTACCACCGGTAGCGCTGCGCCTGGAGCTGGTCGGCGACCTGGTCGCGCAGCGTGGCGGCGACCTGGAGCTGCGTCTTCCCTGCCCACACCCGCCGCACCACGACGCCGGCGGACTTGACGATGCCGATGCCGACGATCAGGACCAATGTCGCGGCGACGGTCCCCGAGGCGACGGAGCCGTCCTCGAAGCGGGGCACGATGACGTCGTCGGTGATCCGCCGCACCGCCCACGACGAGGCGACCGTCATCGTGGCGAACACGGCTGCGCCGCCGACCGCGACGGCGAACGTCCCGAGGTGCATCGAGACCTCTTGGGCGATCATCCGGAAGCCCCGGCGGCGCACGTCGCGGGGCGCGCCGATGCGAGCAGCCGAGGTCGCCACGTCCTGTTTCTACCAAGGAGTGCGCCGAGCAGTCGGGGTGCTTGGATCGCCGGACGCCGGGCGCCGCTGGCAAGGATGCCGACGAGCGCAATTGCCGGAGCGCACTTGCCGAGGAGGCAGACGCCGACAGCGGCGTTCGAGCCGGCGAGACGAGTGCGTCCGATTGCTCGGCGTGCTCCTGGGTGCCGGAGCAGCGCCTTGCGTGTATCGCCGTACCCTGGGTGCGTGGATCACGTCGACTTCGGCCTGTTGCTCATCCGGGTCGCGTTCGGCCTGATGATGGTCAGCCACGGCTACAACAAGTTCTTCGGCCCCAACGGGCTGCGCGGCACGGCGGCCTGGTTCGAGTCGATGGGTGTGCGGCCGGGCAAGGTCAACGCCCTGATGGCTGCCTCCACCGAGGTCGGGGCGGGCCTGCTCTTCGCCGCCGGCCTGCTCACCCCGTTCGCCGCCGCCGGGATCATCGGTGTGATGGTCGTCGCCATCGTCGTCGACCACTGGCACGTCGGTTGGTTCATCTTCCGCAAGGGCGAGGGCATGGAGTACACGGTGATGATCGCCGTCACTGCGTTCAGCGTGGCCGTGATCGGCGCTGGTGAGTACTCGCTCGATCACGCGCTCGGCTGGGACATCGATGGGTGGTGGGGCGCGGCGATCGCCGGCGTGCTCGGCGTCGGGGGTGCGCTGGTCCAGCTCGCGGTCTGCTACCGCCGGCCGGTGGAGACGGCGCGCCCGTGACCCATCCCGCCGCTCCCGTCGACACCGATCCCACACGCGAGCCACCGCCGGCCGTCCGGAGGCGGCGCATCCGACCGGTCACCGTGGTGCTCGCCGTGGTCTGCGCGCTGCTCGTCGTGCTCTGGGCCTACGCGTTCTTCATCGCCGAACCGCGCAACCCGAACCGCCTCCAGGACCGGGCGTGGGTCGAACGGGCCGAGGCCAGGTGTGTCGAGACGCGGGACGCGCTCGACGAGCTGCCCGACCCGGCGGACCTCGCCGACGTCGAGCCACTGGCCGAGGCGCTCCGCCAGCGGGCGGTGATCGGCGAGGAGGCGACGGACCTGCTGGAGCAGATGGTCGACGACCTCGGCCTGCTGCCCGCCCCGACCGGGCCGGACGACGAGGCGCTGGTCACGCTGTGGCTCGCCGACTGGCGGACGCAGCTCGCGGACCGCCGGGCGCACATCGCCCGCTGGCGCGCCGGAGAGGACGTCCCGTTCCGCGAGACCGCGTTCAACGATCGCCCGCTCGGGATCCGGATGTCCGACTTCACCACCCTCAATGGGATGGAGAGCTGCGCGCCACCGGGCGACTTCGGCTGACGCGCCGCAGGACGCGCGCCGGGACACCGGCGGCAACGGAGAAGTCCGGCAGCTCGCCGGTCACGACCGAGCCGGCACCCACGGCGACGTGGCGGCCGATGCGCGCGCCGGGGAGGACGATCGTGCCGTGGCCCAGCCAGGAGCCGGAGCCGATGACGACGGGCTCCTCGGGGCTCGCCTGGCGGGAGATCGGCAGTTCGAGGTCGTCGTAGGCGTGGTTCTGGTCCGTGATGTAGACGTGGTGGCCGGTCCAGACGTCGTCACCGATCTCGATCGAGAGGTGGCCGACGATGCCGCTCCCCCGCCCGATGAGGCAGCGGTCGCCGATCACGACCGTACGAGCGCGCAGGCATTCTTGGCCGGGCACCATGCCGGCCGAGAGCGACACGTGCGGACCGATGACGGTGCCGGCGCCGATGTGGATGAACCGCTCGTTGACGAGCGCAGTGGCCGGGAAGCAGATCACGCTGCCCGCACCGAACGAGCCGAAGCGGCGGCCGCGCCGGCTGTCCGGCCCCATCGCACCGAGCTCGACAGCGCCGTCCCAGGCCCAGCAGACAGCGTCACCAGCAGCGAGCTTCAGCCAGCCGCGAACGCGGTCGCGCCACGTGGGATCCCGCCACTCCCGATGCAGCACAACGAGACACGCTACCGACAAGCCGCGTACCCTGCGGTTCCGATGGACGCGCCGGTCGTCTCCACGTCGTACGGGAGGCTGCGCGGCGCGAGCGCGCCAGGTGGGCTGGTCTGGCGCGGCATCCCGTACGCGACCGCCGAGCGGTTCGCGCCGCCACGACCCGTCGAGGCGTGGGCCGGCGAACGCGACGCGACCATCCCGGGAGCGCAGGCGCCACAGCTACCGAGCATCCTCGACATGCTCGGACCGGCGACCCTGGCGCAGTCCGAGGCGTGCCTGACACTCGACGTGTGGACGCCACCAACACCCACGCCCGCGCCCGGGGGCCACCCGGTGCTGGTGTGGATCCACGGCGGGGCGTTCACGAACGGGACCGGCGCCGCGCCATGGTACGACGGCACGGCGTTCTGCCGCGCCGGATGTGTGCTCGTCTCGATCAACTACCGCCTCGGCGTGCTCGGGTTCCTCGCTGCGCCCGAGCTGGGGCCGACCGCCGGCAACCTTGGCCTCCTCGACCAGATCGCGGCCCTGCGCTGGGTACGCGACGAGATCGCCGCGTTCGGCGGTGATCCCGGCAACGTCACGGTGTTCGGCGAATCGGCCGGCGGGACATCCGTCGTCAGCCTGCTGACCAGCCCGCTCGCCGAGAACCTGTTCCACCGGGCGTGGGCGATGAGCCCGTCGCTCACCCAGCTCCGCTCGGCGGAGCGGGCCCAGGCGGTGGCGACCGAGCTGCTCGCCGCCGCCGGCCTGGGCGCCGGTGGCGGGGCGCGGCTGCGCGACCTGCCCGTTGAGCGGCTGCTGGAGGCGCAAGGAGAGATCCTGCGCAGCAGCGATCCGTTCACCGCGTTCGCCCCGACGCCCGACGGCGCCGTGCTGCCGGCCGCGGGCGTCACCACTGCCATCGGGCGTTGCTGGGGCGACGCCGTGCCGCTCGTGCTCGGCACGACGACGGACGAGATGGCGCTGTTCATGGCCTTCGACCGCAAGGTCCAGGGCCTGGACGACGCCGGTCTCGAGCGTCGGGCGCAACCGCTCTTCGGCGAGCGGACCCCGGCGGTCCTCGCCGCCTACCGCGACGCGCTCCCCGGATCGCCGCCCAGCCGCATTGCCGCGGCGATCGCCACGGACCACACGTTCCGCATGCCGGCGACGCGC
>DASZOG010000030.1:0-6848 GCA_035550895.1 Acidimicrobiales bacterium
TCACCGTGCCGGTCGGCCAGCTCGTGCCGGTCGCGGTGGTCGGCGCGCTCGCGGGCGTCGTGGCAGCGATCCGCCCCGCCCGCCGCGCCTCGGCCACGAACATCGTGGAGGCAGTCGCCACGGCGGGCTGAGGTCGGACGGCCGGTCAGTCGCCCGCTGTGGCTGGCGCGACGTCCGTCGCGGTCCCGGCCGCGACCAGGTCACGTGCGGGGCGGAGCGTCACCGGGACGCCGTTCAGCACAGCTGTGCCGGACAGCGGGTCGAGCGTCGGCGGGATGACCCGGTTGATGTTCACGCCGGGCACCGTCGAGGCGACCGAGAGCGCGTCGCTCAGGTCGTGGCCCCAACCGTGGGGCAGGCTGGCCACGCCGCGGCGCATCTCGTCGGTGACCTCCGCCGTGGCGACGACGGACCGGTGCTCTCCCGAGCTGACCTCGACCGGATCGCCGGTGGCGACGTCGAGCGCGGCTGCGTCGTCCGGGTGGAGCAGCAGCGTGCACCGCGGCTTGCCCTTGACCAACACGCGCACGTTGTGCATCCAGGAGTTGTTCGAGCGGACGTGCCGGCGCCCAACGAGGACGACGTCGAGCCCGTCGCCGTTGCGCGGGACCGCCCGCGCGGCGAGCCGCGAGAGCGCCGCCTCGAAGCGGTCCAGGTCGGCGACGATCGGCGCCGGAGCGAGCTCGATCATCCCGGTCGGCGTGCGCAGCACGTCCGGGACGCGGGGGACGAGCGGGCCGAAGTCGACGCCGTGGGGATGCGCCTCGAGCATCTCGAGCGTCAGCCCCTCCGCCCGTGCCCCGAACCCGTCGCCGTAGGGCCCGGTGCGCAGCTGGATGTCGATCAGCCGGGCGGGCCCGCGGCGCGTACCCGTGGGACCCCCGCGGGAGGCAGTCTCGAGCAGCTCGTCGGGATCGCGGCCGGCGACGATGGACATGGGCGAGCGGGTGGCCGCTTCGACCGTGTGCCGCGCCAGGGCCTCGTCGGCCGCGGCGACGTCGGTATCGGTGCCGCCTGCGGTGAGGCCTTTGAACAGCAGCGCCAAGCGGAGCAACACCTCCCACTCCTCGCGCTCGTCCTCGTCGAGAGCGAAGATCGCCGGCGACCAGTTGGCGACGTTGCGCACTGCCAGCTGGGAGAAGGCGACGTCGAAGTGCGGGCGGGCGAGGATGCGCGTCGCGGGGAGGATGACGTGCGCATGGCGGGTCGTCTCGTTGACGTACATGTCGACGCTGACGACGCACTCCAGCGTGGCGAGGGCGGCGTCGAGGCGTCCGCTGTCGGGGTTCGAGAGCACCGGGTTGCCGGCGATCGTCACCAGCGCGCGGACCTGGCCCGGCCCGGGCGTCTCGATCTCGTCGGGCAGCGTCGTCGCCGGCAGCTCGCCGAACGCCTCCGGCAGACCGCGCACGCGGCTCGTCCACCGCCCGAACGTGACGCCCTTGCCAGTGCCTGGCGTTCCGCGTGTCGTCGGCCCGCCGACCGGGGGCGTGGCGAACATCGCGCCGCCGGGCCGGTCGAGGTTGCCGGTGACGACGTTCAGCACGTCGACGAGCCAGCTGGCGAGCGTGCCGAACTCCTGGGTGCAAGTGCCGATCCGCCCGTACACCGCGGCGCCGTCGGCGGCGCACAGCTCGTGGGCGAGGCGCCGGATCGTGGCCGTATCGATGCCGCACGCCCCGGCGAGCGCGTCGAGCGGGAACCGGCGGGCGACGTCCTCGACGTCGGCCAGCCCGTTGACGTAGGGCCCGACGGCGCCGGTGTCGACCAGGCCGTCCTCGACCATCACCGCCAGCACGCCGAGGAGGAACGCCGTGTCGCCTCCCGGGAGGATCGCCAGGTGCTCGCTTGCGTGACGGGCGGTCTTCGACCGCCGAGGGTCGACGACGACGACCTTCCCGCCGCGCGCCTGGATCGCCTCGAGCCGCCCGGGGAAGTCGGGGGCGGTGCACAGCGAGCCGTTCGACTCGTACGGGTCGGCTCCGAGCATCAGGAGGTAGCTCGTGCGGTCCAGGTCCGGCACCGGCACGGAGATGATCGTGCCGAACATCATCGCCGCGCTGACCTGCTTCGGCATCTGGTCGAGCGTCGACGCGGAATACACGTTGCGTGACCCGATGGCGCGCGCCACCTGCCCGACGTAGAGGTTCGCGCCGACGTTGTGCACCGTCGGGTTGCCGAGGTAGATCGCCACGCCGTCGCGGTCGCCGGCATCCAGGATCGGGCGCATCCGTCGCTCGATCTCGGCGAACGCCTCGTCCCATGTGACCTCGCGCCACTCCTCTCCGTCGCGCACCAGCGGCCGCCGGACGCGGTCGGGGTCGACGTCCAGATCCTTGATCGTCGATCCCTTCGGGCAGATGAAGCGGTGCGAGAACACGTCGTCGCGGTCGCCCCGGATGCGGACGACCTCGTCCCCGCGCGTCGTGATCTCCAGGCCGCAGGTCGCCTCGCACAACGGGCAGGTCCGGAAGTGGGTCTCGTCGTCCGTCGCCATCTCCGAACCGTAGGCGACGAGCGGACGCGCGCCGGTAGCGTCGGCCGCTCGTGAGCGGAGAGGCATCGGCGAGGGACGTTCTCCGCGATCGCTCGGCCGTTGCGCTCCTGGTGGCGTGGTTCTCGTCGGTGATGGGGACGATCGCTCTGACGACTGCGCTCGGCAAGCTCGTCTACGACCAGACCGGGCGCGAGCTCGACCTCGGCCTGATCGGGTTGGCCGAGTTCATCCCCGCGGCGATGCTCGTCGTTCTCACGGGCCACGTCGCCGACCGTTTCGATCGGCGGCGGATCGTCGCCCTCGGGCTCGTCGGCGAGGTGGCCTGCGCGCTCGGGATCGCGGCACTCGCCGCCGAGCGTCCCTCCTCGCTCGCGCCCTACCTCGCGCTCGCGTTTGCGTTCGGTTGTGCCCGAGCGTTCGTCACGCCGGCCGCCCGGGCACTCCCGCCGGATGTGGTCGGTGTCGTCGTGCTCCCGCGCTACGTCGCGATCAACTCCGTGACGTTCCAGGCGGCGATCATCGTCGGACCGGTGCTGGCCGGCTTCCTCTACGCCGCCACCCCGTCGGCGCCGTTCGTCGCCGCGGCCGTGCTCGCCGCGACGGGCGCGGCGACCGTCGGACTGGTCCGCACGCCGTTCGCCGCCGCACGCCAGCCGCATCCCGAACGCGCCAGCCTCCACGAGGCATTGGAGGGCCTGCACGTGATCCGCCGCACGCCGATCCTGCTCGGGGCGATCTCGCTCGACCTGTTCGCAGTGCTCTTCGGTGGCGCCGTCGCGCTCCTGCCGGTGATCGCCGAGGAACGCCTCGGCGTCGGCGCCGTGGGCCTCGGCTGGCTCCGGGCAGCCACTGGTATCGGGGCCGCGCTGATGGCGCTCGGGCTCGCCTTCCACCCGATCCGGCGCCGCATCGGGCGGACCTTGCTCGTCGCGGTCGCCGTGTTCGGCGTCGGCACGATCGTGCTCGGAGTGACGACCAGCTTCGCGGTCGCATTCTTGGCGCTGATGGTGCTGAGCGCGGCCGATGCCATCAGCGTCTTCATCAGGGCGACCATCGTCCCTCTCGTGACGAAAGGGGAGTCGCGCGGCCGGGTGCTGGCCGTGGAGAACGTCTTCATCGGCGCGTCGAACGAGTTGGGCGCGTTCGAGAGCGGCGTGGCCGGCCAGTTCCTCGGGGTGACCGGGGCGGTCGTGCTCGGCGGTGCAGCGACGATCGCCGTCTCGGCGAGCTGGTGGTTCCTGTTCCCGGCCCTGCGGCAGGTCGACCGCTTCAGCGAGCTGGTCGAGCAGGAGGACCTCGTCGCGCGGCCGGTGCAACCGCCGGCCGCCGGCGCCGTCAGTCCACGAGCGCCTGGTACGTCAACGCCTTCATCTCCCGCCGCAGCGGATACGCCGACGACGGGATGAGCTGCGTGAGCAACATCCCGACGAGCTCTTCGCGCGGGTCGACCCAGAACATCGTGCTCGCTGCGCCACCCCAGGCGTACTCCCCGGCGGTGCCGACGACGGCGGCCCGTGCCGGATCGAGCATGACCGCGAACCCGAGCCCGAAGCCGATGCCCTCGTAGGTCGTCTCGGCGAAGACGCGCTGGCCCATCGTGGCCAGATCGCCGCCGGTGGGCAGGTGGTTGATCGTCATGTACTCGACCGTCTTCCGCCCGAGGACGCGGGCGCCGTCGAGCTCGCCGCCGTTGAGCAGCATGTGCGCGAAGCGGAGGTAGTCGGCGGCGGTCGAGACGAGGCCTCCGCCACCGGACAGGAACGTCGGGTGGCTGGTGTAGCTGCTCGCGGTCCCTGCCCGGTCGACCTCGAGCAGCGACGCCTTCGGGGTGAGCGCGTAGCAGGCGGCGAGGCGCGGCGCCCGCTCCTCCGTCACGGAGAACCCGGTGTCGACCATCCCCAGCGGCTCGAAGATCCGCTCGCTGAAGAACCGGTCGAGCGGCTGGCCGGAGATGAGCTCGACCAGGTGGCCGCAGACGTCGGTGGCGACGCTGTAGTTCCACCGGGTGCCCGGGCTGAACTGCAGCGGCAGGCGGCCGAGCTTGGCGACCATCTCCGCGACGTCCCGTGCCGGTTCGCCCTCCTGCGGGGCGAGCGGGGCCCGACCCTCCACGCCTGCTTTGCGGTAGAGGGCATCGACCGGGTGGCGGCCCATGAACCCGTACGTCAGGCCGGAGGTGTGGGTGAGCAGGTCGCGCACCGTCATCTCCCGCTCCGGGAACGTGGTCCGGTAGGCGACTGGCGTGCCGTCCTCCCACACGCGCAGCTCGGCGAACTCGGGGATCCAGCGGGACACCGGGTCGTCGAGCTGGAAGCGGCCCTCCTCGTAGAGCGTCATCAGCGCGACGCTGGTGATCGGCTTCGTCATCGAGTAGATGCGGAAGATCGTGTCCGGGCGGAGCCGCGCGTCGCTGGCGGTGTCGGCCGTGCCGGCGCAGCTCAGCGCGGCGACCTGGCCGTGGCGGGCGACGAGGGTGAGCACGCCGGCGAGCTTCCGGGTGCGGACGTAGTGCTCGTCGAAGTACGCCGGGATCCGCGCCAGGCGATCAGCGGAGAGTCCGAGGTCCTCGGGCTTGTCGGTCGGCTCCAACGCTCCCATCCGCCGATCATGGCAGAGGCGGATGGGGCGCTGTGGGGTGAGCGTGTCGTCGCCGCATCAGACGGCGAGCATGGGAACGATGCCGAGGGCGGCCAGCGCCTCCGTCTCGTCCTCGAAGATGTGGGCGTTGACGCGGTACGCCTCGTGCGCCCGGCGGCGGTGCTCCCGCAGCTCGGCGACGGACAGCCGCTTCCCGGTGAAGTCGTTGATCCACATCGTCAGTGCCATTGCGCTCACCCCCTCCCCATGGCGTTCGTTTCCCTGTGTGGTGCATCGTGCGCCCGGCCGCTGACACCGCGCTGTCTCGGCGCTGACAGCTGCGTGACGGGTCATGGCCGGCAGACTGCGTTCGTGCTCGACATCCCCTTGGATCGGTTCGAGGAGCTGGTCGGCGAGGCGCTCGACGGGATCCCCGAGGAGCTCGCGTCCCGGATGGACAACGTCGTCGTCCAGGTCAGCGACGCGCCGCCCGGGCGCCTCTTCGGCCTGTACGAGGGGGTGCCGCTGACTCGGCGGGAGCGCTACGGGGGCCTCGCCCTGCCGGACCGGATCACGATCTTCCGCCGCACGATCCTGCGCCACGCCCGATCCGAGGCCGATGCCGTGGAGCGGGTGCGCCGGACCGTGATCCACGAGGTGGCGCACCACTTCGGCATCTCCGATCCCCGGCTGCGGGAGCTGGGCTGGTAGCCGCTCGGACGTGGTCTGCATGAGCTGCAGCATGCGCCCGTCCGGGCGCGCGCTACATCGGGCAGATCCCCCATCGTTCGCGGGGGGAATGGGGGATGGGGAACGGGGGATGGGGGATGCGGGACCTTCGCGTGGGCGCTACTGGTAGGAGATGAACAGCGGCGACGGCTCGAGCGCGACGGTCTGCGCCGGTGAGCGCAGCGGCAGGTCCTCGTCATGGAAGTTCTTCCAGCCGAACCACGCGCCCGCCGGGCCGCCCTTCGTGACTGCCGCCCACGTGTCGAGCTTCTGGTCCTGGGTGCCGAGCCCGTCCATCTGGAACATGACCGCCAGCTCGGGTGGGATGGCGATCCGGCCGCGGTCGCGGATCATGTCCAGCCGGAACTGGTGGACGATGAGCAGCTTCTGCGGCAGCGCGTGGTCGCGGACCAGGCCGGCGAGCCAGGTGGCGGTGGCGTTGACCTCCTGCGCGCTGACGCTGCCGATGTCCACCAGGTGGCGCTGGCCGGGCGCCAGGCGCCACTCGGGATCGAGCGCCAGGCCGACGTGCGGCTGGACCAGGAACTCCTCGTACCGCTGCGCCTGCGTGAGGAAATCGGTGTAGCCGGGCTGGAGGTCGAGGACGACGTAGACGCCCTTGGCCGCCGCTGCTTCGATCCACGGGCGGATGTGGTCGAGAGAGCTCTCGGAGGAGAAGTCGCCGTCCGCGCCGGCGTCGGCGGCAGCCACAGTCGTGATGATCTCGACGACGGGCACGACCGGCTCGGGGCTGACGTCCTTGTAGGCCGCGGCGTACTGGTGGGCCCGGTTGACCGACGCGTCGACCGCCTGCTCGCCGAGGATGCCGAGGTTGGTGTCGCCGGGATGGCCGTAGATCGCGACGAGCCGACGGCCGGGGAACATGACCTGGCCTCCGCCCGGGAGCTCGGTGCCGCCGAGTGCCGTGTGGACGAGGCCGGCGACGGTCTCGGCCGAGGGGAACACGGCCCGCCTCCCGACGGCGATGATCTGGGACGGCTGGAGCTGGGTGAGCGTGGCCCGGGCGTCTTGTGCGCGCGGATCG
>DASZOG010000031.1:0-2069 GCA_035550895.1 Acidimicrobiales bacterium
CATCACGCTCGGGCTCGGCTACCGCCCGCACGAATACCGCATGTTCGGCATCGAGCAGCAGCAGCGCGTGCGCGTGCTCGAGGACACGATCCGCATGCTCGAGTTGGCCTGGACGGGCGAGCCGTTCGAGCACCGCGGCGAGCGGGTCGTCGTGCGACCGCGCCCGCACCAGCGTCCCCGGCCGCCGCTGTACATCGGTGGTTCGGCCGAGGCGTCGGCCTACCGCGCGGCGCGGCTCGGCGACGGCTACCTCCCGGCGATGCCCGGCCTGTGGGAGATCTACGCCGCGGAGTGCCAGCGGCTGGGTCGTCCCGTCGGCCCGATCCCACCGGCGAGGGCCACCCTTTTCCTGCATGTCGCCCGCGATCCCGAACAGGCATGGGAAGTGGTCGCGCCACATGTGCTGTACGCGGCCCGGGTCACCGCCGAGTGGGCGCAGGAACGCGGTACCGGCGGCACGCCCTACCAGGACCTGACGACCGTCGAGGAGCTCGCGGCGCACCCGCGCTTCCAAGTGCTCACGCCCGACCAGTGCGTCGACTACGTCTGCGGCCTCCCCGACGACGCAGAGGTCGTGCTCCAGCCGTTGATGGGCGGTCTGCCGATCGACATCGGCTGGGCAGGCCTCGAGCTGTTCGAGGCAGAGGTGCTCCCCCGCCTCACCTCCGCAGGTCGCGGTCCGACACCCGCAGAGGCCCGCGCGTCGTGAGCGTCGCCATCGTCGGCGTCGGTGAGGCAGAGCCGTCGCGTCGAGACCGGCGGACCATCGCCGAGCTCGCTGCCGACGCGACCCGGCTCGCGCTCGACGACGCCGGCCTGACGATCGACGACGTCGACGGAATCGTGACGGAGGCGCAGACGTTCGGCGTTCACGCGCCACCCGATGAGCTCGCGCACCGGCTCGGCATGGCGCGGCGGCCTTTCAGCGCATCGATCGGCATCGCCGGCGCAGGCACAGTCGGCGCGCTGATGCTGGCCGAGCTGGCGATCGACGCCGGTCGTGCCGACGTCGTGGTCAGCTGCTACGCGATCAACCTCAGCCTCCGTGGAGGCGACGTCTACGGCTACCACGCCGAGGACGAGGCGAAGGTCGCGTTCGAGATGCCGATGGGCTTCTACGGCCAGCCCGTGTACTTCGCCGTGCAGGCGCAGCGGTACGACGCGCAGTACGGGCTTCCTGCGGACCACCTCGGCGCGATCGCCGTCTCGGCTCGGCGGCATGCCGCGCGGACGCCGAACGCCCTCGTGCAGGAGCCGCTGACGATCGACGCCTACCTCGCCGCTCCTTTCGTGGCGACGCCGCTGCGCACGCCCGACTGCTGCCTCGTCAACGACTGCGGCGTGGCGTTCGTCGTCACCCGCCTCGAACGGGCACGTGACCTGCGCCAGCCACCGGTGGCCGTTGCCGGCGTCGGGTTCGCGTCGAAGCCGATGACGCAGGCCCAGTACTTCAGCCAGGGAGACATCCTCCGCACGGCGGCCGAGGAGTCCGGCGACGACGCGTACCGCCGCGCCGGGATCTCGCCCGGCGACGTGGACGTCGCCGAGATCTACGACTGCTCGACGATCTCGATGCTGCTCCAGCTCGAGGACATCGGGCTGGCGCCACGGGGTGAGGGCGCGGCAGCCGCGGCCAGCGGGACGTTCGATCCCGGGGGCGGACTGCCCGTCAACACCCACGGCGGGTTGCTCGCGCAGTCGTACAGCGTCGGCGCCGGCCACGTCGTCGAGGCCGTGCGACAGCTGCGCGGCGCCCGCGGCGCTGCGCAGGTCGAGCGTGCCGAGGTCGCGCTCGTGAGCGGGCTCGGCGCCCCGGAGCACGCGACCGCGATCCTCACCGTGGACCGCTGATGTTGCCGGTGTTCGATCCCCCGCCGGCCGAGCTCGCCGCCCCTTTCTGGAGAGCGATCGACGCCCTTCGCCTCGTGCTGCCGCGCTGCACCCTGTGCGAGCAGTGGCAGTGGTACCCGCCCGTCGGGGGCACGGACTGCCCGGGCGGCGACCTGCGCTGGGAGGAGGTCGCCGAGACCGGCACGCTCTACTCGTTCACCGTCGTCCACCGCAGCTTC
>DASZOG010000032.1:0-15217 GCA_035550895.1 Acidimicrobiales bacterium
TCAACGACGGCGAGATGTCGAAGCCGAGCTACGCGACCTATGTGCAGGACCGGCTGGCCGGTTTCGGCGGCGATACGATCCAGGACTACTTCTTCCTCGATCTCGCGGACTATCCGCAGAGCGCCGCGGCAGTCGCGGCGAACCCGGGCCGGCGGAAGCGGAGCGCGCCGGCATGTACCGGTCCGATCTCGGTGCGCGACGAGACCGCCGTCGGCGTGGACATGGCGAACCTCACGGCCGCGCTGCGGGGCGACCTCGCCGGTCGCGCGTTCTCCAGCGCCGCCTCGCCCGGGGTGGTCTCGCTGTTCTTCGCCAACCGGTACTACCCGACCGACGAGGAGTACGTCTTCGCCATCGCCGAAGCGATGCGCCCCGAGTACGAGGCGATCGCTGCCGCGGGTGCGTACGTGCAGCTCGACTGCCCCGACCTGGCGATGGGGCGCCACTCCGCGTATGCCGACCTCGACCTCGCCGCGTTCCGGCGCCGGGCCGCGTTGAACATCGAAGCGCTGAACCACGCCGTCCGGAACATCCCCGCGGATCGGCTGCGGATGCACCTCTGCTGGGGCAACTACCCCGGTCCGCACCACCACGATGTCGATCTCGCCGAGATCATCGACCTGGTGTGGAAGGCGAAGCCGCGCACCGTGCTCTTCGAAGCGGCGAACCCGCGCCACGCGCACGAGTGGAAGCTGTTCGAGGAGGTCCCCGTCCCGGACGACAAGGTGCTCTGTCCCGGAGTGATCGAGCCGCAATCCAACTACATCGAGCACCCCGAGCTCGTCGCGCAGCGCGTCACGCGGTACGCGACGCTCGTCGGCCGGGAGCGGGTGATGGCCGGCGTCGACTGCGGCTTCAGCGTCCACGTCGGGATGCAGGGCATCGACCCGGACGTCGCGTGGGCGAAGCTGCAGGCGCTCGCGCAGGGCGCCGAGATCGCGTCGGCGCGGGTGTAGCCGCGGGCCGCCGCCGGCTCAGCCGGCTTCCCGCTGCGCGGCCCACCAGGTATCGAGGCGACGGCGGGCCTCTGCCTCGCCGAGCAGCCCCTCGTCCAGCCGCAGGTCGAGCAGGTAGGCCATTGCCCGGCCCACTGCGGGACCCGGTTCGATCCCGAGCTGCTCCATGACCTGCCGTCCGTCGAGCTCCGGGCGGATCGCCGCCAGCTCCTCCGCTGCGTGCAGCTCGTCGATGCGTGTCTCCAGCTCGTCCATCCGCTTGGCGAGCAGGCGCGCCTTCTGCTCGTTGCGCGTCGTGCAGTCGCTGCGGGTGAGCACGTTCAGCTCGGCGAGCAGCGGCCCGGCGTCGCGCACGTAGCGGCGCACAGCCGAGTCGGTCCAGCCCATCCGGTACGTGTGGAACCGGAGGTGCAGCTCGACGAGGCGGGTGACGGCCTCGATGTCGGCGGTCGAGTAGCGCAGCACCTGCATCCGATCGCGGGTCATCCGCGAACCGACCACGTCGTGGTGGTGGAAGGCGACGCCCTTGCCGCCGCGGTACGAGCGCGTCTTCGGCTTGCCGACGTCGTGGAACAGCGCTGCCAGGCGCGTGATCCGGAAGTCGAAGTCGCGCCCGCCTGCGTACTCCTCGGGCGGCCGCACGTTCTCGACGACGGCGATCGTGTGGCTGAGGACGTCCTTGTGCCGGTGGATGGGGTCCTGCTCGAGGCGCATCGCCGGCAGCTCGGGGAGGAACTGCTCGGCGAGACCGGTGTCGACCAGCAGCCACAGCCCGGACGACGGCCGGGAGACCGTCATCAGCTTGTCGAGCTCGTCGCGGATGCGCTCGGCGGACACGATCTCCATCCGCTGGTGCATCGCCGCGACGGCGGCGACGAGCTCCGGGGTGGGCACGAGGTCGTAACCCGCCGTGAACCGGGCGGCGCGCAGCATTCGCAGCGGGTCGTCGCCGAAGCTCGCCTCGGGTGCAAGTGGCGTGCGTAGACACTTGCTCGTCAGGTCGCCGAGCCCGCCGAACGGGTCGATCAGCGTCGGCTCCGCGCCCACCTCGATGGCCATCGCATTCACGGTGAAGTCGCGCCGCGAGAGATCCGTCTCGACGGAGTCGCCGAACTCGACGATCGGCTTGCGCGATTCGGGGTCGTACGCCTCGGCGCGGTGAGTCGTGATCTCGTAGCAGCAGCCGTCGGCACGGGCGCCGATCGTCCCGAACCGTTCGCCCTGGGTCCACACCGCGTCAGCCCACCCGGTGACGATGCGCTTCGTCTCGTCGGGCCGCGCGTCGGTGGTCAGGTCGTAGTCGGTGTCGGCTTGCCGGTCGAGGAGCAGGTCGCGCACGGTGCCCCCGACGAGATACAGGCGGCGGCCCGCGGCACGGAACCGCTCCGCCAGCGGAGCGAGCTCGGCGAGGACCGGCTGGAAGCGCTCCGGGACCACCGGATCAGGCTATGCCGGTCCCGCGTCAGGCCATCGGGACTTCGGACCAGATCCGCTCCGCGACGTCGAGGACGTGGTCGCCTGGCCCTCCACTCGTCGGGCGTTCGGGAGCGTGCTCGACACCGAGCAGGGCGGCCATCGTCGCCGCCGCCGACCACTGCAGCGCGTCGAGGTCGTACCCGCCCTCCAGCACGGCGACCGTGCGCCCGGCGGGAACCAGCTCGAGCACCCGCTTCGTGATCGCTGCGTAGTCGCCCGACGTGAGGGCGAGGTCCGTCAGCGGATCCAGCCGGTGCGCGTCGAAGCCGGCGGACAGCAGCAGCCACGTCGGCCGGAAGTCGGTCACCACCGGCGCGATCAATCGGTCGATCGCCCGCAGGTACACGTCGCCGGTGCAGTGCGGAGGGAGCGGGACGTTGCACGTCGTCCCGTGACCGATCCCGAGCCCGCGCTCTTCCATCCGGCCGGTACCCGGATAGAGCGGCGACTGGTGCAGGGAGACGTAGAGCACCCGGGGGTCGTCGTAGAAGACGTCCTGCGTGCCGTTGCCGTGGTGCGCGTCGTAGTCGAGCACGAGCACCCGCTCACCCCTTGCAGCGAGCGTCGCCGCGCCGATCGCGATGTTGTTCAGCAGGCAGAAGCCCATCGCCTGGTCGACCGTGGCGTGATGTCCCGGGGGGCGCACTGCGCAGAACGCCGTCTCTCCCTCGCCCCGCGACACGCCATCGATCGCCGTCAGGACCGCCCCGGCGGCGAGCACCGCGGCATCGAACGAGTCCCGGCAAGCGCCGGTGTCCGGATCGACGAAGCCGCCCCCGTCGGCGCAGAACCGTTCCAGCGCAGCCAGGTAGTCCGGCGGGTGCACCCGTTCGAGCTCCTCCGCCGAGGCGGGCCGTGGTTCGAGCGGCACGACCGCGTCGGCGATCGACGCATCGTGCGTGCCGCGCACGACGGCGTCCAGACGCGCTGGTCGCTCCGGATGGCGCGCCGACGCGATGTGGTCGAGGTAGCGCGTGTGCGTCGTGAACAGCAGCGAGATGGGTCGAACGCTACCGTCAGGACATGGTTCTCTCGCCCCGGCGGACGCCGGACGAGCGCCTGCGGTTGGGTGCTTCGGTCGTGCGGGTGCGGCCCTGGCCGGACGACCCGGCGACGGCGCAGATCGTGCCCTTGACTCCGGGCATCCAGCCCCTCGTCGACGAGATCGGTGATCTGCTCGAGCAGCTCCACCGCAGCGGCTACCGGCGCGTCCGGACCAGCGCGCTCGCGCCGCTGGAACGGGAGACCTTCGCCGCCGCGGGTCTCGCTGTCGTCGAGGAGCTCCACCTCCTGCGGCGCAGCCTCTCCGTGCCACTGCCCCGGCCGGCGCTCCCGCTGCGCCGCCCGCACGGCCTGAGCGAGGCGGTGGCGGTCGACCGGGCCGCGTTCGGCCCCGGGTGGCGACTGGACGAAGAGGGGTTACGCGACGCGTGCGAGGCGACGCCGCACCATCGCGTGCGGGTCTTCGGCTCCCCTGCCGTCGGCTACGCCGTCCATGGCCGCGCCACACGCAACGGCTTCGTGCAGCGGTTGGCCGTGCATCCGCTCGCGCAGCGCCGCGGGGTGGCGACGGCGCTGTTGCTCGACGGGCTGCGCTGGCTGCGGCGCCACCGGGCGAGCGACGTGCTGGTCAACACGCAGGTGGGCAACGCGCGGGCCATGACGTTGTACCGCCAGCTCGGGTTCGAGGTGCTGGACGAGCGGCTGCAGGTGCTCGGCGGGCCGCTGCCCCTCGCCGCGCGGGCATAGCCGAGGCGACGCGTGTCGATCTCCGGTCGCTTCGCGCGAGCTGCACTGGCAGTGCTCGCCGCGACCTCCGCCCTGGCGCCGGCGGCGCCCGCGTCCGCGCGGCGGGCACAGGACGACCCCGGTCTGCGTCTCGTCCGCCAGTCGATGGAGGTCCGCCCGGGTGAAGCATTCGAGCTCGTCGTCGCCGCGTCGGGCGTACCGCTGCCTGCCGACGGCGAGCTGGGTGTGACGCTCTTCGGGCGGCTGGAGAACCCGCGCGACGACCTCGACGTGATGCTCTTCACCGGCCAACCGCCGACCGCCACGATGTCGTTCTTCACCCTCCCCCTGGCCGAGGTGCCCCGCGGTGATGCCGGCCAACTCGTGATCTCCGTGCCTGTCGTCGATCGCGGTGACGAGCGGCCGGCACAGGGATTCCGCCTGGCGAACCCGGGGCTCTACCCGGTGCGTGTCGACGTCATCGGCCCTGGCGACGAGGTGCTCACCTCGCTGCTCACGACGGCGGCCCGGCCGCGCACGGACGAAGGCGCGCAGCGCCGGTTCCCGGTGGCGTTCGTGCTCCGCCAGACCGCACCCCCGGCGCTGCAGCCCGACGGCGCGGTCCTCCTCGACCCTGCAGAGCAGGAGGACCTGGCGACGATCGCCGGCCTGCTCACCCGCCGTCCCGAGCTCCCGCTCTCCGTCGCCTTGCCGCCCGAGCTGCTCGCGACGTCGTCGGGTAGCGGGGCGCCCGGGGCCGCGGACGCGGTCGCCGGCGTCACTGCGGCGATCGAAGGACGGGAGGTCCTCGCGTCGACGTTCGTCACGATGGACCCCACCGCGTCCGCGCGGTCCGGGTTGACCCCGACGTTCATCGAGCAGCTCACGGAGGGCGAGGAGGCGCTCACCTCGACGCTCGGCGCGCCGCGCACCAGCCGCGCCGAGTGGTTCCACGACGGCCCGATCGGCGACGAGGGCGTCGAGCTCCTCCGCTCGCTCGGCGTGCGCAGCCTCGTCCTGCCCTACGAGGCGGTCGAGCCGTCCCGCTCCGACGGACGGATCGACGTCAACCGCCCGTTCCGCCTCGCCGCCGGCGCCGACGCGACCGTGCATGCCGCCGTGGTCGACCCCGGGGTGCGCGGCACGTTCGCCGAGCCCGGCGACGACCCGGTCCTGGCCGCTTACCTCGCCGTCGCGCGGTTGCTCGCCTCGGACTTCGCCTGGCCCGTGGAGGACCCCGTGCCGCGCGGCGCCGTCGTCGGTCCCCCGATCGGCGCGCCACTCGATCGGTTGGTCCTCGGCACGTTCCTCGACGTGCTCGCCGCGACGCCGACGTTGCGCGCCGTCACGCTCGACGAGTGGTTCCGCGTCGTCGTAGCAGGAGCGGACAGCGGCGCGGCGGCGGAGCTCGCCCCGGCGGACACCACAGATCTGCGGCCGCTCGCGTTGCGCCTCGCCGCCACGTCGGTCGAGATCGACGACGTGTCGTCGATGGTCGTCGAGCGGCCCCAGCTCGGCGGTCAGCTGCACTCGTTGGCCGAGCGCTCGGTCGCCATCGAACTGGACGACCCGGCACGGGAGGCGTACTTCACCGCCGTCGAGGGTCAGTTGTCGACGATCACCGGTGCTGTGCTGCCGGTCGAGGCGGACCGGTTCACGATGACGGATCGGCAGGCGACGTTGCCCCTCACGATCCGCACGACGACGACCGAACCGCTGCGCCTGCGGGTCCGCCTGCGCAGTCCGAAGCTGACGTTCCCGGAGGGCGAACAGGTCGTCACGGTCGAGGGCGAGGCGCGGATCGAGTTCCCGGTGGAGGCGCGGACGAACGGGACGTTCTCCGTCGCGGTCGATCTGCTCACGCCGACGCAGGGTCGCGCGCTCGTCCCGCCGGGGCAGGTGACCGTGACCGCCGCGTCGTTCACAGGCCTGGGCATCGCGTTGACGATCGCAGCGGGGCTGGTGCTCGTGGCGTGGTGGATCTCGCACGCCCGCAGGGCCGCTGCCCGCGGGCGCGCCCTCGCCGAGGGACCTGCACCGGCTGACGACTAGTGCGCGAAGAGCACTAGCTTCGCCGGCCGTGGGCGTACGCATCGTCACCGATTCGGCCTGCGATCTCCCGGACGAGATCGCCGCGGAGCTGGGCATCGTCATCGTCCCGCTGACGATCCGCTTCGGCGCCGACGAGTTCGTCGATCGCCGCGACCTGTCTCCGGAGGACTTCTGGAAGCGATGCGCGGCGTCGCCGGTGTTGCCAGAGACCGCGGCGCCCGCACCCGGGCAGTTCGAGGCGGCCTTCCGCGGCCTCGTCGACGACGGCGCGACCGGCATCGTGTGCGTCTCGCTGTCGAGTGCGATGTCAGCGACGATGCAGAGCGCGCAGGTCGCGGCGAACGCCCTCAGCTCGACGGTGCCGATCGAGGTCGTCGACTCGCGCTCTGCGACCCTCGGCCTCGGGATGATCGCGGTCGACGCAGCCGAGCGGGCGCGTGACGGCGGGTCCGCAGCAGAGGTCGCCGAGCAGGCGCGTGATCTCACGGCGCGCAGCCACGTGTGGGGCGCGCTCGACACGCTCGAGAACCTGCGCAAGGGCGGCAGGATCGGCGGTGCCAAGGCGATGCTCGCCTCGGTGTTGTCCATCAAGCCGATCATCGAGGTGCGCGACGGCCGCGTCGAAGAGGGCGGAAAGCAACGCACGCGGTCGAAGGCGCTGCAGTTCCTCGTCGACAAGGTGCGCGCGGCCGGTCCGCTCGAGCGCCTCGCAGTGCTGCAAGCCGATGCGCCGGACGTGGACGCGTTCGTCACGCAGCTGCAGCCGCTCGCGCCAGCTCCGATCGTCGTCGGCCACGTCGGCCCGGTCGTCGGGACGCACGCCGGCCGCGGCGCGATCGGAGTTGTCTGGCACTCCCCGCGCTGACGGCGCGCTCTTGGGACCGTCCCCGATTTCGCGAAGGCGCGCCACTAGGGTGCGCGTGCGGTGGCCGCTTCCTCCGTTCCGTCACCGGCCGGGGCCGCCACACCGTTCATCCTCGCCCGGCGGTACCGCGTCGAACGCCGGTTGGCCACCGGCGGGATGAGTGAGGTGTGGGTGGCCACCGACGCCGTGCTCGACCGGCGCGTCGCGATCAAGCTCCTCAAGCCGGCGCTCGCGGCCGATCCGATCGTCGTCGAACGGCTGCGCCGCGAAGCCGTCGCCGCTGCCCGCCTGAACCATCCGGGCATCGTCAGCGTGTACGACACCGTTCAGGACGGTGGCCGTCAGGGCGTCGTGATGGAGCTGATCGACGGCCGTTCGCTGCGGGCCGTGCTCGACGAGCGCCACGAGTTGCGGGTGATCGACACCGTGGCCATCGGGCGCGCCGTCGCCGCGGCGCTGCAGGCGGCGCACCGCGCCGGCCTCGTCCACCGCGACGTGAAGCCCGGCAACATCCTGATCACCGACGACGGCCGGGTGAAGCTGGCCGACTTCGGGATCGCCAAGGCGATCGCGGCGCGCGACGACCTCACGGCCGACAACGTGATGATGGGCACGGCGAAGTACCTCTCGCCGGAGCAGGTCCTCGGGCGGACGGTCGACGGCCGCGCCGATCTGTACTCCCTCGGCCTCGTCCTGTACGAGTGCCTGGCCGGGAAGGTGCCGTTCGTCGGGGAGAACGACGCGGCCACCGCGGTCGCCCGGATCCACGACGACCCGGTCCCGCTCCGGTCCATCCGCCCGGACGTGCCGCAACCGGTCGCAGACGTCGTGCACGCGCTCCTGGCGCGTGACCCGGAGCAGCGGCCGGCCGACGGGGCGACGGCCCGGGCGATGCTCGGCCAGGCGTTGACGAGCCGCGACCGCCGCGAACCGGTCGAGCTCGACGTCACCGGGGACCCGTTGCTCCGGCGGCGCGACGAGACGCCGCAGAGCCCGATCGACGGCATTCCGGCGCCACGCCCGCCGTTCACGACCCGGCCGCAGCGGGCGACCCCGCCGGGACGCAGCGGGGCGGGACCGGCGGCAGGCGGTCCGGACGGTGGTGGGACCGCACGCCCGGAGGGCGCCCGGCGCTGGCCGCTGATCGCCGTCATCGCCATCGCCGTCGCCACGATCGTGGCCGGTCTGGTCTTCGCCTCCACGTCCGACGACCCCGGCAGCGAGACGCCGCCGTCGACGATCGCGGTGTCCACCGTGCCCGGCGCGCTGCCGACGCTCGGGCCGGGCGGCGCCGGTGGCGCGAGTACGGCCGTCGACCCGGCAGACCCAGCGGCCATCGGCGTGGCCGAGATCCGCGGCGTCGCCGAGTTCGACCCGCTTCCTGGCGACGGCCGGGAGAACGCGAGCCAGCTCGACCGACTCGTCGACGGTGACCCGACCACGGCCTGGACGACCGTCTGCTACGAGTCGAACTACCTCTATCCGAAGCCCGGCGTCGGGGTCGTCATCGAGCTCGACCGTCCGGCGGCCGGGAGCGAGCTGCGCATCGCCTGGCCGGCGGCGCCGTGGCGGGTGCAGGTCTACGCGGCCGACGACCCGGGGCCGGCACTGTCCGACTGGGGCGACCCGGTCGCGGAGCGGGGCGCGGAGACACCGGGCAACGCGTCGTTCTCGCTCGCCGGTGCGTCGGGCGACCACCTCCTGATCTGGCTGACACAGCTCCCCGAGGGCGACGGGTGCGGCGAGCAGAACCCGTACCGCGGCCAGATCGGCGAGGTCACGCTCGTGGCCGCCTGACCCTGTCGAAGCCGTGCCCGCCGAGGTGAGCGACGACGCCCTCGTCGAGGCGGCGCGCGGCGGCGACCGGGCCGCACTCGACACCTTGCTCCGCCGGCACGTCGACTTCGTCTACGCCGTGTGCCGGCGCCTCGCGGGGAACGACGCCGACGCGGACGACGCCACGCAGGAGGCGCTGCTGGCGATCGCCCGCGGCATCCGCCGCTTCGACGGCCGGTCGTCGCTGCGCACGTGGCTGTACCGGGTGGCGACGAACGCCTGCCTCGACGAGCTGCGCCGCAAGGCGCGCCGCCCGGCACCGGGGCTCCCCGCGAGCGAGACCACCGGCGACGACAGCCCGCCCCTCGACGTTTCCGTGACGGATCAGCTCGTCCTCGATGCTGCACTGCGCGAGCTGCCGGAGGAGTTTCGCGCTCCGGTCGTGCTGCGGGACGTGCTCGGCATGGACTACGCCGAGATCGCCGCCACACTCGACCTGCGCCCGGGCACCGTGAGGTCGCGCATCGCCCGTGGCCGCGCTGCCCTGGCGGAGGCGCTCGGCGGGAACCGCCGCCCGCCCCCCGAACGTCCAAGTGGACGCCGATGAACGACGAGCACCCCTCCCCCGCGCCCGGCGTGCCCGGCGCCGACGCCGACGAGCTGGCGAGCGCCTACCTCGACGGCGAGCTCGGTCTCGACGAGCGCGCCCGCGCAGAAGCCGACCCGGCAGTGATGGACCGCGCCGCGACGTTCGGCCGGATCGCGGAGCAGCTCGGCGCGTCGGTCGCGGTGGCCGGGGATCGGCGGGAGGCCATGCTCGGCCGGGCCCTCGCGGCGTTCGACGCGGCCGTGGCCAGGGGTGACGCGGCTGCCGCCGGGGGCCCCGAGGACCGGAGCGCGGCGGATCGTGCCAGCGAGGCAGCGGTGGTCCCCCTCGGCAGCCGGCGGCGAGCTCGGCGGGCGTGGCGCGTCGTGGTTCCGGTCGCTGCCGCCGCGGCGGCTGTGGGCGCCATCACCTTCGTCGCCCGCGACGGCGATGGCGACGGCGGCACAGCGGCCGACGAACCGGCGGCGGTCTCGGTCGCCGCCGAGGCCGATGCGGAAGAGCTGGCGACGGTCGCCGCCGAGGAATCAGCGGCACCCGCCGGAGGCGGGCTCGAGGCGCCGGCCGAGGACGTCGGCTCCGCCGCGCCGACGCCCGAGGGAGGCGCCGAGGCTCCCGCTCAGGGCGCCGACGCAGGCACGGCCGCGGCCGAGGCCGAGACCACTGCCGCAGCGGCGGACACGGGCGAGCCGATTCCGGCGCTCGCCGCGGCATTCGGGTCCGTCCCTGATCTCGGCGCGGCCGCGACCCCGGCCGAAGTTGCGGGCCTGCTGACCGGTGCGCCGCGGCGAGCGGCGGAACCGGACAACGCTGCCGCCGTGCACGCGGCGCTGGCGGACTGCGCCGGGCTCGCCGGGGTCCCGGTGGCCGGTGTCTCGTACCGCGGAGAGCGCACGCTCCTCGTCCCGCTCGACGAGTCGAACTACGTCGTGGTCGCGCTCGACTGCCGGATCGTCACCGAGGTGACGGTCAGCCCCTGACCACCGCCGCCTCCCGGAGTGCCACCACCCCCTTCGGATCCTCCTGGGAGTGCGCTGAGCACTGGCGTCCTTGGATCGCCGAGCGCCGGGTTGGTGGCAAGGATGCCGGCGAAGGCAACTGCCGCAGCGCACTTGTCGAGGAGGCAGACGCCGCCAGCGGCGTTGGGAGCCGGCGACACGAGTGCGTTCAGTTGCTCAGCGTGCTCCTAGTCTGGCGAGATGCCCGATCGCGACTGGGTAATGACCGTCACCGACAACATCGACCGCATCGTCGGCGCCGTCCGCGAGAAGACCACGCGACCGGCGATCACGGTCGTGCGGGCCATCGTGCTCGGCGTCGTCGCCGCGTTCGCCGGTGGCATGGCCCTCCTGCTGCTGATCATCGGCCTCGTGCGGCTGGTGAACAACTTCGTCCCCGGCCCGGTGTGGATCGCGTACCTGATCATCGGAAGTGTCCTGGCCATCGTGGGGTTGATCTTGATGCGGCTCCGTTGGGCGCGCCTGCCTGCCTGACCCTGCGGTGACCGCTCGGCGACCACGAGAAGGGTTGTGGCACTCATGAAACGGCACGTCGTGATCATCGGCTCGGGTCCGGCCGGGCTGACCGCCGCCATCTACACGGCCCGGGCGAACCTCGCCCCGCTCGTGATCGAGGGTGAGCCCTCGTCGACCAGCGACCAGCCGGGTGGGCAGTTGATGCTCACGACGGAGGTGGAGAACTACCCCGGGTTCCCCGACGGGATCATGGGCCCGGAGCTGATGGTCCGCTTCCGGGAGCAGGCGGCGCGCTTCGGCGCCGAGTTCCTCACCGAGAAGGCGACGAAGGTCGACTTCTCCAGCCGCCCGTTCCGGATCTGGGTCCGCGACGATCTCTACGAGGCCGACGCGGTGATCGTCTCCACCGGCGCCCAGTCGCTGATGCTGGGGCTCGAAGCGGAGGGCCGCCTGCTCGGCCACGGCCTGTCGACGTGCGCCACGTGCGACGGGTTCTTCTTCCGCGGTCAGCAGATCGCCGTCGTCGGCGGCGGGGATTCAGCCGTCGAGGAGGCGCTGTTCCTGACGAAGTTCGCCACGAAGGTGACCATCGTGCACCGCCGTGACGAGCTGCGCGCCTCGAAGATCATGCAGGACCGCGCGTTCGCCAACCCGAAGATCGAGTTCCTGTGGAACCACGTCGTCACGGATCTCGTCGGCACGGACTCACTCGAGGGAGCACGTGTCCGTTCCGTGCTCAGCGGCGAGGAGCAGGTGCTGCCCGTGCAGGGCCTGTTCGTGGCGATCGGCCACCGCCCGAACACCGACCTGTTCCGCGACGTGCTCGAGATGGACGATCAGGGCTATCTGCAGACCGAACCCGGCTCGACACGCACGAACGTCGCCGGCGTGTTCGCCTGCGGTGACGTGCAGGACCACACTTACCGCCAGGCCGTCACTGCCGCGGGCTCCGGATGCATGGCCGCGATCGACGCCGAACGCTGGCTCGAAGCACAAGCCCACCACGCGCCACCACAGGCAACCGCCGCCCCGGCCTAGCAGCTGGCCGCTTCCCGCCCGGCCCGCCCGGCCTACTTGTTCTCGGCGCGGATTGGTGCGCTGACTGCACCATCTCGCGCCGAGAAGTGCGCGGCGGGCGAACGTGGCCGGGGTCGCTTCTGCGCGGCCGCACTGCCACCGGCACGGGGAATGTCTGGCCGGTCAGGTGCGGTTGATCTCGGTAGCATTCGCATCCGATCCGAAAGGGACCGAACCGATGGCCGACGGGATCACCACCCTCACCACTGACACCTTCGACGAGACCGTGAAGAGCGCGGAGAAGCCGGTCATCGTCGACTTCTGGGCCGAGTGGTGTGGACCCTGCAAGATGATCGCCCCGATCCTCGGCGAGATCGCCGTCGAGCAGGCCGCGCACGTCCAGGTCGCCAAGCTGAACGTCGATGACAACCCCGACATCGCGATGCGGTTCAACGTGATGAGCATCCCGACGTTGCTCGTGTTCTCGAACGGCGAGGTGGCGAAGCGGATGGTCGGCGCCAAGGGGAAGGGCCAGCTGCTCCAGGAGCTGAGCGAATTCCTGCCCGCCTCCCCCTGAGTGCCGGGACGCGAGGCGAGGCGGTACGCGATCTCCAGCGCCGGCTCGCAGGAGCCGGCTTCCCGCCCCACCACCCTGAGTGGGGTGTGGTGTGCCCGCACACGGTTACGGCGATCGTCGCGTTCCAGCAGGCGCGAGGTCTGCCGGACGACGGCGTGTGCGACGAGGACACGTGGACCGCGCTCATCGAGGCCGGCTGGGCGCTCGGTGACCGCGTCCTCTACCACCGCAGCCCCAACCTGCGCGGGGACGACGTCGCCGACCTGCAGCGGCGGCTGGGCCGGCTGGGTTTCGACGCCGGCCGGGTCGACGGCATCTTCGGGCCGCTGACCGCCGCCGCACTCGAGGAGCTGCAGCGCAATCTGGGGCTCCCTCCCGACGGCATCTGTGGCGCCGACACCGTGCGCGCCCTGCGCCGGCTGGGCTCGCACACGGACCACGGGCCGGCGGTGGCCTCCGTGCGCGAAGAGGAACGGCTGCGCGACACGAGCGGGCTCACCGGGGCGAGGGTCGTGGTCGGGCACCTCGGCGGACTCGGGATGTTGACACGCACGATCGCCCGCATGCTCCGAGGGAGCGGCGCCCGGGTGCTCGTCGCCGACGAACTCGACCAGCGTGCCCACGCGGTGGTCGCCAACCAGTTCCAGGCCGCCGCCTACCTGGGGTTCCGCTCCGGGGAGCATCCCGGCCCGATCGCCTTCTACGCCACCGCCGGGTTCGAGTCGATCGGCGGGCGCCGCCTCAGTGAGCTCCTCGTCGCCGGGCTGGGCCAAGCCGGCGTCGGTGATCTGTGTTGCTCGGCGGCAGGGATGCGCATCCCGGTGCTCCGGGAGACGAAGATGCCGGCGGTCCTCGCCCAGCTCGGCCCGCCGCGCGCCGTCGTCGACCAGACGCCGACGGTCGCCGCGGCCACCGTCCAGGCGATGCGCCGGTGGTGCGGGGCAACCCTCAAGGTTTGATCGAGACTTTATCCACAGGATCCACAGCTGCCTGTGTGTAACCCTGCAGGCGCGCGTCAGCGCTGACCTCAGAGTTGAGGTGTCGGAACCTCGGTCATCGCCCGGTAGATGCGCTCCAGATCCTCGAGATCGGCGAACTCGATCGTCACTCGACCCCTACCGGTGCCCATCGCGATGGCGACCCGGGTGTCGAGGTGCTCGGCGAGGAGTTGCTCCAACTCGAGCAGGCCAGGCGGTCGCAGCCGTGCCGCCGGCGCCGGTGCACGCTGGGTGTGGCCACCTGCGGTGCGGTCCCGTACGGCGTCTTCGACCTGGCGAACGGACCATCCCTCGGTCGCAGCGCGCCGGGCGAGCTGTTCCTGGAAGGCGCGGTCCGGCGTGCCGAGGAGCGCCCGCGCATGTCCGGGCGACAGCCGCCCGTCGGCCAGGAGGCGTTGAATGGATGCCGGCAGGTGCAGCAGTCGTAACGTGTTCGTCACAGCAGATCGGCTCTTGCCGACGCGGGCCGCGACCTGGTCGTGGGTCAGTCCGAACTCCTCGATCAGCTGCTGGAACGCGCTCGCCTCTTCCAGAGCCGCAAGATCTTCGCGCTGCAGGTTCTCGACGAGGGCCTCGGCGACCGTCCGCTCCTCGTCGGCCGAACGGACCACCGCCGGGATCGTCGCCAGGCCGGCCCGCTGCGCTGCTCTCCACCGCCGCTCGCCGGCGATCAGCTGGTAGGCGTCCTCACCCACGCGCCGGACGAGGATCGGCTGCAACACGCCGAGCTCACGAATCGACGCCGCCAGCTCCGCCAGCGCGTCCTCGTCGAAGTTGGTGCGCGGCTGGTGCGGATTGGGCTCGATCGCTCCGACCGGCACCTCCACCAGACCCGCGATGTCGGACTCGGCGGCCGTCGTCGCCGGGATCAACGAGGCCAAGCCTCGCCCGAGCCCGCTACGGCGCGCTGACACCGGCTACCTCCCGTGCCAGTTCGCGGTACGCCACCGCGCCGCGAGACATCGGATCGAAGGTGATGATCGGCTGGCCGAACGACGGGGCTTCCGACAGGCGAACGGTGCGCGGCACGATCGTCCGGCATACCTTGTCCCCGAAGTGTTGGCGTACCTCGGCGACCACTTGATCGGACAACCGGGTCCGCGCGTCGTACATCACGAGGACGATCGTCGTCACCTCCAACGTCGGGTTCAGGCTGCGCTTGACGAGATCGACGTTGCGCAGCAGCTGCCCCAGTCCTTCCAGCGCGTAGTACTCGCACTGGATCGGGACGAGCACCTCTCCCGCCGCGGCGAGCCCGTTGACGGTGAGCAGACCGAGAGAGGGTGGGCAGTCGATGAGCACGTAGTCGTAGTCCGGGGCGACGACCTCGATCGCCCTGCGCAGCCGCAGTTCCCGGCTGAACGCCGGCACCAGCTCGATCTCGGCGCCGGCGAGGTCGAGGCTCGCCGGGGCGACGAACAAGTTCTTCACGGCCGTCGCTTCGATGCAGTTCTCCAACGGCGTCTCCCGCATCAGGACGTCGTACATCGTCGTCTGCATGCTGCGCGGGTCGAGGCCCAGGCCCGTCGTGGCGTTGCCCTGCGGATCGAGATCCACCACGAGGGTCCGCAGCCCGAGCGTCGCGAGGCAGGAACCGAGGTTGATCGCCGTGGTCGTCTTGCCCACACCGCCCTTCTGGTTGGCGACGGCGAGGATTCGACAACTCGTTGAGCGGGCCCCGTCCGCGTGAGCC
>DASZOG010000033.1:0-4483 GCA_035550895.1 Acidimicrobiales bacterium
CAGCCGGTACCCGAGAGCCGAACCGGCGGCGCTTCCGGCGGGCACGACGTTCGTCAGCGCCTTCGTGGACATCTGGATCCGCCACAGGCGCATGAGGGGGATCGCGTGCGCGGGAAGCGCGGCCCGGGTCATCTGCGAGTAGCAGATCCACGACGCGGCCTGCAGCGCGAGACCGATGACGAGGAACTCGGGGCGGATGTCCGACAGCTCGTCGATCGCCCGGCCGACGCCGCCGATCGCCGGCAACCCGAAGTAGATGAAGACGAAGAGGAAGGCGATGAGCTTGATCGACCGCTTGACGTTGCGGCGCGTCGCCGACTCGGTCGCCCGCGCCGGCGCATCCGATGCCTCGGGACGCGCGGCCACATCCGGCGGCGGATCTTGGGGGTCGCGTGAGGTCCGGACCGGGACGGCGTCGGACATGACGCCCCATGCTCGCACGTCTCCCCCGCGACCTCCGAGCTAACCGGCGGAGCGGTCCGTGACCCCCTACTCGTCGCGCAGGACGACGGCAAGCCGCGTGCGGGCCGCCGCCCGGCCCGCGGGGGCCGCCACGAGGTTGGCCACGATCACCGAACCGATGAGCACCGCCGAGAGCCAGATCCACGGCGTCTCCGCGCCGGCGGTGGTGTACAGCCCGTCGGCGAACCGCGTCCAGACCGCGCGGCCGAGCAGGATGCCGAGCGGCGCGCCGATGGCCAACGCGGCCAACGCGACGACCGATGCCTGCCAGCGGACCGATGCCTGGAGCTGCCGGCGCGAGAACCCGAGCGTCTGCAGGAGCGCCAGCTCACGCCGACGCTCCCGCACCGAGGTGATCAGCAGGTGCGCGAGCGCAGCCACGCCGACGAGAGCCAGCACTGCTGCGGTCGCGCCGGGGACGACGCGGACGCGGTCGAGGTCACGAATCTTCGTCGGCGGCTGCTCCGTGCGGGTGAAGGCGAACGCCTCGTCGGCGACGGCCGCCGTTTCCAGCTCGCGGAACTCGCGGTCGCGCGCTGACGGCGCAGCGGCCAGGTCGACGGCGACGAAGTTGTATCGCTTGCCGTCGAGCTCGTAGTCGGGCGGCACGTTCTCGAAGTCACCGAACGAGACGAGCGACGCCCCGCCGAGTTGTGCGCCGATGCCCAGTCCGGTCGTCGAGAAGCTGCCTTGGCCCATGCGTGGGAAGACGCCACTGCCGGTCAGTCGCATCGGGCGGGACCCCTCGCCGGTGTCGACCTCGACCAGGTCGCCGACGCGCACGTCGAGCCGGTCGATCGTCTCCCCTCCGAGCACGATCTCGTCCGCGGTCTGAGCCGGCCGACCCTCGTCGATGACCACCGACACCTGGCCCTTGATGGACACGAGGTCGAACGCGGGCACCGGCGCGCCGTTGACCACCACGTCGCCGTAGTTGCCGGCCGCGATCCCGCGCACGGCCGGGTCCATGCCGAATCGCTCCACGATCCGGCTGACCGGTGCGGGCCCGAACTGTGCGTCGACCAGGCGGTCCCATCCCTGGCCGTAACGGCTGGGGGTGTCGATCAGCTTCCCGAGGCTCTCGGCGAAGGTCACCGTGGCGAGGACCGCCGTGATCGCGATCGTCACCGCGAGGAGGGTGCTGCGCATCGGCACCGTCCGGGTGTCGCCGCCGCGCGCCGCGAAGCGCACTCCCTGCACTGCCGCCGGCGACAACCCGCGCGCCGCGGCTGCCGCGGCCAAGCGGGACGGCCGCGCCTGGGGCAGCTCGGCGCGTGAACGTCGGAGCGCAGCTGGCAGGGAGCTGGCGACGGTGACGACCACGATCACCGCCGCCCCGATGACGAGTACCCGCGCATCTACGCGCACGCCCGGAACGGGCTCCGCGACGCGGGCGACGCCGATCGGGAACCGACCCGACAGCGCGACCGCGACGACCACCGCCCCGATGGCTCCGCCGACTCCGACGAGGCCGGCACGCGCCGCGGTGAAGACGACGCGCTCGTTCGTGCTCGTCCCGAGCGCGCGCAGCGCATCGGTCTCACTCGACGGCTCGCGGCTCGTGCGCGCCACGGCCTGCCCGACCACGAAGAGCGCGACGAACGCGACCGCGGCGGCCGCCACGCCGATCGCCACCGCGAGCGGCCGCATCGCGTCGCTCACCTGCCGCGCCGAGGACGCCTGGTCCGAGACGAAGATCGCGCCGCCGGTTCCTCCCGGATCCTGCACGCCGAGCCGCTCGATCGCTGACGTGATCGCGGCCACGTCCGCGCCGGGCTCCGTGTCGACGAGGGCCCCTTCGAAGTTCCACTGCGTCCGGTCGACGAGGGCGGCCAGCGGTGCCGTGGCGAGGATCGATCCTGCCTCGTTGAGATCGCTGAACGGCACGACCTCGTCGAACACGACACCGACCCCGGTGATCGTCAACCGCATCGGCTGTCCCGCTTCCGCCGGGGCCACCGAGGTCTCGTCGCCTGTCTGCTCCTCGGTCGACAACACGACGTCGATGTGGTCCCCGACGTCGAGGTCACCGAGGGCCGCGAACCGGTGACTGACCATGACCTCGTCGGCGCGGTCAGCGCGTGGGAGCCGGCCACTGATCACCCGCGGTCGGCCGATCTCCGTCCAGGGGGTGCTGTCGAGCGCGGCGATGACGCCGATCCCGTCGAACGCTTCCGTCAGCCGCTCCGAAGGCGTGCCTGCTTCGGGGAGGACAGGGAGGCCGGCGAACAGCCTCGTGGCCCGGACGCCGTCGAGACGGTCCAACGCGTCGTAGAAGCCGGCGGTGTCCGATCCCGGACCGCCGGGCGGCGAGACGACCAGTTCCGGTGGGTTGGCGACGTCGAGAAATCGTTCGTAGGCGGACGAGGTCCGGCGGGCGCCGGCCGTGGCCGCGAGGACGATCCCGCCCAACGCCGTCACGAGGAGCACGAGGCCGAGCAGCGTGGCCCACCGCTCACGGAGCTCGGCGCGCAGCCGGTAGACGAGCACACCGCCCACGGCCCCAGTGTCTCCGGTCTCCGGGGGGCCGAAACAGGGCGGCACCCTCCGTGTGCCGCTTCGTGCCACCACGCCGGCCCGGCAGGAGGTGGTGCTGGCCGCACCCGACGACGCCTGTCGCCACGGTGTCGCGCTCGGCCGTCGAGGTCTACGACAGGACGTGTGTGGCGCGTCGCGGTCAAGGACCTCCTGCACCGCCGGCGCCGGTTCGTCGCGTCGGTGCTGGCCACCTCGATCGCGTTCGCCCTCGCCCTGCTCCTCGCGGGCACGGAAGAGCACCTGAAACGGGAGAGCGTGCGCATCGTCGACCTCTTCGCCGCCGACAGCTTCGTGGTCGCCTCGGGCGGCACAGGCCCCTTCAGCACGACCCGACTCGTTCCGATGGACGTGGCGGACGGGCTCCGCGCCGACCAGGCGGTGACCGCGGCCGACCCGTTCGTGCAGGCGAGAGACGTGCTCGACGACCGGGACGTGAACGTGCTCGGGCTCACGCCGGGCGGGGCCGGGTGGCCCCAGGCAGTGCGCGGCGAGCTGCCGGCGGGTGCTGGGGAGGTGGTCGTCGACGAGGTGCTCGGCCACGAGATCGGAGAGCGCATCGTGCTCGGCGGGCAGGATGCCGTCGTCGTCGGCACGTCCCGGGACACGACCTACTACTTCGCGCAGCCGACGGTGTTCGCCCGGATCGACGACGTCCAGCAGGCCTTCCTCGCCGGCCAGCCGTATGCGACGGCCATCGCCGTGCGCGGCGCGCCTGCGAGCGCTCCATCAGGCACGACGACATATTCGAGTGACGACGCCGTCCGCGACCTGGACCGCCCGATGAAGTCCGGCACCGAGACGATCCGGATCATCAGCGGTCTGCTGTGGCTGATGGCCGCGGGTGTGGTGGCTTCGATGCTCTACCTCGCCGTGACGGAGCGGACCACCGACCTGGCGACGGCGAAGGCGATGGGCGTCACCAACCGGACACTGTTCGGCGGTCTCGCCCTCCAGGGGCTGGTGCTCGCACTCGCCGCGAGCGCGATCGGCGCCGGCTTGGCGCTCCTCATCTCACCCGTCTTCCCGTTCCCGGTCGAGATCCCCGCCGCGGCCTTCGTGACGCTCATCGCCGTCGGCGTCGTCGTCGGCCTCGTCGCGAGCCTCGTCGGCTTGCGCCGCACGATCCGGGTCGATCCCGCGCTGGCGTTCGGCGGCTGACGTGCCCGTGCTCGAGGTGCGCGATCTGATGCTCGAGTACGAGCGCGCCGGATATGTCGTCCGGCCGATCGCCGGGCTCGACCTCGAGGTCTCCGACGGCGAGCTCGTGCTGCTCGTCGGGGCGAGCGGCTGCGGCAAGACGACGCTCCTGTCCGCGCTCGCGTCGTTGCTCTCCCCCGCACGAGGCACGATCACGCTCGGCGACGTGGACGTCACGTCGCTCGGGAGCAGGGCGCGTGACACATACTGGCGCCGCAGCGTCGGCCTCGTGTTCCAGGCCTTCAACCTGCTGCCGTCGCTCACCGCGCTCGACAACGTGGCGCTC
>DASZOG010000034.1:0-4771 GCA_035550895.1 Acidimicrobiales bacterium
GCGAGTACATCGCGGTCTGCCGGCAGGTCTGGAAGCGGGAGGAGCCGCTGCGCTTCGACGGCGACGCGGTCCACGTGCCGCTTCCCGCCGGGCAGGGCACCGGGCTCGGCAAGCCACTGAAGCTGATCAACCACCCGGTGCGCGCCGACATCCCGATCTGGTGGGCGTCGCTGATGGGCCGCAGCGTGGAGGCGACGGCCGAGCTCGCCGACGGATGGCTGCCCGTGATGTTCCTGCCGGACCGCTTCCAGGAGGTGTGGGGCGACCACCTGAAGGCGGGGCTGGCCAAGCGCTCGCCTGACCTGGCTCGCCTGGAGATCGCCGCCGGCGGGCTCGTGGCGATCGGCGAGGACCTGGTCGGCGACGACGCGGCACGCGTGCTCGACGCGGTGCGCCCGGCCGCCGCGCTGTACATCGGCGGCATGGGCGCACGGGGCAGGAACTTCTACAACGACATCTTCGGCCGGTACGGCTACGAGGCGGAGGCGGTCGAGATCCAGGACCTCTACCTCGACGGGAAGCGGGCGGAGGCTGCCGCCGCGGTGCCCGCCGAGTACCTCGCCCTGGGCAACCTCGTCGGCCCTGCCGCGCACATCAGGGAGCGGATCGGCGCGTACCGGGAGGCGGGCGTCACCGTGCTCTCCGTGACCCCTGCCGGGCCGGACCCGGTGAAGACGATGGAGACGCTGAAGCAGATCGTCACCGACGTCGGCGGCTGATCACGCCCCACGCGTGTAGGCGCCGGGGCGGGCGAGGAACTGGCGGTGCCAGCGCAGGGGGGTGAGAGCGGCGGCGCGCGGCTCGTCCTCGAACAGCCAGCGGGCGAAGCAGCGCCGTGTCCACGCTGTGGAGCCGGCGACGCGTACGGCGACCCGTGTCCCGAGCGGATGGCGGATGACGCTGCTCAGCATGCTCGCCATGCGGTGGTCCGCGAGCCACTCCCGCGCCACGCCAACGCGGTAGCGCGCGGCCGCAGCGGCGGGCTCCGTCGCCCCCGCCCGGCTGATCGCGTCCGCGGCGAGGCGGCCGGTCAGTAGGGCCTGCCCGATGCCCTCGCCCGTGAGCGGGTCCGTCGCGCACGCCGCGTCGCCGACGAGGAGCACGCGCCCTCCGCCACCCGACAGGATCGCCCGGTCGGCGCGGGCCGGGATCGGCCACGCCTTGTGTGGGCCGTGTGCGGCGACGTGCGGCCCGAGCGCTTCGGCGATGTGCGGCCGCGAGCGGAGCTCCGACCAGATCCTGGCGAGCTCGTCGCCCTGGCGCGCGCCGCCGCGACGGACGCCGAAGCCGAGGTTCACCCGCCCGTCCGGCAGCGGGAAGCTCCACGCGTATCCCGGCAGCAGGTCGGGCTCGAACCACACCCACAGCCGGTCACGCGCCGGACCGGTCACGCCATCGACGTACTGGCGGAACGCGTGCCACTCACCGAGGTACCCGGGCGTCGCCAGCCCGAGCGCCTTGCGCAGCGGCGACCACATCCCGTCGGCGGCGATCGCGTATCGCGCCTCGATCGGGCCGAGCCCGTCGACGTCGAGCGTGATCCGGTCGTCGTGCACAGTTGCCGCTCCGGAGAAGCGGTGGCCGTCGTGGACCTTCACGCCCACGGCGCGAGCGACGTCCAGCAGGGCGGCGTCGAGCTCGGCGCGCGGGGCGATCGCGGCGAACACGCCCTGTCCGTGGGGGAGCGGGAAGCCGACGGTCCGGCCAGAGGGCGAGCGCACCCAGGCGGCGCCGACCGCCGTCCAGCTCGGGACAGCGCCCGGGTCGAGGCCGAGGGCCTCCAGCTCGCGTAACGCGGCCGTGGTCAGCCCGTCGCCGCAGCACTTGTCCCGGGGGAAGGTCGCCTTGTCGACGAGCGTCACGCCCCGGCCGGCGCGGGCCAGGGAGATCGCCGCCGCGCAGCCGGCCGGTCCTCCTCCGACCACGACCACGTCTGCACGCGACACCTGTTCGAGGCTACGGGTGCTGGGCCGTGGCCGCATGTGCACATGGCGCCGGCCAGCGGGCATGATGCCCAGCCATGGGATTGTGTGAAGGACGCATCGCCATCGTCACCGGCGCGGGACGGGGCATCGGGCGGGAACACGCGCTGAGCCTCGCCCGGCACGGCGCGCAGGTCGTGGTCAACGACCTCGGCGGCAACGTCGACGGCACGGGTGGCGACCTGACGCCGGCGCAGCAGGTCGTCGAGGAGATCACCGCCGCCGGCGGGAAGGCGGTCGCCAACGGCGACGACGTGTCGTCGTGGGAGGGCGCCCAGGCGCTCGTCAACACGGCGATCGAGAGGTTCGGCGACCTGCACGTCGTCGTGAACAACGCCGGCATCCTGCGCGACCGGATGCTGACGAACATGACCGAGGAGGAGTGGGACGCGGTCATCAAGGTGCACCTCAAGGGCACGTTCGGCCCGAGCCGCTGGGCGGCCGCCTACTGGCGCGAGCAGGTGAAGGCCGGCACGGAGGTCGACGGCCGCATCATCAACACCACCTCCGTGTCCGGGCTCTACGGCAACCCCGGCCAGACGAATTACGGCGCGGCGAAGGCGGGCATCGCCGCGTTCACGAACATCGCCGCGCTGGAGCTCGGGCGCTACGGCGTCACGGTGAACGCCGTCGCGCCGGTGGCGTTGACGCGCATGACCGAAGGCCTCGGGCCGGCTCCGGAGACGGAGGAGGAGCGTGAGCAGCGGTCGCCGCGCTGGATCGCGCCGATCGTCACGTGGCTCGCATCGACGGAGTCGAAGGGCGTGACCGGCCGCGTGTTCGAGGCGGCGGGGAACGTGCTCGCCGTCGCCGAGAGCTGGCACCGGGGCCCGGCGACCGCCCCGGTCGAGGACCCGACCCAGCTCGGGCCGGTCGTCGCCGACCTCCTCGCCAAGGCACGGAAGAACGCCGGCATGGACGGCCAGGACGGCACCTGGCCGCAGCCGCCGGACAACAACTGAAGGGACGGAGTCATGCCGATCAACCCTGACGCGGTCGGGTCCGAGAGCGAGCCGGCCGAGGCGAGCTGGACGTCGAAGGACGCGCTGCTCTACGCGGTCGGCATCGGCGCCGGCGTCGACGAGCTGGCGTTCACCACCGAGAACACGAGCGGGGTCGACCAGCAGGTGTTCCCCACGTTCCCGGTGGTCATCGGGTGGGGCGCGGCGAGTGCGCTACGCGAGCTCGGCTCGTTCAACCCGGCGATGCTCGTCCACGGGCAGCAGGCGGTGACGCTGCACAAGCAGATTCCCGTCGAGGGCACCGTCACGCTGACGGGACGGATCACCCACATCTGGGACAAGGGCAAGGCCGCGGTGGTCGGGACCGAGACCGTCGCCGTCGACCAGGCGGACGGCCAGCCGCTGTACACGAACTTCGCCTCCCTGTTCATCCGCGGCGAAGGTGGGTGGGGCGGCGAGAGGGGGCCGTCGGGACCGCAGAACGTGCCCCCGGAGCGGGCGCCGGATCACGCGGTCACGTACCAGACCTCCCCGGATCAGGCGCTGGTCTACCGGCTCTCCGGCGACCGCAACCCGCTGCACTCCGACCCGGCCTTCGCCGCGCTGGGCGGGTTCGACCGGCCGATCCTCCACGGGCTGTGCTCCTACGGGTTCACCGGCCGGGCGCTGCTGCACACGCTGTGCGGGAGCGACCCGGCGCGCTTCCAGCACGTCGAGGCGCGCTTCGCCGCGCCCGTCCTGCCCGGCGACGCGTTGACCGTGAACATGTGGGTCACCGGTGAGGGCGAGGCTGTGTTCGCCACGTCTCGCCAGGACGGCACGGTCGTCATCGACCAGGGACTGCTCCGCTACTCCGCCTGACTGGGCTGTTCCTCGGGCGTCTCCTCGAGTGGGGCGCCGAAGTGCAGCAGGCGCCCGCCGAACGCGATCGCGCACAGCGCGAACCAGCTCCATCCGAGCGCCAGACCGGCGGCGACGTCGGTCACCCAGTGGACACCGAGCAGCACGCGTGTCGCGGCTACGGCGACGGCGATGGCCGCAGCCCCACCGGCGAGCGAGGCCCTCGTGCTCACGGTGCGGCCGCGCCCGAGCACGAGCGCAAGCGCGGCGTACGTGGCCGCCGCGGTGGTGGCATGCCCCGACGGGAACGACGCGCTGGAGAACGACGCCAACTGCTCGAAGTCGGGTCGGGCGCGGTCGACGGCCCACTTGATGGTGTTGGCGATGATGCTCTGGCCGGCGACGACGAGCAGCAGGAACCAGAACCGCGCCCGGCTCGGTTGCCGCCGCGACTCGAACGCGAACGCAATGAGGGTGAGCGTGACGACCACGAGCGTGCCGCCGAAGTGGGTGACGACGGTGAGGACGTCGGTGGAGAGTTCGGTGGCGTGATCGGCAGCCCATTCGGCAGCCGATGCATCGACGCCCGACAGTCCCTTCTCCTGCCGGACCATCGCCAGGAGCACGCCGAAGGCGATCGCACCGGCGACGACGGTGGCGACGGCGACGGTCAGCAGGAGCCCAGTCGCCGTCTGCGGATCTGCCCTGGCCCGCAGGATGCGGCGCCACGCCGGATGCTCCTCCATCTCCACGTAGGGATTCGCCGGATCGACCTGCGGCCACCGCTGGACGACCGCCCAGACGAGGCCGCCGGCGGCCAGCGCGACGGTGAGCATCGCCCCGAGGACCAGTGCGGTGTCGGGCATCCGGCGTCCATGCTTCCCCGTCGGGCGGTACTCGTGAACCCGCTACCCACATTCTCGTGTCGATGAGCGGGCAGCGATGCGAGCCGTACGCGACCGGGCGGCTCGACGTCGGCGACGAGCA
>DASZOG010000035.1:0-7539 GCA_035550895.1 Acidimicrobiales bacterium
CCGGCGGGGGCGGCGGCGGCGGTGCGGGCGGCTTCTTCACCTCGGGCGGCAGGGGAGGCAACGGCGGGAGCGGGGGCACCGGCGGGGTCGGCGGTGCGGGCGGACTGGGCGGCACCGGCGGCAAGGGCGGCGCCGGCGGCGGCGCGATGGAGATACTCACGCGCGGCCGCATCGTCATCGAGAATACACAGTTCAACGCGCGCGGCGGCACCGGCGCGTTCGACTTCGTGTCTCAAGGCGGCAGCTCCGGCTCTGCGGGAACCGCGGGCACGGCAGGCAGCGCGGGCGCCTTCGGGCAGTCGGGAGGCGGCGCAGGCGCAGGCGCGGGCGGCCGCGGCGGCGCGGGCGCGACAGGCGGCAGCGGCGGCGGTGGCGGTTTCGGCGGCCTGGGCGGGCTCGGCGGCGGCGGCGCGGGCGGCACGATCAAGCTCTCGGGTTCGGTGGTCACGACCGACAACGCGCGCATCGACGCGAGCGGCGGCGTGGGCGGCTTCGGCGGCCTGTTCGGAAACAACGGCGCAACGGGGCGCTTCGTGCTCGCCAGCAACGCCGGGAGCTTCGAGTTCTTCGATCTCGCGACGCTCCAGGACCTCGTCCTCGCGAACGAGCAATTCTTCACCGGTCCGACCGAGCTGAATCCCTTCATCGAGGGCCCGGGCACGACTTCCACGCCGCTGCTCCCGGGCCTGAAGGGCGGCGCGGCGGCCTACGGGGTGCTCGAGATCGGCGCGGCCGCGCTGCTTGGCAGCCAGGTCTTCGACGCGGCCCCCGAGGGCGCTCCGCTCGCGCTGATCCGGGTCGACGGCGGCATACCCGGGCTGATGGAGGCGTTCGGCGGCTACGATCTGCTGCTGCTCGCCAACCTCACGGATCAGGCCGTGTTGTCGCCGCGCCTGGTCGTTGGCGACCTGGAGCAGCCGGTCGCGTTGCTGCAGGGCGGCTTCCTCACGCTGACGCAATTCGGCGGCGACGGCGCCCCCGACGTGCTCACCGCGCTCGAGGCGGGCGGCGTCTACGCGCTGCTCATCCCCGAGGCGACCGCGTTCTTCACGGTCACGGCGCAGCAGAACAGCGTGAACTTCCTCGCCTCGGTCGAGAGCCTCGAGGACGGGCAAGTGCTCTTCGTGCGGCCACCGGGCCTGACGGTGGACGTCGACCAGACCCTGGCGCCGGCGGGAGAAAGCTTCGGCGGGCGGCCGTGGCAGAGCCTCGGGGTCATCACCGTCGGCCCGGACGCGCCCGATATCGAGGTGCTCGTGAAGGAGGCAACGGCGGGGCTCGCCGCCGTCGATGCGGTTCGGCTCGTCAGGGTCGATACGGTGCTGCCGAGCCTGAAGCTCTTGACGCTGAACGGCAATCCTCTGAACGACCGCGCGCACGAGCTCTTCGTGCCCGCCCTCCAGTCCGGCGGCGTGACCGTGGCGACCGACGCCGACAGCGCGCCGCAGATCACCCAGATCACCCAGCAGGGCGACACCACGACCGCGCTCGATTTGAACGGCGTCAACGACTTCGTGGAGATCGCGCATTCGGAAACGCTCGATATCGCGCGCGAGCTGACGCTGGAGGTAACCTTCCGCGTGGACGCCTTCGGCAACACGTGGATGCCGCTCGTTCAGAAGTCCGACGGCACCGGCACGGCGCACCGCGCTTTCTCGCTGTGGGTCAACGCCGCGGGATTCCTGCACTTCACCTCCGCGGACGGCTCGTTCCAGGACTCCGTAAACACTCCGAACGGCTCGATCCAGCCCGGGAAGTGGTATCACTTCGCCGGCGTGATGGACCGCGACACCGGCCGGCTCGACGCCTACCTCAACGGCGAGCTGGTGGCCTCGGGGTTCGTGCGCCCGACCGATGCCTTCCTCACGAGCAAGCCGCTCCTCATCGGGCAGACCTTCGAGACGAGCGCCGGCTTCTCGCCGTTCAACGGCGCGATCGACGAAGTGCGGCTGTGGGACAGCGCGCGCAGCCAGCCCGACATCCGCCGTGACATGGCGAAGGTCCTGACGGGAGCCGAAGCCGGGCTGGCGGGGCTGTGGCGCTTCAACGAGATCTCCGGCTTCAAGGTGCTCGACGCAAGCCCGAACGCGAACCACGGGCAGCTCGGCGGCACCGCGCCCGCGGGCCTGAGCGGACCGGCCGCGACCTTCGACGGCATCAACGATTTCATCCTGTCCCCGAACCTGGCCTCGTCGTTTACCGGGGATTCGCTGACGCTCGAGCTGTGGTTCAACCCGAAGGGAGCCGGCGTTCTGGTCGCCGAGCTGAGCGTGCCGGCCCTGAATATCGGGTTCCACAACAGCCTGATTGAGGTGCTCGCGAACGGCCAGGTGCGGATCCGCGTGGCGAACGTCGCGCCGATCACGCTCGGCACGGTGGACTTCAACAACTGGCATCATGTCGTGCTGCGCTACGACGGCGCGTCGAACCGCCTCGACGGCTTCCTCGACGGCGTCAAGTCGACGGTTGCCGCACTCGGCGATCGTCTGGCGGCGTTCGAAGCGAGCCCGGGGTTCCAGCTCTACGCGCTCGGTGCAACCGATTTCAACCACCTGGGCAGCGGCGCCTTCTTCAGGGGCCGCATGTCCGACTTCCGGATGTGGGACCACGCGCGCAGCGACGCGGACATCCTCGCCGGCATGAACGGCCGGCTGACCGGAGCGGAAGGCGGGCTGGTGAACTACTGGCGGCTCGACGACCTGACTCCTGCGGGAGCGCCCGATTCCTCCGGGCGCAACTTGCCGGGGGCGCCGGTGAACGGTGTCCAGGCAGGCGCCGAAGCGCCCGACCGCTTCCGCGGGCCGCTCCACATCGACGCGGCCGATCTCGATCTCGATCGCCTCACGCTCACCGCGGAAAGCAGCGATCCGGACGTCGCGGTGAGCATTCAGGGCAACCAGCTCTTCATCACACCCTCCGGAGTCGGCGGCACGGCGCGCATCACGGTGTTCGCGGCCGATGCGACTGGCACCCCGGGCGACCACCGCGGGCGGCGCGACGTGATGAGCTTTGATTTCACCTGGGACCCGGTCGCGATCTACGGCTCCAAGTGGAACGACCTCGATTTCGACGGCGTGCGCGACCCGGGCGAGCCGGTGGTGGAAGGCGTCCAGCTCTTCGTCGACTTCGACAACGACGGGACGCTCGACGCGGGCGAGCCCGTCGCCTACACCGACGCGAACGGCGACTACGCGTTCCGCGACCTGCCGTTCGTCCCGGCAACGCCCCTGCTGCCGCCGGTGCTGGTTTCCAACGAAGCCTTCCCCGCGGACGGCGGCGCGGTCGAGACCGTGGTGGTGGCTCCGGCGACGCTCGACGTTGTCGATCGCGCGGATGCCGAGTTCGCCCTCATCGTCCGGACCGACGACGGTGCCTTCCACACCGCGACGATCGCCATCACGCCGGCCATGACGGCGGACAACCTGACGCTCGCCGACCTCGCCGGCGATCTCAACGCGCAGTTCGCGGCCGCCGGGCTCGCGAACGTGCTCCTGGCGGGCGTGGACGGGCAGGGGACGCGATTGACGCTCGAGGTGCTGGACCAGCCGGGCGTCGCCAGTCCCGTTAACGAGTCGCTGACGGTCTTTGCCCAGACCGGGTTCCTGTTCACCGAGCACGTCACGTTCGGCGACGGCTCAGTGCGGGAGCTCGTCTCCGAAACGTTGCTCGATTTCCGGGCGCTCGGCTTTGCCGACGGGCAGAGCGCGGCGGCGCCGGACGTCCTGCTCGCAGCAAGTCTCACGACCAACGCGTCGGGCGGGCTCCACGACTTCTCGTTTACCGAGGCCGGGGAGGACCGCGTCGTCACGCGCAGCGAGCTGACGCTCAGGCTGAGGGTGGACGACGAGGTGCAGAAAGTGCTGCTGCTCACGCCGGAGATGACGCAGGACAACGTCACGCCGGCCGACCTCGTCGGGGACCTGAACGCGCTCCTCGCCGCCGCCGGCCTCGAGGACCGGGTCGTGGCGCAGCTGCAGGGCGACCGCATCCGGCTTGCGGGGACCACGGCCGGCGCCGACCGCTCGCTCGAGCTCGCCGTCAGCACGCGCACCACGACCCAGCGCGTCGTCGAGTTCTTCGGCGATACCTTCATTTCCGAGCAGCTGCTCGACGCGACGGTTGCCAGCGGGCTCGGCTTCGGCGGGCTGCAGCTCGCGAGCGGCGCCGACCGCTCCTACGGCGTTGCCGAAGTTCCCTTCCCGGGCTGGGCCTCGACCACCAATCCCACGGCCGGCGGCGGCGGCACGGTGGGATTGCGGCCGGTGGCGTTCCAGGTCGAGGGGCAGATCGTGGAAGGCGTCGACTTCGGCAACGTGCGGATCGCCGACTTCGACCTGGGCGCGGACTTCGACGTCAACGAGGGCGAGGCGGTCCAGTTCGCGCCGGTCGTCACGGCGCTGCCGGACGCCGTCCTGACCTACCTCTGGGAGGTGGAAACGGACAACGGCCAGGTGATCGCCGACGGCACCGAGGCGTCATTCGGCTTCGTGCCGCTCGACAACGGCATCTACACGGTCAGGCTGACGGTGACCGACACCTTCCGCAGCCTGACCGCGCACCCCGACGCGGTAATGGTCACCGCGCACAACGTCGCGCCCGCGGTGGACGCCGGAATGGATCGCGCGACCATCGAAGGCCAGATGGTCGAGCTGTCCGGCGCCCTGTTCACCGATCCGGGCGCCCTCGATACCCATGCCGTGACGATCCTCTGGGGCGATTCGACCTCGAGCGCCGGCACGATCATGGCGCTGGCCGGCGGCGGCTTCGCGATCGCAGGCAGCCACGTCTACGCGGATGACGGGAATTACGTCGTGACCGTCCGCGTCACGGACGACGACGGCGGCGCGGGAGAGGACACGCTCGCGATCACCGTCGACAACGCGGCGCCGGTGGTGGACGCGGGGCTGGACCGGCTCACGACCGAGGGCGCAATCGTCGAGCTCACGGTGCCGGGGTCCGCCGCGGTGGCGTTTACCGACGCCGGCACCGCGGACACTCATGCCGTCACTGTCGACTGGGGCGACGGCACCGGGCTCCAGAACGGCAGCGCCGGCGAGATTCCGTTCGGCCCGCCGGGATCGATCACCGGCATGGCGGGATTCGCCCTGGGGAGCCACGTCTACGCGGACAACGGCGTCTACACCGTGACCGTCACCGTGAGCGACGACGAGGGCGCCTCGCACTCGGATTCGTTCCTGGTCACGGTCGAGAACGTTGCACCCGAGATCTTGGCGAGCGGCCCGCGCAGCGGCGTCGAAGGCCAGGTGTTTGCGCTCACGGGTATCGAGTTCCGCGACCTCGGAACGAGCGACACCCACACGGGCACCGTGAGCTGGGGCGACGGCACGGCGATCGAGTCGCTGGTGATCGAGGAGGTGCCGTTCGGACCGCCCGGGGCGGCTACGGGCCTGATCGGCACGCTGCACGGCAGCCACGTCTATGCCGACGACGGGGACTACGAGGTCACCTTCACGCTGACCGACGACGACGGCGCGGTGGCAACGCAGGTGCTCATCCTGTCGGTACTCATCAACAACGCAGACCCGGTGGTCGACGCCGGCGCGGGCGGTGTGATCCTCGAGGGCGAGACGTTCAGCCTGAGCGGCGCCACCTTCACCGATCCGGGCACGGCCGACACCCATACGGCGAGCGTCGATTGGGGCGAGGGCAGCACGAGCGGCGGCATCGTGACCGAGTCGCCGTTCGGACCGCCGGGAAGCGTCGCGGGCATGGGCGGCACGGTCGCCGCGAGCCACGCCTACCTCGACAATGGCGTGTTCCAGGCGGGGCTGACGGTTACCGACGACGACGGCGGCACGGGCACGGACGGCGCGCAGGTCACGGTGCTCAACGTCGCGCCGACGGTCAGCGCCGGCGCCGATCAGTTCGTGGAGGAGGGCAGCTTCGCCACGATCGTCGCGAGCTTCGCCGATCCGGGCCTGCTCGACACGCACACTGCGATCATCAACTGGGGTGACGGCGCGATGAGCCCCGGGGTCATCGATCCCTTGACGCGCACCGTGACCGGCAGCCATCTCTACGGCGCCCGCGGCGCCTACCTGGCCGAGATCGTCGTGACCGACGACGACGGCGGGGCGGGCACCGACGCGCTGATCGTGACGGTCGGCAATGCGCCCCCGGTCGTGACCGCGGGCGGGGCGACGCTCGCGCAGGAAGGCGTGTCCTTCGCGCTGCCGCACACCTTCTTCACGGACAACAGCGCGGTGGACACGCACACCGCGACCGTGGACTTCGGCGACGGCACCGTCGTGGCGGGTGCAATAGACGCGGGCACCGGCGTGGTGAGCGCCTCGCACGTGTACGGCGACAACGGCGTGTTCGAGATCCTCGTCACCGTCACCGACAGCGAAGGCGCCTCCGGCACCGGGACCTGGCTCGTCACCGTCGAGAACGTCGCTCCGCTGGCGCTGGGCGACGCCTACTTCGTCGACGAGGACGAGATGCTGCAGGTGGCGGCGCCGGGCGTGCTGGGGAACGATACCGACGTGCCGGCCGACACGCTGCACGCAATGCTCGTCGCCGGGCCGGAGCATGGCACCCTCATCCTGAACGCCGACGGCTCGTTCTCCTATCAGCCGCACGCCAACTTCAACGGTGAGGACGGCTTCAGCTACCAGGCCGCGGACGAGGACGGCGGCATCTCGACCGTTGCGCTGGTCCAGCTCACCGTTGCGCCAGTAAACGACCCGCCGCAGGCGGTTCCCGATACCAACGCGACCGACCCCGTGGTCGAGGCGGGCGTTGCGCCGGGGGATCCCGTCGCCACCGGCAATGTCCTCGCCAACGATGTCGACCCGGACACAGGAGACAGCCTCACCGTCACCGCGATCAACGGCAATACGGACGCCTTCGACGACCCGGTGCTCGGCGTCTACGGCACTCTCTTCCTGACCCCGGAGGGCAACTGGTTCTACACGCTGAACAACGCCGACCCCGATACCGACGCGCTCGCGCGGGACGCTACGGCGATGGACGTGTTCGGCTACACGGCGCAGGACGCGGCCGGCGCGAGCTCCTCGAGCACGCTCGCGATCTTCATCACCGGAGCCAACGACGCGCCGGTGTCAGTGGCGGACGCTTACGTGCTGAACGAGGACACGCCGCTCGCGGTCACCGGGCCGGGCGTGCTGGAAAACGACGAGGACGTCGACGGCGACGCGCTCAACGCGATCCTGCTGATCGGCCCGGCGCACGGCTCGTTGACGCTCCAGGCCGACGGGTCGTTCAGCTACGTCCCGGATGTCAACTTCTCCGGCAGCGACAGTTTCGTCTACAAGGCGAACGACGGGCTGGCCGATTCGGCGGCGGCGCTGGTGACGCTCACGGTGAACTCCGTCAACGACGCGCCGGTCGCCGACGACGATGCCTACGGCGTGGAAGAAGACGCCGTGCTCACGGTGGGCGCGGCGCTCGGCGTGCTGAACGGGGACGCCGATCCCAACGATACGCCGCCGAACAGCCTCCTCGCGACTCTGGTGGACGATGTCGATCATGGGATCCTGGTCCTCAATGCCGACG
>DASZOG010000036.1:0-3041 GCA_035550895.1 Acidimicrobiales bacterium
GCGGCCAGCACGGCGCCGGACCGGACCGCGCCGTCCGACGACGACACGAACCGGCTCAACGCGTCGCCGACACGCTCGCGCGCTGATTCGACGTCACTCCGGCTGATGTCGAACGGCGCGTCGTCGACCAGCCAGTCCTCGACCTCGTCGATGCCGTCGCGCACGGTGGTGCCGACGCCGTCCAGCTCCGAACCCACGCTGACACCGACGAGCGCCAGCACGAGTGCCACTGCGACGACGAACCCGCCGAGCGTCAGCGCGGCGGCAACAGCGGCTGGCACGCGGCTGCGCAGCACGCGTTGCACGGGGTGCAGGAGCCGCGTTGCCAGGAGCGCGACGACGACAGGGATCACGACGATCAGCAGCTGGCCGATCAACCAGAAGCCGGCGGCCACCGTGGCGCCGATCACCAGGACCCTCCAGGCGTGGGCGGCGACGCGATCCAGCGCCGGGCTCACCCATGGCGACGCCTCGCGCTGGCGCACGAAGCCGCCGTACCCGGCGCAGCACCGAGCAAGACCTCGGCGAGTGGGTGGTCACAGGGCGGCTATGGCTTGCTGGCGGGCCTCCAGGAACGCTCGGCGGATCGGTGGGGCCTCGGCCAGCAGGGTGTCGACCATCTCCGCCAGCCGGCGGCGCGGCTGCGGGCTCGCCGCGAGGTACGGGACGAGCTCGTCGACACCAGCGGCGAGGTAGTCCTCCCACGAAGGCGCCTTCAGCACGACGCGCAGCGTCTTGGCACGGCGGTCCGGTGGCACCCTTCTGACGGGGCAGCATCTACGCGTGGACAACATGGCGCATCTCGAACGCATCGTCGCCCGCCTGCCCGAAGCGGTGCGCGTCGACATCGAGGCATGGGACGGCGAGCCCACGTTCCGTGTCCGGGGCAAGAACTTCGTCTTCACCCACCCGGAGGCGACCGAACTGAGCGTGAAGCTGCCCAAGGAGGAGGCGGCCGCGGTGGTGGCCACCGACCGCGGCGCCAAGCCGACGGGCTACGGGCTGGGCCGACACGGCTGGGTGTCCGTCGTCGTCGGCGACGACGCGGACGACGACCGCTGGCTACAGGTCGAGGAGTGGGTCCGCACGTCGTACACGCTGGTCGCGCCGAAGTCCCTGGCCCGGATCGTGCTCGACGAGAACGGCATCGCCTGACGGCCCCACCATCCCCGCTCCGCTTCCGGACGACGTGATCGCCGGCGGGCGCTCCTCCTCACGGTGAACAGCATCGCCGCCGGGCTGCGCAACACCGGCTGACGTCGCCCGCACGGATCCGTATAGCTGTCACGCGGCGACGGGAAGTGAACCCGAGTGACGACCGTGCTCGGCATCAACGCGGTCTTCCACGATCCCGCCGCCGCTCTGGTGATCGACGGCCGGATCGCGGCGGCCGCGGAGGAGGAACGCTTCAGCCGCCGCAAGCACGGCAAGACGCCCGTGCCGTTCAGCACGTGGGAACTGCCCGAGCAGTCGATGCGCTGGTGCCTCGCTGCAGCCGGGATCGATGCCGACGACCTGGACGCGATCGCGTACTCCTACGACCCGGCGCTCGCCATGACCCCGGCCGAGGACGTCACGGCCGAGGACTGGGAGGGCCTGCGGACGCTGTTCGTGCGCCGGGCGCCGCTGTTCGTCCGCACCACGCTGGGAACAGCGCGGGTGCCCGAGATCACGTACGTCCCGCACCACGTCGCGCACGCCGCGAGCGCGTGGCTCGCCGCGGGGTTCGACCGCGCCGCCGTTGCCGTGCTCGACGGCCGCGGTGAACGGGCCTCCCATCTCAGCGGACATGCCAGGGGCGCCACCCTGGAGGTCCTGGCGACCTCGGAGCTGCCCAACTCGCTCGGGATCGTGTACGAGGAGCTGACCGCGCACCTCGGCTACCGGCGGAGCAGCGACGAGTACAAGGTGATGGCGCTGGCCGCCTACGGGCAGCCCGCGCACCTCGAGCGGTTCGACGAGCTGCTCCGGTTCGACGGTCACGGGGGAATCCACACTGATCGCGTCGAGTGGAGCACGTTCGCCCCGCCAGGACGCGGCGACGGAACGCTCGACGCCGCGCACGCCGACCTGGCCAGTTCGGTGCAGACGCGCCTCGAAGAGGTGCTCGTCGAGCTGGCCACGTGGCTGCGCGAGACGACGGGCGAGACGAATCTCGCTCTCGCCGGCGGTGTGGCGCTGAACTGCGTCGCCAACTCGCGGCTGCACCGCGAGGCGGGGTTCGAGCGCATCTGGGTGCAGCCGGCCGCTGGCGATGCAGGCACCGCGCTCGGGGCCGCGCTCGCCGTGGCGGCTCGTGCGGGCGACGCGATCGCGCCGATGGCGACCGCCGCGCTCGGGCGCGGCTGGTCCGACGCCGACCTCGAGCACCAGCTGCACACCGCAGCGGTCCCGTTCGAGCGGCCGCCGGACATCGCAGACGCGACCGCGGACATCCTGGCGCGCAACGGCATCGTCGCCTGGTTCCAGGGTCGATCGGAGTTCGGTCCGCGCGCGCTGGGCCAGCGCAGCCTGCTCGCCCACCCCGGCCACGCGGAGAACACCGAGCGGCTGAACGACGTGAAGGGTCGCGAGCAGTTCCGTCCCGTCGCCCCGATGGTGCGCGCCGAACGGGCCGCCGAGGTCTTCGACGGGGTGCTGCCGAGCCCGTACATGCTGTTCGTCCACCGGGTCCGGCCCGAATGGCGGGACCGGATCCCGGCCGTCGTCCACGTCGACGGCACCGCCCGGGTCCAGACCGTCGACCCGGCCGACGAGCCGCTCGTGGCCGAGATGCTCGCCGAGTTCGACCGGCGCACCGGCCTTCCGGTGGTGGTCAACACGTCGCTCAACACGGCCGGCCGGCCGATCGTCGATACGCCCCGGGAGGCGCTGGAACTGTTCGGCTCCGCGCCGGTCGACCTGCTCGCGATCGGCCCGTTCGCCGTTCACCGGCGGGCGGTGACCCGGTGATCAGCATCGTCGTGCCCACCGTCGGGCGGCGCAGCCTCGCCGTGCTCCTGGCGGCGCTCTCCGCCCAGATCGAGCAGGCGTCGATCGAC
>DASZOG010000037.1:0-13576 GCA_035550895.1 Acidimicrobiales bacterium
GCTGGGCATCAAGGGCAGCCCGACCGCGCAGATCCTGCTCGACGACGTCCGCGTCTCGGACGACCAGCGCGTCGGCGACGTCGGCCAGGGGTTCCCGATCGCGATGCACACGCTCGACCGGAGCCGCCCGACGATCGGCGCCCAGGCGGTCGGCATCGCACAGGGAGCACTCGACTACGCGATGCAGTACATGAAGGAGCGGCGCACGTTCGGCAAGCCGATCGCCGAGTACCAGGGGCTGCAGTGGATGGTGGCCGACGCGGCGATGCGCATCGAGGCGGCGCGCGGGCTCGTGTACCGCGCCTGCGCGCTGGTCGACGAGGGCGATCCGCGCGGTGAGCTGTCGACGTTCGGGGCGATGGCGAAGTGCTTCGCCTCCGACGTGGCGATGCAGGTGACGACGGACGCGGTGCAGCTCCTCGGCGGCTACGGCTACACGTCCGAGTTCCCCGTCGAGCGGATGATGCGCGACGCCAAGATCACCCAGATCTACGAAGGCACGAACCAGATCCAGCGCATCGTGATCGCCAAACGCCTCCTGGGCTGACCGGCGCCGCTCAGACGCCGGGTCGGTGGGCGACGAGGAGGAGGTCGATCGCTTCTCCCTCGGGGGTCGGGCGGAGGACCTCTCGGAGCTCATCGATCTCGAGACCGGATGCCGCGGCGCGGAGTTGGTCCTCGGTGTGCAACAGCCGGGGGTCGCGCGGGCCGCCGACGCCGTCGGTCAGGTTGCGCAGCGCGTGGCCGACGACGACCAGCGCGCCGCCGGGGGCGAGCCAGCTCCGGGCGCGACCGAAGACGTCCTCGGTCACGTGCAGGTAGACAACGAGCACCAGGTCGTAGGTCGTGCCTGACGGTGGCTGCCACGTGCGGACGTCGCCCACGATCCACTCCACGCGCCCAGCGGAACCGGCGCCTCCCTGTTGTCGGCCACGCTCGATGCCGAGCGCCGAGAAGTCGACCGCCGTGACCCGCCAGCCGCGCCGTGCGAGCCACACGGCGTGGCGGCCCTCTCCAGCGCCGAGGTCGAGCGCACGACCGGGCGGCAGCGGACCGACGACCTCCTCGACCGTGCGGTTCGGCTCGGCCGACCACAGGCGGTCGGTCGCGGCATAGCGCTCGTTCCAGTGGAGGGCGTCGTTGCCCGGCTCGCGGTGACCGCCATGGGCGTGGTCGTGGTCCTCGGGATCGGCCGCGCTCGTCCCCGGCATCCCTGAAGCGTGCCGGTCGGGATCGGCGCGGCGCAACCGCCGACAGCGCCCCGCCAGAGTCGGTCCGCCGCGCGAACCTGCCGGGGCCCCGCTTCGACGGCAACGCGAACGGATCTCGGCGCGACATGGTGCACCTGACGCACCATCTCGCGCCGAGAACGGGACGGTGGAGCGCGGAGGCCACAGCGCGCGTGCCGGCGGCCAACGGCGCCGAGCAACCGCCACGTCACCACGCTGCGCGCGGAGGGCGCGCCGCCGTGCCGCCCGCGTGGGCAATGGCGCCTGTTTCACCGCCGAAGGCACGGACTTCCTGCGTGCCGCGTAGAAACCACGTCATTACCGCGCGGTAACCGAGTCAACGGGGCGTGATGACCTCGCCCTTCATCCTCCTGGCCCTCGCGATCTGCGCGGCTGCCGTCGCCATTCACGGTGCCGGACGAAACCTGTCCCGGCGAGTTCGGCGACCGGCGCTCCTCCGCGCCGGGGCTCTGGCCGCGGGTGCGATCCTGCTCCCGCTGAACATCTCGTCTGCGCTCGCGGACGGTCCTCCCGACGGACTCGGACAACCGCTTGCGGCCTTCGTGATCATCGTCAACCTGGCGGTGCTCAGCGGCCTCGTCGCACTCGTCATGGCGAACTGGATCCGGCGCGTGCCGGTCCAGATCCCCCGCCGGGTGCTCGCGCTGGGTGCGCATCCGGACGACATCGAGCTCGGCTGCGGCGCGACGCTCGCCAAGCTCTACGACTCCGGCCACGAGGTCCACGCGCTGGTGATGAGCCACGGCGAACGGGGCGGCGACGCCTCGAGCCGGCCGGAGGAAGCCCGCCGCGGCGCCACCTTCGTCGGCCTCACGAGCGTGCAGGTCCTGGACCTTCCCGACCGGCGCCTGGCGGACTCGATGATGGAAATGGCCGACGCGATCGAGCACGCGATCCACCGCCTGAACCCGGACATCATCCTCACCCACTCGCGCAACGACCTCCACCAGGACCACCGCGCCGTGCACGAGGCCTCGCTGCGGGCCGCGCGACGGCACTCGGCGATCCTCTGCTACGAGAGCCCGTCGGTCACCGACGCGTTCCAGCCGTCGTTCTTCATCGACGTCGAGGACTACGTCGACGTCAAAGTCACCGCGGTCGGCCTCCACAAGGACCAGCGGGACAAGCCGTACATGTCTCCGGAGCGCGTGCGCGGGCTGGCCGTGTACCGGGGTGCGCAGGCGAAGACGCGGGCGGCAGAGGCGTTCGAGCCGGTCCGCCTCCTCGGCTCGCAGGTCGGTGTGCTGTGAGGCGGATCCTCGTCACCGGCGTCGGCGGCCCGGCCGGCAGGTCGCTCAGCCGCCAGCTCGTCGTCCGCGGCCACACCGTCGTCGCCGTCGACATGGCGCCAATCGACCTCGACGGTATGCGTGTCGAGCAGGTGCCCGCGGCGAACGATCCCCGGTTCGTCGACGAGCTCACGGCGATCGCCGACTGGCACGACGTCGACCTCGTCCTGCCGACCGTGACGGAGGAGCTCGTCGTCCTGGCGGGCGGCGCCGACATGCTGCACAGCGGCCCGCGCGCTCCGGTCGTCGTCGCCCCGCTCGACGCGGTGACGATCGCCAACGACAAGCTGCTCACCTGCCAGCACCTCGCCGCGGCTGGGGTGGCCGTCCCCGCGTTCACGCTGCCGAGCGCGATCGCGTCGGCCGTCGGGCTGGAGCGGCTGCTCGGGATGCCGTATCTGAGCAAGCCACGTGTCGGCCGTGGTGGGCGCCACACCACGGTCCACCACGCTGCTGAGCGCGCGCACCTCGCCCAGCCGGACGACTCGCTGCTCCTACAGGAGTTCATCCCCGGTGTCGAGTACGCGCCGAACCTGTACCTCGGCCGCGATCCCGCCGAGGACGTGGTCGTCGTGCTGGCGAAGACGGCCCTGGCGAACGGCCTGGTCGGGAACGCGCTGTCCGTCGAGCGGACCACCGCGCCGGACGTCGCCGACGTGGCCCGCCGCGCCTGCCGGGCGATCGGGCTGCGCGGACCGGTCGACCTCGACATCCGCCGCAGGGCGGACGGCACACCCGTCGTGCTCGAGATCAACGCCCGCTTCGGCGCCAACAGCGCACACGCGCCCGAGGTGCTCGACCAACTGCTCGCCGAGCACGTGCTCGCGATGCGCGCCTGAACGGTCGCGGAGCGGATGCACACCGCCGCGACCGTCTTCCTCGCCGTCACGCTGCCGCTGTTCGTGCTCGGTCTGCTGAAGCTGGCCTTCTACCCGCTGTCCTTGGCCTTCGAGATCCGCCGGCGCCGGCGGCCGCCGCGCAGTCTCGGCGACGAGCTGCCGTTGGTGTCCGTCGTCGTCCCGGCGTACAACGAAGCCCGCGTTGTCGCCAAGTGCATCGAGTCGATCCTCGCCGACGAGTATCCGCGCAAGGAGCTGATCCTCGTCGACGACGGTTCGAGCGACCACACGCACGCCGTCATGTCGTGGTACGCCGACCATCCCGATGTCACGGTCGTCTCCCAGCCCAACGGAGGGAAGGCCGCTGCCCTGAACAACGGCATCGCCCTCGCCCGCGGGGACATCCTCGTCTTCGTCGACGCCGATGGCATCTTCGCGCCCGACACGTTGACCCAGCTGTTGCGCGGTTTCGACGACGAGCGCGTCGGCGCTGTCTGCGGGAACGACGAGCCGGTCAACCTCGATCGGCTGCAGACCAAGCTGCTGACCCTCCTCACCCACGTCGGCACCGGCTTCGTGCGCCGCGCCTTGGCGCTGGTGAATTGCCTGCCGATCGTGTCGGGCAACCTCGGTGCGTTCCGCCGCAGCGCGCTGGAGGAGGCCGGCGGCTTCCGCGAGGGCCTCCTCGGCGAGGACCTCGAACTGACGTGGAGGGTGCACGCGGCCGGCTACAGCGTCAACTTCAGCCCCCAGGCACGCGTCTATGCCGAGGTGCCGTCCACGCTGCCCGGGCTCTGGCGCCAGCGGGTGCGCTGGGTCCGGGGGCTGATCCAGGCCACTCGGATGCACTGGGGCATGATGGGGAACCGGCGCTACGGGGCGTTCGGGTGGTACCTCCCGATCAACGTCACCTGGATGCTGCTGGTGCCGATCGTCCAGGTGCTGGCGATCGCGCTCACCCCGGTCCTGCTCCTCTCGGGTGCAGGGGCCGCACCCACCACGGCGATGGCCGTGATCGGCCTCCTCGGCCTGGCAACCGCGCTCGTGGCGACGCTGTACTCGATTGCGCTCGACAGGGCCTGGCGAGACCTGCGCTACCTGTACGTCTTCCCGCTCGTCGTGCCGTTCTCCGTGCTGATGAGCCTCGTCACGGTGTGGGCCTGCGTCCTGGAGGTCCGCGGCGCGAACCGGGCCTGGAACAAGCTCGACCGAACGGGCGTGGTCAGCCGGAGCGTGACGGGATGATGCGCGCCATCAGCGCTGCGGCATGCGTGGTCGCGCTCTCCCTGGCGGGCTGCTCGACGGACGGCGCGCCGGGCGATGCCACTTCGACCGCGAGTGAGATCCGCGTCTCGCCCGAGTCCGACACGATCGGGGACGTCGTCACCCGTTCCGCCACCGAACCCCGCCCGAGCGACACCGCCGCGACGACTCCTGCCGAGCCGACCGCGGACACGGCGGCGGCGGCCGCCGGTGCAGCGCCGGCCGCCGCGGGCGATCTGCGGGTCGTCAGCGTCGGGTTCGAGGACGTCGCCGACGCCGACGCCGAACTGGAGCGCATCGCCGCCGAGCTCGATCGCGCCGGCGCCAACGCTGTGGCGATCACCGCTGGGCGCATCGACTGGACCACGTTCCCGTGGCCTGGCCGCGAGGACCGCTGGTCGGCGCAGGTGCGCGAGAGCGGGCGCGACCTGTTCGCCGACGCGATCGCCGCGCTCGGCGCCGGCCGGCACGTCTCGGCTGTCGTCGACACGTTCGCCCCGCGCCTGCTCGAGGCACTGCCCGAACTCGCGGCGCATGACCTCTACGGGCAGCCATCGGAGCTGCAGGGGAGCCTCACCGCGCTGACCGACGGATCGATCGGTGACGACCTCGTGGCGATGATCGACCACGTCGCCGGGACCTACGACGTCGACTCGATCGACCTGACCGAGCTGCACTACGACATCGTCGGCTTCGGAGATGAGGACAAGGCCGACTACCTCCCCTGGAGCGGCCGGTCGGATTGGCCGCGCCTCGCCGACGGCCAGATCGACCTCCATGACGCGTCGCTCGGTGAGTGGAAGTCCACGCGGGTCGCCCAGTTCGTCGCCCGCGCTGCCGAGGCCGCGCATCGCCATGGCGCCGAGCTGTACGTCGACGTGCGCGTCTCGTGGGACGACCTGAGCCGCAACGCGGCCGAGCACGGTCAGAGTTATGACCTGCTCCTGGAGCACGCGGATCGCCTCGTCGTCTGGAACTACTTCGGCCTGCTCGGGCTCGAGGCCGGGTTCACGGACGCGGTGGCCGACCACTTGGCGGCGATCGACCCGGATCGGTTCGTGATGTCCGTCGGCCTGTGGGGAACCGTCGCGCCGACCGACCTCGAGCATGCGCTTCACGCCGCGGCGCAACGCGGTCTGGCCGGCGCGTGGGTCACGCCTGCGAGCCGGTTCGAGCGGGGACACTGGGACGCGATCGCCGCCGCCTGGAGTGCCGCCGCAGGCTGACGGCTGCCCCCGCCGCGGGAAGCGGCGGGCGGAACGGCGCGAGGATGTCGTGCCCGTGAGCAGTGTCATCACACGCTCTACTCGGCGGCCGGGACCGGCGGACGTCGACGTCGATGTCGCCGCCCGCGCGCGGCCGTGGACCTACCAGCCGGCGCTCGACGGCCTGCGGGCGTTCGCCGTCGGCGCGGTGATGCTCTACCACTTCGAGCCCGGCTGGCTCCCCGGCGGATTCCTCGGTGTCGACACGTTCTTCGTGCTCTCCGGGTTCCTGATCACCAGCCTGCTGCTCGACGAACACGCCCGCACCGGAGGCATCGCGCTGTCGGCGTTCTGGATTCGCCGGGCGCGGCGCCTGCTGCCGGCGTTGATGCTGCTGCTCGTCGCGGTGTTCATCGCCGTCGCGCTGTGGAGCGACCCGCTGGAGCTCTCTCGGTTGCGTGGGGACGGGCTCGCCGGGCTGTTCTACGTCTTCAACTGGCGCCTGATCGTCACCGGCCAGTCGTACTTCGAGCTGTTCTCCGAGGCGTCGCCGCTGCGCCACCTGTGGTCGCTGGCGATCGAGGAGCAGTTCTACCTCGTCTGGCCGCTGATCGTCCTCGTCTGCCTGCGGCATTCATGGCGTCGCCTGGCGATCGTGTCCGTGGCGGGCGTCGCCGCGTCGGCGGTGGCGATGGCGATGCTGTTCGAGCCGGCTGACCCGTCGCGCGCCTACTTCGGCACGGACACGCGGGTGCAGTCGCTCCTGGTCGGCGCGCTGCTGGCCATGGTGACGCGGGTCCGTGTCCCGGCCGCCCGAGTGTGGGCGTACTGCGGCGCTCTCGCCTTCGCCATGTGCACGCTGTGGTGGTTCACCGGCGACGACCACGCGGCCTGGCTCTACCGCGGCGGGACCCTCGTCTACGCGCTTCTCACCGCCGCGGTCATCGCCGCGGCGTTGATGCCGTCGACGGTTCGCCGGGGGCTCTCCCTCGGAGCGCTGGTCGCCGTCGGCAAGGTCTCCTACGGCCTGTACCTCTGGCACTGGCCGGTGCTCGTGTTCACGACGCCGCGCCGGGTGGGCGGCTGGCTCGGCGTCGAGCGGGTGGACGGAGTCGCGCTGACGCTGCTCCGCGTCGCGCTGACGGCCGTCCTGGCCACGATCTCGTACCACCTCGTCGAGATGCCGATCCGCCGTGGAGCGTTGCGCGGCAGCCGCGGGTGGGTCGCCGGGCCGGCCGCGGCCGTCGGGTGCTCCGTCGTCATCGTTGCTGCCACGGCGGGCGCCAAGCCGTTGCCGGCGTACCTCGACACGAGCGCGTTGCCGACGGTCCCGGCCGCCCCGGTCTCGACGGTGGCGCCGCCCACGTCGTTGCTCGGGACGCTGCCCCCGGTCGAGCCGGCTGCCACGACGGCACTGCCCACGTCCGGACCTGCGCCGGCTCCGGCATCGACTGCTGCCGCGACCGCTCCACCACCGCCGCCACCCACGACCGCTCCCGGCCGCCCGCCGTCGCGCGTTCTGCTGGTCGGCGACTCCGTCGCCGCCTCGCTCGAGCCCGGCCTCGAGGAAGCCGTCGCCGCCAGGGGCGCCACGTTCGACTCGATCGCCTTCCCTGGCTGCGGGGTCGTCTCAGGCATCCCGCTGACCGACGACGGTCAGCGGATCGAGTGGGGCCAGCAGTGCTCGGACAGCCTCCCGTCGAACCAGGTGAACGCAGTAGCGGCGCATGCCCCCGACCTCGTCGTGTGGTTGAGCACGTGGGAGCTCGCCGCCCGCGAGGTCGACGGGCAGGCGTTCGCCTTCGACTCGCCCGAGGGCGACGCGATGCTGCTCGCACTGATGCAGCAGGCGGTCGACCGACTCAGCGGCGGCGGTGCCGATGTGGCGCTGCTGACCATTCCCCCCTCCGTCGACGCCGACATCCGTGACGCCGACGCCGCCTTCAACGAGAAGGCGGCCCACTTCAACGGCCTGCTCCGCCAGCTGGCCACGGTCGCGCCGGATCGGGTTCACGTCGTCGACTTCGCCGCGCTGGTCTGTGGCGGAACGCCGGAGGTCTGCCCGCCAGACGTCGACGGGTTGCGCCTGCGTCCACGTGACGGCGCGCACTTCGAGCCCGATGGTGCCCGCTGGGCCGGTGCGGTCCTCGCCGACCAGTTGCTCGCGCTGCGGATCTGAGTCCGCGAGCGCGTCCCGCCTCCGGCGTCAGGCGATGGCCCGCACGCAGCCGGCGACGAAGTTGCGCATGCCGACGTAGCCGCCGTGCGGCCCGACAGTCATGTGGACGCCGTCGTGCTCGACCCAACCATGGTGTTTGACGACCTCGGCCGCCCAATCGCAGACGCGCAGGTTCGGGAACCGGGTGGCGACATCGCGCAAGGCCGCGTTCCAGGCGTTCATCCCCGCCGTGTTCTTGTGGACGATCGTCGTCCACACCACCGGAGCCTGCCCGAGCGACTTCATCGCCGTCTCGATGCGGCGCACGTTGCGCGCCACGTCCGCGCCGCCTGGATAACCGACGTCGTTCGCGCCGATGACGAGGACCGCGACCTTCGGCTTCAGGCCGATCGAGGCGAACGCCGCGACGCGGTGGACGACGGTGTTCCCGTCGGTCGGGCTCTCCGGCGCGGCGTGCAGGCCCACCTGGGCGTGCGAGCGCACCGGGCCCCAGCCGTCCATCGCCAGCTGGTGGGCGATGCCCCCGGCCACCGTCAGTCCGTAGCCGACACTGTCCCCGATCACGATCGCCGTGCCCTTCGGGCGGGCGGTGAAGTCGTGACGGTCGTCGTGCAGGCGCGTCGTGGTGACGACCACGGCACAGGAAGAAGCGAGCACCACGGCGGCGAGCGCCATGGCCAGGAGCGCGCTGCGGCGCGTGCGAGGGGTCACCGCACGAGACTATGCCCGGGCACGCGAAGGCGTCAGGCGGCCAGGCGGGCTGCGGCGGTACCCATCAGATCGAGGAAGTTCTCGGTGTAGAAGGCCTGCTTGGCAGCTTCGGACGTCCCGGTGAGGAACGCCTCGAAGCGTTCGATCGGCCGCCGCCCGCCTTCGACGTGCGGGTAATCGCTGGAGAACAGGCACACCTCCGGTCCGGCCTGCTCGATGATCCAGCCGACGTCCTCCGTGGGGTACGGCGTCGCCCGGATCTGGCGGCGCACGTACTCGCTCGGGCGCAGCGACAGCGCCCGGAGGCGCTCCTCGTGGCGGGCGAACGCTTCGAACGCGGCCTCCATCTGGCGCATCCACGACGGCAGCCAGATCGCGCCCTGCTCGATGACACCCACGCGTAGGCGGGGGAAGCGCTCGAACACGCCGTCGAAGATCATCGTCGCCAGCGTCTGCATCGGTGGACCAGGGATGCCCATGTAGTCGACAGAGCGGAAGTTCTCCTCCCCGCCGTGGAAGTCCGGTGGAACGGGCAGGCCGTTGCGGAAGTAGCTCGGGTCGATCAGATCTCCGGTGCCGCCGACGTGGAACACGATCGGGATGCCGGCGTCCTGCGCCCGCGCCCACACGCCGTCGAGCCCGACGTGGCTCGGCGAGTGTCCGGGTGGGCAGCCGGAGGCCACGAGCAGCGCGGCGGCTCCCATCTCGATCGACTCGGAGGCCATCGACGCCGCGTGCTCGAGCGAGCACAGCGGCACGTAGCACGTCGGCAGCAACCGCACATCAGCCGCGCAGAACTCCACGATCCCGCGGTTGTGCGCCTGCGCCGCACCGAGCGCGAGCTCGAGGTCGCTGCTGTGCTCCCAGTCGCGCAGCCGGCGGTTGTGGAACGTGTTGAACACCAGCTGGCTGGCGAAGCCGAGCAGGTCCAGCGCCCGCGATCGGTCCTCCGCGAGGAAGGAACCGGTCGCGGCGAAGTTCTTCCGCGCCATGATCTCGGTGGACTCGCTGGCGCGGTATTCGGTCGAGCGGTGGCGCTCGGCGAGCCGGGCGAACGTCGTGTCGAGGTCGCGTTGCTGCTCGTCCGGGTCGCCGGTCTGGCGGAGCTCGTTCCCGCCGGGGTAGCGCAACGGCGGGATCCGCTCGCGCAGCGCGGGATCGGCGTGGTCGCGCAGCCAGTTCGGGGTCTCCATGATGTGGGCGTCGGCGTCGTGCACCACCCGGCCCGTCGTGTTGTAGGTCATGTCCCTCCCGCGGGTCGCGGACCAGTCTGCCCGCGGGCGAGAGCGACGGCACGAGCCGACCGCTCTACGATCCGGGACCGGAACCACCGTCCGAGCCCGGCAACGGCGCCGGGCCGCGATAGGACGGCGAGGGAGACGGGACATGGCCACGCCGAGTGCCACCGACGTCGAGGCCCTGCTGGCGCCGGTCCGCAAGTTGGCCGCGGGTTGTCTCATCGGCGACGAGGCGCGCCTGTTCGCCGAGCTGCTGCCGCGCTACTTCGCCCACGTCGCGCCGGCCGATCTCGAGGCGCACGAGCCGCGCGACCTGCTCGGCATGGCCCTCGCCCATCTCCGGCTGGCACGCCAGCGGCCACCGGAGACGCCTGCGGTCCAGGTGATCAACCCGGGCCAGACCGAACACGGCTGGTCCTCGCCGCACACCGTCGTCCAGATCGTCACCGACGACATGCCGTTCCTCGTCGATTCGGTACGGGTGGCGATCAACGCCGCCGGGCTCGGCATCCACCTCGTCGTCCACCCGATGCTCGACGTCCGCCGCGATGACGACGGCGATCTGGCCGCCTGCGCCGGTGACGGTGGGGCGAACGAGGCCTGGATCCACCTCGAGGTCGACCGGCTCGCGCCGGAGCGGCGCGAGGAGCTGCGCCAGCACCTGCTCACCGTGCTCGACGACGTGCGGGTCGCGGTCGAGGACTGGCCCACGATGCGCTCCACCGCGTTGGCCATCGCCGAGGAGGTGGAGCAGCAGCCGTCACCGACCGGCGCGTCCGAGGCCCGGCGCGCCGCCGAGTTCCTCCGCTGGCTGGCGGACGACCACTTCACGTTCCTCGGCTACCGCGAATACGAGTTCCGCCTCGACGCCGGGCCGCCCACAGATGACGGGACGGCCGACGAGCTGCTCGCCCCGATCACCGGCACGGGACTCGGCATCCTGCGCGACGACCGCCGCAGCCAGGAGCCGCGCAACCTCGGCGAGCTACCGCCCGAGGCGCGGGCGAAGCTCCTCGAGCGATCGGTCCTCCTGGTCACCACCGCCAATCGCCGGAGCGACATCCACCGCAGCGACTACCTCGAGGACGTGGCCGTCAAGCGGTTCGACGAGGGCGGACGCGTCGTCGGGCAGCGGCGGTTCCTCGGGCTCTACGCCGCACGCGTGAGTCGCGACAGCGTCTTCGAGATCCCGCTGATCCGCGACAAGGTCCTCGCCGTCATCGACCGCACCGGCTTCGTCCCGGAGAGCCACAGCGGGCGCCGGCTGCGGGACATCGTCGAGTCGTATCCGCGCGAAGAGCTGTTCCAGATGTCGGTCGACGAGCTCGAGCACATCGTCACCGGCATCCTCGACCTACAGGACCGGAGGCAGGTCCGTCTGTTCGTGCGGCGCGACGACTTCGCCCGCTTCGTGTCATGCCTCGTGTTCCTGCCCCGCGACAGGTTCAGCACCGCGCGCGCCGAGCAGATGGTCGCCGCGATGGAGGAGGCGTTCGGTGGCGTCGCCAGCGAGCACGACGCGGCGATGGGCACCGGCGCGCTGGCCAGGATCGATGCCCGGATCCAGCTCGCGCCCGACGCGCCCCGCTCGATCGACACGGGCGCGCTCGAGCGGCGGTTGGCGGCGATCGCCCGCGACTGGTCCGACGACCTGCGCGCCGAGCTGGTCACCCGCCACGGCGAGGACCGGGGTCTCGCCGCGTTCGCCGAGTTCGCCGACGCGTTCACGGCCACGTACCGCGAGACCTACACGCCGCAGGCCGCGGCGGACGACATCGAGAGGATCCGCCGCCTCGACGCCGGGGAGGTGCTCGTCACGAACCTCGAACGGCCGTTGGGCGCCGCTCCGGGGGAGGTGCGCTTCGTGCTCCTCCGCCCCGGCGACCCGATGACGCTGTCCGCTGTCCTGCCGCTGCTCGAGCACCTCGGGGCGAGCGTCGTGGACGAGCGGCCGTTCGAGATCCGCCGGCCCGGCCACCCGAGCGTGTGGCGGTACGACATCGGCCTCCGTACGCCGGCCAGCACCGACCTCGAGGACAGCGGGCGGCGTGACGAGTTCAGTGCCACCTTCTCCGCGCTGCACAGCGGCGAGCTCGAGAGCGACGGCCTGAACGGGCTCGTCCTCGCTGCCGGCCTCTCCGGCCGGGAGGTGTCGATCATGCGGGCGTACGCCAAGTACCTCCGCCAGATCGGGTTGCCGTTCAGCCCGACGTACGTCGAAGAGACGCTCGGCGACCACCCTCCGATCGTGCGCGATCTCGTCGCGTTGTTCGCGGCGCGCCTCGACCCCGACGTCGGCGCGGACGATCGGGACACACGAGCCGCCGAGCTCACGGAGCGCGTGCGCGCCGCGCTCGACGAGGTACCGAGCCTCGACGAGGACCGCATCCTGCGTAGCTTCCTGACCCTTGTCGAGGCGACGTCGCGGACGAACGTCTACCGGCCCGCGGGCGACGTTCCAGGCGGAGGCCACCGGCCGGTGATCAGCTTCAAGCTCGATCCGACGGCGATCCCGGACCTGCCGCAGCCCCGGCCGAAGTTCGAGATCTGGGTCTACTCCCCGCGGGTGGAGGGCGTGCACCTGCGCGGGGGGCCGGTGGCCCGCGGCGGGATCCGCTGGAGCGATCGGCTCGAGGACTTCCGCACCGAGGTGCTCGGCCTGATGAAGGCGCAGATGGTGAAGAACGCGGTGATCGTGCCCGTCGGGGCGAAGGGTGGCTTCGTCGTCAAGCGCCGGCACGGGATGCACGAGGCGATGACGCTGCGCGACGAGGCCGAAGCCTGCTACCGGGACTTCATCGCCGGCCTGCTCGACGTGACGGACAACGTCGTCGGTGGCGCAGTCGTCCCGCCGCCGTCCGTCGTCCGCCACGACGGTGACGACGCGTATCTCGTCGTCGCTGCCGACAAGGGCACGGCGACGTTCTCCGACGTCGCCAACGAGATCTCGGCGCGGTACGGGTTCTGGCTCGGTGACGCGTTCGCCTCCGGGGGGAGCGCCGGCTACGACCACAAGGAGATGGGGATCACGGCGCGCGGCGCGTGGGAGAGCGTCCGCCGCCACGCGCGGACACTCGGGATCGACGCCGACCGCGACCAGCTCACCGTCGTCGGCATCGGCGACATGTCGGGGGACGTGTTCGGCAACGGGATGCTCCGCAGCCCGCACCTGAAGCTCGTCGCCGCGTTCGATCACCGGCACGTGTTCCTCGATCCGGATCCCGACCCGGCGCGCGCGTACGCGGAGCGCAAGCGGTTGTTCGAGCTGCCCCGCTCGAGCTGGGACGACTACGACCGCTCCGCGCTCTCCGAGGGAGGCGGCATCTTCCCCCGCTCGGCGAAGGCGATCCCGCTGTCGGCGCAGATGCGCACGCGCCTCGGCGTCGAGGGCGAGACGCTGACGCCACACGAGGTGATCTCGGCCATCCTCCGCGCGCCGGTCGACCTGCTGTGGAACGGCGGCATCGGCACATACGTCAAGTCCGCGCACGAGACGCACGCCGACGTGGGCGACCGGGCCAACGACGCGCTGCGGGTCAACGGGGACGAGTTGCGCGTCCGCATGGTCGTGGAAGGCGGCAACCTCGGGCTCACACAGCGCG
>DASZOG010000038.1:0-4815 GCA_035550895.1 Acidimicrobiales bacterium
ATCTAGTCGCATCGCGGGGAACTCGATCTCCTGTCGGCGCAGCGAGATCGGGCCGGTCTCTGAGAATCCCGAGATCAAGCGGAAACGATCAGCGTCGCCATCGTGCGCGTACCAGCCGTGGTGGTTGAGGTCGGACGCTCCGAGCGAGAAGTGCGTCAGGGCGTCCCGGTCCTCACGCGCGTGGAAGTGTGTTTCCCCTACATCGGCGGGTTCGAGGGTTCAGTAGATGTGGGCGCGGTTGAGGTGCTGGTGTCGACGTCGCCCGCGGCGAGGATCCGCGCTTGGTGGGGGTCGCAGCGTGTGACGAGGTTGATGGAGGTTCCGGCGGCGTCGACGGTGACGGCGCGGACGCGGCCGAGTTCGCGCAGGGCACGGGCGCAGGTGAGGTGTTGGCCGGGAGGTCGGGGTCGCGCACATCGGCGTGGCGGAGAACGATGGTGATGAGGGCACACACGCCTGATACATGCCGCAGCGCTCGATGCCAGGTGGCACTGGCCTATCGCGCAGTGCAGGAGGCCAGGCCGTCGGACGAGTCGGCGCGGGCGCGGCGCGTCAGATGCCGGTCGGCCAGACCACGCGTGGCATCCACATTGCCCCTCCGAGCCGTATCACGGATGTATCAATCCGGTGCGCGCCAGCCTGTCCAAACGGGTGCCAACCCGTCCGCGCCGGAGTCGCGTTGGCCCTGCTCAGTGATACGAAATGGCACGCAGAAACACGGCCTGACCAGGGCTTTTCCTGCTTTGCAGGCAGGAAGTCGTGGGTTCGAGTCCCATCGTCTCCACCAACGTGAGCGGTTACCCGTGGCGGTAGTGGGACCGGACGAGGTGATAGGCGCCGATCGCCAGAGGGATCAGCGCGAAGAAGGGCAGCAGTTCTGCGTCGTGGGTGCCCTCCTCGTTGGTCTCTTCGACGAGCCACCACATGCCGAGCATCGCCGCGAGGAAGATGCCGCCTGCGATGAACCAGTGGATGGCGGAGCGCGTCTCTTCGTAAGCCGTACGGACCTTCATGTCGCACCTCCTTCCAAGGCGAGCATCACTCCGCCGTCCGGACGTCGGTAGGGCCATTCGGCCCTCGCCCGGAGGCGTTCGGTGCCTGACCGTCGAAAAGCCAGCGCGACGTTCCGACGCGGCGCGTTCGACGGTCCGAGCAGCGGTAGACATCGGGCGTGGCCCCTGACCGTCGCCGACCGAGCATCCGCTCCCTGGTCCGTGGACATCGGCCAGCAGCACGCCGGCGGGACGCGAGCCACGACGACGGGTTGGCCATCCCGGACAAGCCCCTGGACCAGCGGCAGTCGCGGATCGTCGACAGCGCGATCTACGTCGACGGCGCACGCGTCGAATCTCCACAGTCCTTGACCGAGACCTTCGAGAGCCTCCGTCGCCACCCGGACGGGATGGCGTGGATCGGCCTCTACCGTCCCGAGGAACACGAGGTCGAGTCCCTCGCCGCCGAGTTCGAGCTGCATCCCTTGGCGGCTGAGGACGCCATCCACGCCCATCAGCGGCCCAAGATCGAGAGGTACGGCGACACGCTGTTCGTCGTGCTCCGGCCGGCTCGCTACCTGGACGCCACGGAGGAGGTCGAGTTCGGAGAGGTCCACGTCTTCGTCGGCCCGCGGTTCGTCATCACGGTCCGCCACAGTGAAGCGCCCGAGTTCGGCTCGGTCCGCCACCGCCTCGAAGGCCAGCCGGAGCTCCTCCGGCGGGGGCCGGAGGCCGTGTTCTACGCGGTGCTCGACAAGGTCGTCGACGGCTACTACCCCGTCGTCGCCGGTGTCGGCAACGACATCGACGAGATCGAGGTGGAGGTCTTCTGCGGTGAACCACGGGTCTCCCAGCGGATCTACGAGCTGTCCCGGGAGGTGGCGGACTTCCAGCGGGCGACGCGACCGCTGACCAACATGATCGGCGCATTGGGTGCGGGGTTCGTGAAGTACCACGTGGACGAGGAGCTCCAGCGCTACCTGCGTGACGTCGAGGACCACCTCACCCAGATCGTCGAGCGCGTCGACGAGTTCCGCCAGGCGTTGCGGGACATGCTCACGGTCAACGCGACACTCGTCGCCCAGCAGCAGAACGAGGAGATGCGCCGGCTCGGGGAAGCCAGCAACGTCCAGAACGAGGAGGTCAAGAAGATCTCCGCGTGGGCCGCCATCCTCTTCGCGCCCACCCTCATCGGAACGATCTACGGCATGAACTTCGAGCACATGCCCGAACTGGGGTGGGCCCACGGCTATCCGTTCGCGCTCCTCCTCATGGCGATCACGTGTCTCGTGTTGTACGCCGTCTTCAAGAAGCGCGGCTGGCTCTGACCGGCGGCAAGCCGTCGGCGGATCACCGCACGCTCAGCCAGCTGGGGCGACGTTGAAGGAGTCGAAGTAGCGGCTCGTGCGCTCGAAGTCGAACGGGATCCCCGCGCCGGTCTCCTCATCCCATTCCATCCGCCCGGGACGCCTGGTGATGTCGCCGCCGTAGACGTGGATCGCCGCGGTGTAGGACCGGCGCGGATTGCTCACGGCGTGGATCGCGTCGTCACCGAGCAGGGCGACGTCGCGTGCACGCAGCTCTCTGCCGCCGGAGAGCGCTAGCCCGCCGCCGACGCGCCGGTAGAAGGTGTTGTCCTCCTGGCCGCCGTAGACCCCGATCGCCGCCCACATCAGGTGGTTGTGCGGGCGGAAGCGCATCCCCGGCGCCCACACGACGTGCAGGACGGTCAGCTCGTCCGTCGCGTACAGCGGCACGATCTGCGCCCGCGACGCCGGCAGTGCCTTGTCGACCGAGTCCGGCGAGGACACGGCCCGCGCGAGCACCTCCTTGACCGCCGTCCGCGGCTGATCCCCGCCGAGCGCCTGCTTGCACTGGTCCACGAACTCGTCCAGGTCGAACATGGCAGCCTCCGTTCCTCGTTGCGGAGAAGAATGACGCCGCCCACTTCCACTTCGCTTCCATCCGAGGTGCGCGTGCCCCACGAACCCGACGTGCGCAACGCGCCAGGCATTCTGCTGCTCGGCCCAGTGGCTCTCCGCGGCGCGGACGGCACGGAGATCTCCTTCCGCAGCCGGCGCCAGCGGGTCCTGCTCGCCCTTCTCGCGTCGCGCCCCCGACGGGTCGTGCCGGCGGCCGAGCTCGTCGAGGCGATGTGGGGCGACGAGCTGCCCGAGAACCCGTCCGCCGCGCTCCAGTCGCAGGCTCACCGGCTGCGGCGGGCGCTCGAGGCCCTCGGAGCCGGCCTCGTCGGTGACGCCGCCGGCTATCGCCTGGTCTGCTCCGCCGACGAGGTCGACGCGGCCCGCTTCGAGGCGCTGCTCGAGCAGACCCGGTCGAACGAGGAAGGATCGGTGGCAGCGCTGTCCCGGATGGAGGAGGCGCTGGCTCTCTGGCGCGGACGGGCGTTCGGAGACGTGGCCGACGCTGCCGCCCTCGCGGCCGGCGCGGCGCGACTCGACGAGCTACGCGCCGCCGCCGAGGAGGAGCGGGCGATGCTGCTGCTCGGCACCGGCCGCTATCGCGAGGCCGAAGAGGCCGCCGCCGGTGTGCAGGACGAACATCCCTACCGCGAGCGGCCCGTGGCGGTGCGGATGCGGGCGCTCGCCCGGGAGGGCCGCGCCGTCGATGCCCTCCGCCTCTACGAGCACTTCCGCCGCCGCCTCGGCGACGAGCTCGGCGTCGAACCGTCACCCGTGCTGCGCGCAGTCGAGGGCGAGATCCTGCGCCACGAGTCGCGCCTCGCTCCGGCGGTCGGCCTGCCAGGGAACTCCTTCCTCGGGCGGGAGGTGGAACTGGCGGACGTCGCCGGGCACCTCGCCGAGGCGCGCCTCGTCACGCTGACCGGGCCCGGCGGTGTGGGCAAGACACGCCTCGCCCTCCACGTGGCCGCACGGGTCGCCGACCGCTACGCCGACGGCGTGCACCTCTGCGAGCTGGCGTCCGTCTCCGACGGCACCGCCGTCGCCGGCGCGCTGGCCGCGACGCTCCAGGTGGAAGAAGGCATCGGCGCCGATCTGCAGCAGCGGATCGTCGATGTGCTCCGCCCGCAGCAGGTCCTCCTCGTGTTGGACAACTGCGAGCACGTCGCCACCGCGACGCGCGACTTGCTGCGCGCCGTGCTGAGCCGTGCACCCAACGTCTCCGTGCTGGCGACGAGTCGGCAGCGCCTCGGCGTCGAGGGCGAGCGGGTCGTCCCCGTCCGCCCCCTGGCGACCGGTGTGGAGAGCGCAGCCGTCGACCTGTTCCTCGATCGAGCGGCGGCCGCGGGCGCACCGCCTCTGCAGGAGCCCTCGGCGGTGGCGGCGATCGGCGAGCTGTGCGCCCGGCTCGACGGCCTACCGCTCGCGATCGAGATCGCCGCGGCGAGAAGCGTGGCCCGCAGCCCGGATGAGCTCCTGGCCGACGTCGCCGGGCGCTTGGACGAGCTGGCGGACCATCGCCGTTCCGTGGAGCGCCATCGCTCGCTCGAGGCGGCCGTGGGCTGGTCGTACGACCTTCTCTCCACGAACGAGCAACGGGTGCTCCGGGCAATGTCGGTGTTCGCTGGGGGATGGACCGCTCCCGCCGCTGCTGCGGTGATCGGCGAGCCGGTCAGGGATGTCGTGGACACGCTCACGGCGCTCGTGGACCACTCCCTCGTCATTGCCCGCTCCGCCGGCGACGGCACGCGGTACTCGATGCTGGAGCCGGTGCGGCAGTTCGCCGAACACCGCGTCGCGCCTGGCGAGCGGGACGAGCTGTCCACCGCACACGCCGCGTGGGCAGTGTCCTGGTTGGGCCGCGCTGACGTCGGGCTGCGGACGTCCGACGAGCCGCTGTG